>NZ_LIRJ01000435.1 GCF_001419745.1 Streptomyces silaceus | reverse complement strand
CCGAGCTCCACGCGCGCGTGGGCGCGCAGCGCGTCCCGCTCGGTGAGCTGCTCGGCGGCCTCGCGGGCCACCTCGCGGCTGAGCCCGCGCTCTTCGAGGAGGTCGGTCAGCTCGGCCAGTTCCGCCTCGGGCTGCTCGCGCAGCTCGCGCTTCTCCACGGCCAGGGCGGCCTTCTCCGAGTCGCGCTGCGTGGACACGGAGACGTATTCGCCCGCGGCCATGGACATGGACCCGGCGAGGAGCCCCGCGAGACCCGCCGTCAGCAGAGTGCTGCGGTCGCCGGTGGCGCCCGCGACGCCGACGACGAGTCCCGCGGTGGACACGATGCCGTCGTTCGCCCCCAGCACGGCGGCCCGCAGCCAGTTGAGCCGGGTGCCGAGGGCACCGCCGTGCGCTTCGTCGTGCGTTGCTTCCGTCATCCAGGGAGCATCGCACCACGGGGCTCACCAGACCCGGACCGACCCTCCCGGGGCGAACACCGGGCTGGTCGCGCCGGCGGGCGTCTCCTCGAGGGGTTCGTCCAGTTCCTGGACCGTGGGTCCCACGCGCGCGGCGATCCGCCCGAGCCGCTCCAGGTCGAAGCCGTAGACGCGGGCCGCGTTGCCGCCGACCATCGCCGCGATCTCGTCCCTGGGCAGCCCGGCGTAGGCGATGCGCAGGCCCTCGCGCGAGAAGGGGTGGGTGCCCTCGTCGTGCGGGTAGTCGCTGCCCCACATGATCTTGTCGAGGCCGATGCGGTCGCGCAGGGCCGCCTCGTGGGGGCGCATGAAGCTCGCGCCCACGAAGCAGTTGTCCCGCCACACCTCGGAGGGGCCCTTGCCCATCGACTCGGCGAGCCCGGCGCCGAACTTCGACTCGGCCGTTCCCGCCGCGTCCTTCTTCGACGCCGCCGCGACCAGCCGCCCGTGGTAGTAGTCCAGCATGCCGAGCACCCCGGGGATCCACCCCGAGCCCTGCTCGGTGAGGACCAGCTTCAGCTCCGGGTGGCGGCGGAAGGCCCCGCCGAAGACGAGGTGCCACAGCGCCCGGTGCGAGAACCACGTCGTCTCGACCATGAACACCGCGCGCGCGGCCGGCTCCTCGCCCAGCGGCGGCGAGGCCGAGCCCGCGTGGTGGTTGACCGGCACGCCCAGCTCGGCGCAGGCCGACCAGATCGGGTCGTACGCCGCCGAGTAGAGCTCCGGCAGGCCCGAGCCCGGCGGGGTGCCGGGCAGCATGAGGCCGCCGGTCAGGCCTGCCTTCGCCGCCCAGCGGATCTCCTGGACGGCCTGCTCGACGTCGTTCAGGAGGATCTGGAAGACGCCCGCCCTGCGCCCCGGGGCCGCCGCGCAGAAGTCCGCGAGCCAGCGGTTGTGGGCGCGCAGCCCGGCCCAGCGCTGCTCGAACTCCTCGCGGGTGGGGGCCGGTGCCATCAGGGAGGCCGAGGGGAAGAACGGCGGGATGGTGTTCGGGAAGACGACCTCGGCGACGATGCCGTCCTCTTCGAGCTCGGCGATGCGGCGGTCGGAGTTCCAGTTGCGGTCGGCGGTGTCCGCGAGCAGGTCCTCGTACGGATTGACGTACGTGGCCGCCCACGCGTCGAACGCGTCGTGGTGGCGGGACTCCAGGTAGTCCCGGTAGTCCAGGAGGTCGGCCCCCGCGTGGCAGTCGGCCGAGATGACGGTGTAGCGGTCCTCGGTGGTGTCCTGCGCGCTCATGCGTCCGCCCCCAGTACCGGGAAGTCGTGGTCGGTCAGCCAGTGGCGGCCCACCTCGCGCGAGCGCGCCCAGGACGCCTCGACCGCCGCCTGGCCGGTGTCGCTCGCGTCCTGGCCGAGGTCGGCGGGGGTGGGACCGATGCGGCGCGCCAGCGGCGCCAGCTTGTCGGTGTCGAAGCCGAACACCTCGGCGGCGGCCAGGCCCAGCATGCGCCGGGTCTCCGTCACCGGGATGTCGTGGAAGGTCTTCCGCAGCCACGCGCGCGTGTCGGGCCAGGTGCCCTCGGGGTGCGGGAAGTCGCTGCCCCACAGGATGTTGTCGACGCCGATCTCGTAGCGCTGGGCGAGCTCGCGGCGCTTGGTGTTGGTGGCGCAGACGAAGACCTGCCGGTCGAGGTACTCGTGCGGGGCGCGCTTCAGCTCCGCGAACGGGGAGAGCTTCTTGCCGCCGTGCGCGCCCAGGTAGAGGCGGTCCATGAACCACAGGAGGTTCGGCAGCCACCAGCAACCGGACTCCGCGACACCGAACCTGAGGCCGGGGTGGCGCTCGAAGACCCCGGACCAGAGCAGGAACCACAGCGGCCGCGCGGGCCACCAGGTCACTTCGGAGACGTAGATCCCGAGGTGGTCGCCGTACTCGTGGCGGGGCGCCGCCCCGGAGTGCGTGACCAGCGGCATCGCGCACTCGGCCGCCGCGGCCCACACGGGGTCGTAACGCCGGTCGTGGTAGGGCGCCTTGTCGACCCACATGGACGGGATCATCAGCGCGCCGAGCCCCGACTCCTTGGCGCGGTGCACCTCGGCGACGACGCGGTCCACCTCGCCGGTGACGGGCAGCAGCGCGACGCCGCAGTGCCGTTCGGGGTGCTCGGACACGAACTCGGCGAGCCAGCGGTTGTGCGCCTGCGCGCCCGCCATGCCGAGGCCGGGGTCCTGGTCGCCGGAGAGGCCGAGGCCCACCCCGAACGGCGCCGCCGTCCGGCTGTCCACGGCGTCCGCGTCGGGGAAGACGACCTCGGCGGCCACCCCGTCGCCGTCCAGTTCCTTGAGGCGCTGCGCGGTGTCCCAGCCGCCGCGCAGGCCCTCCTCGTTGTCCTGGAACCACTTGGCGGCGAACGCGTCGTTGCGGATGCCGAGCCGCGTCGCCTCCTCCCGGCGGGCGTCGCGCTCGCCGAGGAACTGGTCGAAGTCCCGGTGGAAGCGGCTGTCGAGATAGGGCCGGTACTCCTCGGTGGGGAGTCCGGCGTGGCAGTCGGAGGAGATGATCAGGTACGGGTCGTTCTGCTGAGCCGTCATCACACGTCCCTCAGTCGGTCCCGGACGAGCCGTCAGTCCAGGATGAAGCGTTCCAAGTACGCGGGGTCGGCGCGGTCGAGCATCGACCGCGACCTCGCCTCGATCTGCCGGTCGCTGTGCTCGCTCGCGGGCAGCAGCCAGAACCGGCCGGCCGCGATGCCCTCGGCCACGAAGTCCGCGACCTGCTCGACCGGCGTGAACTCCACCTCCTGGCCCGACTCCCGCATCGCGGCCTCCCACTGGTCGAGGCTGCGGTAAGGGGTCCTGCGGGGGCGGGTCTTGGCGTAGCGGTCGGGGCGGTTGCGGTGCGACTCCCACAGTCCGGTGCGCAGCATGTGGGGTCCGGGGAAGAGCACGGAGGCGCCCACGCGCGCGTGCTCGGCCTTCAGATGGGCGTACAGGGACTCGGTCATCGTCACCACGGCCGCCTTGGTGACCGCGTACACGGAGGCGGTCGGCAGCGGCGCGATGCCGCCGTCCGAGGAGGAGGTGTTGACGACGTGGCCCGGCTCGCCGCCCGCGATCATCCGGGGCACGAAGGCCTGGATGCCGTGGAAGACGCCCCAGACGTTGACCTCGAAGGCCCACTTCCAGTCGTTCGGCTCGTGCTCCCACATGCGGCCCTCGGCGCCCGAGCCGACGCCCGCGTTGTTGCACAGCACGTGGACGGCGCCGAACTTCTCGTACGCGTCGTCGGCGAGGGCGAAGACCTGCTCGCGCGAGCCGACGTCGACCACGCGCGCGTGCACCGTCGCCCCGTCCTCGCGCAGCGAGGCGGCCGCCTTCTCCAGGGCGCCCTCCTCCACGTCGGCGAGGACCACCTTCAGGCCGCCCGCCGCGAAGCGCCGCGCCATGGCGAGCCCGATGCCGCTCGCCGCGCCCGTGACGACGGCGACCCGTCCTCGGCTCAGCTCCATCTCAGACGCTCCCCTCGGGCGGCCCGTCGAGGATCTGCGCGGGGTCGTCGTAGCGCTGGTGGACGTAGGGCAGCAGCGCCTGCGCGCTGACGCGCTCGACGACGCGGCCCTGCTGGTCGGTGGTCTTCTCGCCGATGGTGATCTCGACGAGGGCGCGCACCGGGAGGTCGGCCACCGGGTCGTACATCGACTCGCGCAGCACGACGTCGCCGGTGACGGCCTCCAGCTTGCGCAGCTTCTCGTTGCGTACGCAGTGCACGAGCACCGGGTCCCCGTCGAAGCCCGAACCGTCCACCGCGGGCAGGAACTTGAAGTAGAAGTCGGTCTTCTGCGTGGGCTCGGGCAGCGGCAGCGTCCCGCTGACCGCGCCGCGCACCTCCACGAACGCGATGCCGTGCCGGGCGAGCGAGGCCCGCACGACCAGGCCGTCGCGCTCGACCTCGACCTCGCCGAGCTTCTTGGGCTCCCCGAAGACCTCGCGCCCGCCGATCAGTGCCCGCTCATGGGTCATCGGCATCACCAGCGGATACCAGCCCGCCACTCCCCCGTGCTCGGCGGCGACGGACACCGAGCCGGCCCCCAGCGGATAGCCGGGCAGGTCCACCTTGCTGATGTTCGCCCGCACCAGGGGCCGCTCGGTCGGCTTCAGCGGCGGCGGCAGGACCGCCGCGACCGCGTCCGGATCGGTCTCCCAGACGGCCACGACGCCCGTGGACCAGATGTCGGGGAGCTTGGCGCTCGCGGTGCGCGAGGCGGCGATCTCCGCCTCGGTGCGGGCCCCGTAACGTACGCGTGCCATGTCGTACCACCCTTCGTCAGCGCGGACTCGTTTCCGCGACCGGGACTTGCGGGGGGTTCTGTAACACAGTTACAACAGCAGTCGTGAAGGGTAAAGAGACGCGCACGCATCTGGACCGGGAACAGGTCCTCGACACCGCCGCGAACCTCGTCAAGCGGCACGGTCCGCAGGCCCTGACGATGCGGGGCCTCGCCGCGGAGCTCGGCACCGCCGTCACCTCGATCTACTGGCACGTCGGCAACCGCGAGTCCCTTCTGGACGCCCTGGTCGAGCGCACCCTCGACGACCTCGGCGAGATCCGCGCCACCGGCGCCACACCCGAGCGGCGCGTCGTCTCCGTGGCCCGCGCCCTGCGCCGCCGGCTGCGCGACCACCCGCACCTCATCGCGATGGTCCACGAACGCGGCCTGACCGAGCGGATGTTCCTGCCCGCGCAGCGCACCCTGGTCCACGAGGTGCACGCGGCCGGGCTGCGCGGCGCCCGCGCGGCCGAGGCCGTGCGGGCCGTCCAGGCCCACGTCGTCGGCCACGTCCTGGTCGAGCGCTACCGCGAGCGCGCGCCCGCGCAGCACCCGGACGAGGAGGAGCTGTGGACGGCGGAGACCGCGGAGGAGGACCCGGCGCTCGCCCGCGCGCTGGCCGGGCCCCACGACCCGGAGGCCCTGTTCGCCCACTCCGTCGGGGCGCTGGTGAGGGGGCTGCTGCGATCCGGGAACTGACGCGCCGTGGACCGGGCGGACGACGCCGCGCGGCGCGGGAACCGGCCGTCGGCGCGGCCCGGGGGCGCTGACTGTCGGTGGCGGCCCGTATCCTCATGGACCATGCTCGAAGACCGCACGACCGCAGCGTCCGCAGCCCCCTGGCCGGCCGCGTACCCAACGGGGTACGCGGTCGTCGACGTGGAGACCACCGGCCTGGCCCGCGACGACCGCATAGTGTCGGCCGCCGTCTACCGCGTGGACGCCCGGGGCGAGATCGAGGACCACTGGTACACGCTGGTCAACCCCCAGCGCGATCCCGGCCCGGTCTGGATCCACGGCCTCACCAGCGACATGCTCGCGGACGCGCCGCTCTTCAAGGACGTCGCCGAGGAGTTCTCCAGCCGCCTCGACGGCCGCGTCCTCGTCGCGCACAACGCCGTCTTCGACTGGTCGATGATCGCGAGGGAGTACGCACGCGCGGAGCGCACCGCGCCCGTGCGCCAGCGCCTGTGCACCATCGCGCTCTCCAAGGAGCTCGCCCTTCCGCTGCCCAACCACAAGCTGGAGTCCCTGGCCGCGCACTTCGGCGTCGAGCAGCGCCACGCGCACAACGCCCTGGACGACGCGCGCGTGCTCGCCGAGGCGTTCCGCCCCAGCCTGCACGCGGCGGCCGGCGGCAACGTCCGCCTGCCGCTGCTGGAGTGCCGCCCCCTCACCGAGTGGACCGACGGCGCGCCACGCATCGTCCGCCAGCCGACGGGCCCGTCGCCGGCGTCCTCGTACCGGCCCGGCAGTTGGCGCCCCTCGCGCAAGCGCCCGGCGTGCCCGTATCCGAACCCGGGGCGCTACGAAGCGGGCAAACCGCTCAAGCAGGGCATGCGGGTGGCGTTCTCCGGGGACACCTCCGTGGAGCGCGAGCTCCTGGAGGACCGCGCCATCGACGCCGGGCTGCACATCGCGACGAGTGTGTCCCGCCTCACCAGCCTCCTCGTCACCAACGACCCGGACTCGGGCACCTCCAAGACGACGAAGGCGCGGTCGTTCGGCACCCCGGTCATCGACGAGGCGGCCTTCGGCCAGCTGTTGCAGGACGTGGCACCCGCCGGGGAGACCCCGCCGTCAGACGGGTGATTGCCGCACGACTCGCCCGCCGCCCGCTCGCACCGCACCGCCGTGGCGCCCACCCTGTGGCGCATGGCACGTTGCGAGGTCTGCGGAAACGACTACGGCATGTCCTTCGAGGTGCACGCGCAGGGCGCGGTGCACGTCTTCGACTGCTTCTCCTGCGCCATCCACCGCATGGCGCCGATCTGCGAGCACTGCCGGTGCCGCATCATCGGGCAGGGCGTCGAGGTGGAGGGCCACTGGTACTGCGGCGCCCACTGTTCACGGGCGGAGGGTCGGGTGGGCATCGTCGACAAGGTCTGACCGGCTCACCCCGACCCCACCCTCAAACGCCCCACGGCCCTGGTTGTACGGTCGTGGGGTGTACCGCTTCCTGTTGACTCGGCAGTGGGTGATCCTCACCCTCATCGGCCTCGTGCTCATCCCCGTGATGGTCGAGCTGGGTTTCTGGCAGCTGCACCGCCACGAGCACCGCGTCGCGCAGAACCAGCGGATCTCCGACGCGCTGGCCGCCGCCCCGGTCCCGGCCGAGAAGCTCACCTCGCCCGGCCACGAGGTGCCCGACAAGGATCTCTACCGCCGGGTGAGCGCCAAGGGGACGTACGACCCGACGCACGAGGTCGTCGTGCGGCGCCGCACCAACTCCGACGACGAGGTCGGCTTCCACGTCCTGACCCCCTTCGTCCTGGACGACGGCAAGGTCCTGCTCGTCAACCGCGGCTGGATCCCCGCCGACGGCCCGCAGACGGCCTTCCCGAAGATCCCCGCACCCGCGAAGGGCGAGATCACCGTCACCGGCCGCCTGATGGCCGACGAGACGTCCGCGGCCAGCGGCATCAAGGACGTCCGCGGTCTGCCGGACCGTCAGATCATGCTGATCAGCAGCGGCCAGCAGGCCGACGCCCTCGGCAAGCAGGTCCTCGGCGGCTACATCGAGCTGACGTCGCCCGAGGCGCGCGACGGCTCGCCCCAGCTGATCGGCGAGCCCGACCACAGCGGCATCGGCGCGCACATGGCGTACGCGGTCCAGTGGTGGCTGTTCGCCGCGGGCGTCCCCATCGGCTGGGTCGTCCTGGTCCGCAGGGAGGTCCGCGACCGCGCGGCCGAGGAGGCCGCCGCCAAGGAGTCGGAGCCCGTGGCGGTCTGAGGCGCGGTCCCACCCGTCACTGCCGGGCCGATTGACACGGGCCCTCGCCGGGAAGCCGTCCACCGTGCCCCACCCCATCGAAGATCACGCCCTCATCGGCGACCACCAGACCGCCGCCCTGGTCGACAGGCACGGCTCCATGGACTGGCTCTGTCTGCCCCGGTTCGACTCCGCCGCCTGCTTCGCCGCGCTGCTCGGCGACGAGGAGAACGGCCACTGGCGCATCGCCCCCAAGGGCGCGGGCCCCTGCACCCGCCGTGCCTACCGCGCCGACTCCCTCGTCCTGGACACCGAGTGGGACACCGAGGACGGCTCCGTCCGCGTCACCGACTTCATGCCGCAGCGCGACCACGCCCCCGACGTCGTCCGCGTCGTCGAGGGCCTCAAGGGCTCCGTCACCGTCCGCGGCACGCTCCGGATCCGCTTCGACTACGGCTCGGTCGTGCCGTGGGTGCGCAACGAGGACGGCCACCGCGTCGCGGTCGCGGGCCCCGACTCCGTGTGGCTGCGCAGCGAGCCGTCCGTGCGCACCTGGGGCCACGCCTTCGCCACCCACTCCGAGTTCACCGTCAAGGAGGGCGAGAAGGTCGCGTTCGTCCTCACCTGGCATCCCTCGCACGAGCCGCGCCCGCCCCTCGTCGACCCCCACGAAGCGCTGCGCGCCAGCCTGGAGGACTGGCGCGCCTGGGTGGCCCGCTGCCACTACGACGGCACGCACCGCGACGCCGTCGTCCGCTCCCTCATCACCCTCAAGGCCCTGACCTACGCACCCACCGGCGGCATCGTGGCCGCCCCCACCACCTCCCTGCCGGAGGAGATCGGCGGCGTACGCAACTGGGACTACCGCTACTGCTGGCTGCGCGACGCCACCCTCACCCTGCGGGCGCTGATCACGGCCGGCTATCTGGAGGAGGCGCAGGCCTGGCGGGACTGGCTGCTGCGCGCGGTCGCGGGCGACCCGGCCGACCTGCAGATCGTGTACGGCCTCTCCGGGGAGCGGCGCCTTCCCGAGCACGAGCTGCCCTGGCTGTCCGGCCACGCGGACTCGGCCCCGGTCCGCATCGGCAACGCGGCCGAGAAACAGCTCCAGCTCGACGTGTACGGCGAGGTCGTCGACTCCCTCGCCCTGGCGCACCGTTCGGGCCTGGCGACCCGCCCGCACGGCTGGAACCTCCAGCTGTGCCTGCTGGAGTTCCTGCGCGAGAAGTGGCGGGAGCCGGACCAGGGCCTGTGGGAGGTGCGGGGCCCGCGCCGCCACTTCGTGTACTCGAAGGTCATGGTCTGGGTCGCCGCGGACCGCACGGTGCGTTCCCTGGAGGCGGACCCGCGGCTGCGCGGCGACGCCGACCGCTGGCGCAAGCTGCGCGACGAGGTCCACCGCGAGGTGTGCGAGCGCGGCTACGACGCGGAGCGCAACACCTTCACGCAGTCCTACGGCTCCGCCGGACTGGACGCGTCGCTGCTGCTCATCCCGCGCCTCGGCTTCCTGCCGCCGGACGACCCGCGCGTCATCGGCACGATCGAGGCGGTCCGCGCCGAACTGGGCCACGACGGCCTGCTGCGCCGCTACAGCACGGAGGAGGCGGCCGACGACGGGCTGCCCGGCGGGGAGGGCGCCTTCGTCGTCTGCTCGTTCTGGCTGGCGGACGCCCTGCACCTGGCGGGGCGCACGAAGGAGGCGCGCGAGCTGTTCGAGCGGCTGCTCGCACTCCGCAACGACGTGGGGCTGCTCGCGGAGGAGTACGACCCCGTGGCCGGCCGGCAGCTGGGGAACTTTCCGCAGGCATTCAGCCATATCGGACTGGTGAGTACCGCCCTCGCGCTCTTCGGCGGGGACGCGGGAGGATAGGAGCCATGGATCTTGGACTGAAAGACCGTGTCTACGTAGTCACCGGCGCCACCCGCGGCCTCGGCAACGCCACCGCGCGTGAGCTGGTCGCCGACGGCGCGAAGGTCGTCCTCACCGGCCGCGACGAGAAGACCGCCGCGGAGGCCGCCGCCGAACTGGGCCCGAACGCGGTGGGCGTCGCCGCCGACAACGCCGACCCGGCCGCCGCCGAGCGGCTGGTCGCCGCGGCGCGCGAGCACTTCGGCGGCTTCGACGGCGTCCTGGTGAGCGTCGGCGGACCCGCGCCGGGCTTCGTCGCGGACAACACCGACGAGCAGTGGCAGGCGGCCTTCGAGTCGGTCTTCCTCGGCGCCGTGCGGCTCGCCCGCGGCGCGGCCGCCGAGCTCGGCGAGGGCGGCGTCATCGCCTTCGTGCTCTCCGGTTCGGTGTACGAGCCGATCGCGGGCCTGACGATCTCGAACGGCCTGCGCCCCGGGCTCGCCGGGTTCGCCAAGTCCCTCGCGGACGAGCTGGGCCCGCGCGGCATCCGCGTCCTCGGGGTGCTCCCCGGCCGCATCGCCACCGACCGCATGCGCCAGCTGGACGGCCTCTCCCCCGACCCGGAGGCCACCCGCGCCGCCAACGAGTCGGGCATCCCGCTGCGCCGCTACGGCACGCCCGAGGAGTTCGGCCGCACCGCCGCGTTCCTGCTCTCGCCGGCGGCGTCGTACCTCACGGGCATCATGGTGCCGGTGGACGGCGGGGCGCGCGCCGGCTTCTGACGGCGCCCGCGCGAAGGCCCGCGGGGCTCAACTCACGCGTTCGGCACGGTGTTTGACGCCGCGCAGCCGGACCGTGGCGGGCAGGCTCGCCAGGCCCGCCGAGTCGCGGGCGTGCGCGAGGGCCTGCGCGGAGAGCAGGTGCAGCGCGTCGGACGGCGTGGCGTGGGGTTCGAGCACGAGCTCCACGCGCGCCTGCGGCGTGCTGCGCCGTCCGGTCAGCATGACCTGGGCGCGCTCGACGCCGTCGAGGGTCTCGGCCTCGCCGGTCAGGACGCTCTCCATGGCGCGGCCGCGCAGCAGCGCGCCCTCGCCGTCGCCGGTCTCCACCAGGACCTCGCCGAGGCGGTGTCTGCGCAGCTGGGCCGAGAGCCACCACAGCGCGAGCAGCACGAGGACCGCGAGGACGGCGATGACCGTGGGCCAGAACCATCCGTCGCCGCGCCAGCGGGCCCGGTCCGCCGCGCTGACCAGCACGTCGCGGCGCCCGTCGTGGATCCACCACGAGGGCGGGTCCGCCCCGAGTCCGACGGCGAGCACGGAGCCGCCGAGGACGAGCAGGACGAGCCCGGCCAGGGCCAGGACCACACGGTTGACGGTGCTCAGCATCGCGCTCACCCCTTCCGGCCGGGCCGGGCCACATGCACGGAGAGACCGGGCGCCCGTGCGAGGCCCAGGTCACGGATGCCGTCGGCGAGTGTCGCGTCCAGGTCGCCGCGTACGTCGTCGAGTTCACGGAAGTGCGAGACGGCGCGCACGTCCACCTTGGAGCGCGTCATGCGCACCCGCACGGACTGCACGCCGGACACGTCCATGGCCCGGTCGCGCAGCACCATGGCGGCGGCGCCCCGGTGCAGCCCGGCGCGTACGTCGGAGTGGGTGCGGCGCATCGGCAGGAGCGCGCGCAGCCCGGGGGTCGCGGCGAGCACGATGAGCCACACCCCGGCGAGCGCCGCGACGGCGGCCCCGGCGAGCACCGCGGTGTCCTCCAGGGGCCGTTCACCCAGCTGGTGGGCCAGTTCGCGCCGCCACCACATCGCGGGGTGGTCGGCGCGCACGGCCACGACGTCGTACAGGAGCAGTCCCGCGCCGCCGAGGAGCAGCAGCGCGAGGACGGCCGCGGGCACCCGGCGGGGCGACCAGAAGCGGGGTGCCTTCTCGTCGCTCTCCGAGAGGGTGGGCAGCGGCTGGTAGGCCGCCGCGGACGCCGACTGGCCGAACTCGCTCTCCGCCTGCTCGATGACCGGCAGCGGCTGGGTGCCGCCCCCTTGGGGTTCGCTCACCGTGTCCTCCCCTGTGCCGCGGCGCGTACCTGCGCCGAGTGCAGCCGCTCCACCTGGACGGCCACCTCGGGCACATCCATTCCCGCCAACGCCTTTACCCGCTGGGCGACATGGCGACGCACGGCACCGCACTGACCGCCGATGTCGCAGGGGTAGTCGAGCTCCAGGCTGATGCGGACGCGGGCGGTGTCGTGCCGCACGGACACCGTGGCGTGCGGGGCTGCGCCGTCGGCGGGCACCGACGCGACGGCCTCGCGCGCCGCCCGTGCGGCGATCTTGGCGACGACCCGGTCGGCGATCCGGGTCGCACCGCGCTCACCGGGCGCGACCTGTGCCGCCACCGCTCACCGCCGCCGGTCGCCGCGGGCGCGGAAGAAGTCGCCGGGTTCGAGGTCCCCCTCCAGGAACCGGCCGGCCACGAAGCCGATGGCGCCCAGGGCTGCCACCAGCAGGAACGCCCCGAATCCGCCGAAGTATCCGGCGAAGCCCAGTGCCATTCCGGCCACCATGCCGATCACGGCCATGCTCATCGTGCGCTCCTTTGTGAGGCGTCCCGCTACTGCAGGCGTCCCTGCGGCTCGTCGTCGTCCTCATCGGGCAGTTTCACGTCGCTCACGGCGAGGTTGACCTCGACGACCTCGAGCCCGGTCATGCGCTCGACGGCCGCGATCACGTTCTCCCGCACGTCGTGCGCGACATCCGCGATCGACACGCCGTACTCGACGACGATCTCCAGGTCGAGCGCGGTCTGCACCTCGCCGACCTCGGCCTTCACGCCGCGCGTCACGGACTTCGAACCGCCGGGGACCCGGTCCCGCACCGCTCCGAAGGTCCGGGCGAGGCCGCCGCCCATCGCGTGGACGCCGGCCACGTCGCGCGCGGCGAGCCCGGCGATCTTCTCGACGACGCCGTCCGCGATGGTGGTGCGGCCCCGGGTCGCCGGGTCACCGCCGCCCCGCCTGGTCGTGGACGTCGCCGCGGTCTCGTCCGGGGACTCCTTCTCCGGAGTCCGAGACGTCTTCCGCTGTTCGGTGTCGGTCATCGTCGGTCCCGTCCCTTTCGACAGGGGATCTTCTCGTTCGAGAGGATCTGCTCCTTTGCCCACACTAAGTGCGATGGCGCGGCAACGCGCCAGGGATGCGGCAGTCTGGACCCATGACAGGTGAGAGTTGGACCCGGGCGGTGCGCCGACAGCTCGGCCTGGGACGCGTGCTGCCCCTGGGCGGCACGGGAGACGGCATTTGGGTGACGGAATCGGCGGTGGACGGCGCGTTGCGCCAGGCGGCCCAGTCGGTCGCGGGCGTGCGTCTGGGGGCGGTGCGCGTCGCCCTGGCCGATCCGGAGGAGGCGTCGGTCGCGGCGGTGCCTGCACCGCCGAGCGCGCTGCCGCCGGGACCGCTGCGCATCACCGCGGAGTTCGCGGCCGCCACGGCCGGACCGCTGCCCGAGGCGGCGGACCGGCTGCGCGGCGCGCTCACCGGGGCGGCGGAGCGGCTCGGCCTGGCGGCCGACGAGGTGGACCTGCGGGTGACGGGGCTGCTCGACGGGGACGACGGCGGCGGGGACGGCCTCCCCGAGGCGCGCCGGGTGCCCGCGGCGGCCCAGCAGCCCGGGGGTGACGACGACGAAGCGCGCGCCGCGCGGGCCGCCCTGGCGGTGCCGGGGGTGGCCCGGCTGACCGGGGCGCTCGGGCGGGCCGTGCACATCGAGCGGCAGCCGGCCGCGGACACGCTGCCGCGCCGCCATGTGCGGGTGGAGCTCGCGACGGACCGCGGGCACCGCGCCCTGGACGTGGCGCTCGCGGTCCGTGCGGCGGTCGGTGCCGCCCTGGCGGACCACCCTTCGGTGGCCGTGCTGATCACCGGGGTGGGCCTGGAGCCGACCGGGAAGGATTGACGGGCGCGCGTCAGTCGCCGAGGCCCGCCAGGTCGCGCAGCCGGCGGCCCTGGGCGGCGCGCTCGGCGACGCGCTGCTCCTCGTACGTACGGTCCGCGGCGCCCTGGAGCAGCGCCTTGGTCTCGATGACCGCGTCGCGCGGCGCGGCGATGAGCGCGGCGGCGAGGTCCTTGGCCGCCGCGTCGAGCTGGTCCGCGGGCACGACGAGGTTGGCGAGGCCCACGCGCTCGGCCTCGTCCGCGTGCACGAACCGTCCGGTCGCGCAGATCTCCAGGGCGCGGGCATAGCCGACGAGCCCCACGAGCGGATGCGTGCCGGTGAGGTCGGGGACCAGGCCCAGGCTGGTCTCGCGCATGGCGAACTGCACGTCGTCCGCCGCGATCCGCAGATCGCAGGCGAGCGCGAGCTGGAAACCCGCACCGATGGCATGCCCCTGGACGGCGGCGATGGACACGATGTCGCTGCGCCGCCACCAGGTGAACGCCTCTTGGTACTCGGCGATGGTCGCGTCGAGAACGGAGTCCTCGCCGCGTGCCATGTCGAGGAACGACGGCTCGCCGTCGAAGCCCTCGGGCGTGAACGCCTGCCGGTCCAGGCCCGCGGAGAAGGACTTGCCCTCCCCGCGCAGCACCACGACGCGGACGCTGCCCGGCAGCAGCCGACCTGCCTCGCTCAACGCCCTCCACAGCGCGGGAGATTGGGCGTTGCGCTTGGCCGGATTGGTCAGCGTCACCGTGGCGACGGCCTCGTCGATGGTGAGGCGTACGCCGTCCTTGTCGAGAACCGGTGCGAGCTCGCTGTCGGACGAAGCCATGGGGTGCCTCCGATGGGATGCAGTCGGACCGGACGCATGGAAGCGCCCGTAAGTGACTGCACAGTAACCACCCGGCCGAACAGCCGGCCGACCGGGTGGTCACCATCGGACCATGGGACAGCGTGCCGCCTGCCGTCAGCCGGCGGCGGCCTTCTTGCCACGCGTCGCCCCGCCGCGTCCCCGCAGCGTGACGCCGGACTCGCTGAGCATCCGGTGCACAAAGCCGTACGAACGGCCGGTCTCCTCGGCCAACGCCCGGATGCTCGCACCGCCGTCGTACTTCTTCTTCAGGTCTGCCGCGAGCTTGTCGCGCGCGGCGCCGGTAACCCGGCTGCCCTTCTTCAGAGTCTCGGCCACCCGTGCCTCCTCATGGGAAGTGCGCTCTGGACTTCTCATGATCACCCCTCCTGGGCTTCCTGGCCACCCATTCGGCAAGGTCCGTACGACGAGGTTTGCCGCTCCTGGAGCGGCCACCACGAGCGGAATTAACGATTCCGCACGTCGGATTCCGTACGGCCGAACGGGTTGCGGGACGAACCGCCAGGTCAGCGCGGTGCGGGCTGGAGGGGCGGGCCGCATGCCCGTCCACCGGCAAAATCCGTGTATGCCACACCTCGGTACGAGGACAGCTCACACAGATGGGGGATCACGGATCGGCCGAATGATCCATACGCAGTGGATCAATGGTTCGATCAAGCGGTGTGGACGCCCGGCGCCGGTGCGGCGGGCGCCGCCGCACCGGGTCCCGGCGGCTCAGGCGAGCGCGACGAGGTCGGCGTAGTCCTGGCCCCACAGGTCCTCGACACCGTCCGGCAGCAGGATGATCCGCTCCGGCTGGAGAGCCTCGACCGCGCCCTCGTCGTGCGTGACGAGGACGACCGCGCCCTTGTAGGTGCGCAGCGCGCCGAGGATCTCCTCGCGGCTGGCCGGGTCGAGGTTGTTGGTGGGCTCGTCGAGCAGCAGGACGTTGGCCGAGGAGACGACCAGGGTCGCGAGCGCGAGCCGGGTCTTCTCACCGCCGGAGAGCACGCCGGCCGGCTTGTCGACGTCGTCTCCGGAGAAGAGGAACGAGCCGAGCGTCTTGCGCACCTCGACCAGGTCCAGGTCGGGGGCGGCCGAGCGCATGTTCTCCAGGACCGTGCGCTCCGGGTCGAGGGTCTCGTGCTCCTGGGCGTAGTAGCCGAGCTTGAGGCCGTGGCCCTCGATGACCTGCCCGGTGTCGGGCTTCTCGGCGCCGCCGAGGAGGCGGAGCAGGGTGGTCTTGCCCGCGCCGTTGAGACCGAGGATGACGACGCGCGAGCCCTTGTCGATGGCCAGGTCGACGTCGGTGAAGATCTCCAGGGATCCGTACGACTTCGACAGGCCCTCGGCCATGAGCGGCGTCTTGCCGCACGGCGAGGGCTCGGGGAAGCGCAGCTTGGCGACCTTGTCGGACTGGCGCACCTCCTCCAGGCCGGCGAGGAGCTTGTCGGCGCGCTTGGCCATGTTCTGCGCGGCGACCGTCTTGGTGGCCTTGGCGCGCATCTTGTCGGCCTGCGCGTTCAGCGCGGCGGCCTTCTTCTCGGCGTTCTGCCGCTCGCGCTTGCGGCGCTTCTCGTCGGCCTCGCGCTGCTGCTGGTAGAGCTTCCAGCCCATGTTGTAGACGTCGATCTGGGAGCGGTTCGCGTCCAGGTAGAAGACCTTGTTGACGACCGTCTCCACCAGGTCGACATCGTGGGAGATCACGATGAAGCCGCCGCTGTACGTCTTGAGGTAGTCGCGCAGCCAGACGATCGAGTCCGCGTCGAGGTGGTTCGTCGGCTCGTCGAGCAGGAGCGTGTCCGCGTCCGAGAAGAGGATGCGGGCCAGCTCGATGCGGCGGCGCTGACCGCCGGAGAGCGTGTGCAGGGGCTGGCCGAGCACGCGGTCCGGCAGGTTGAGCGCGGCGGCGATGGTGGCGGCCTCGGCCTCGGCGGCGTACCCGCCCTTGGTGAGGAACTCCGTCTCCTGGCGCTCGTACTGACGCAGGGCCTTGGCCTGCGTGGCGCCCGTGCCGGTCGCGATGCGCTGTTCGTTCTCCCGCATCTTGCGCATCAGGACGTCGAGGCCGCGCGCGGAGAGGATGCGGTCGCGGGCGAGCACGTCGAGGTCGCCGGTGCGGGGGTCCTGCGGGAGGTAGCCCACCTCTCCGGAGCGGGCGATCGTGCCGCCTGCGGGGATGCCCTCACCCGCGAGGCACTTGGTGAGGGTGGTCTTGCCCGCTCCATTGCGGCCGACGAGGCCGATGCGGTCGCCCTTCGCGATACGGAAGGTGGCGTTCTCGATGAGGATGCGGGCGCCGGCGCGCAGCTCGATGCCGGAAGCGGTGATCACGGGTTACTCCAGAAGCAGAGTGGACGGCGAGGGACGACTGGGTGCTCGGGAGCGGGGGCTATGCCGTCCAACTGAGGAGAGGAGCTGCCATGGCAGCCAGTCTAACGGGCCACCGCAACTAGTTTTCCGGGCGACTGTCGCCGCGGAAGGGCCGCTCGCCGTCGCCGTTGCCCAGCGGAGTGCGGCCGGGAACGATTCTTCCGTAGTCGTCCACCGCCACGACCTGGGCGGTCCAGGGGGTGTTCGGGCCCGCGCACGGCTGGGCGATCAGGAGGGCGTCGCCGCGGCGCACCGAGCGCGCGGGCTCGAAGGCGCAGCCGGGGCGGGCGGGCAGCACCCAGCGCAGGTCGCCGTCGGCGGTGCGGTAGGCGGCGATGCGGTGCGGGGTGACGACGGCCAGCATGCGGGCGTCCGGGGTGAGCGGCTGCAGGACACCGGCGCCGCCGCGCGCGGCCGGGGTGCGCAGCCAGTCGGCGCCGCCGGGGACGGCCCGGTGCCAGCGCACGGAGCCGCCGTCGGCGCGCGCGGTGTCGGTGACCAGGCCGTCGCTCCAGAGCGCGAAGGCGTGGCCCGGGGCGGCGAGGACCGTGGCGGGCCGGCGGCCCTCGCGCGTGTACGTCCAGCGCGGGGCGCCGCTCCTGGTGTCGTACGCCTCCACGGCGGCGCCCCGCGTGCGCAGCCCGGGGTCCGCGGCGCCGTTCTCACCGTCCACGCGCGCGTGGACGGTGAGGTGGTCTCCGTAGGGGGCGGGTCGCGCGTGGTGGGCGGCGGTGACGAGGGGGACCGCGAGCAGGGCGAGGGCCACGGGGAGCACGATCCGGGTGCCGCGGCGGACGGCCGGGGCCGTGGTCGTCCCGTGCGGCAGGCCGGTCGTCCGGGGCGCCGGGTCGGCCGCTGGAAGCGGGTGGGCGGTTCCGGTCGCGGAGGCCGGGCTGCCGCTTCCGGTCGCCGGAAGCGGCAGGTCGGCCGGCGGGCGCGGGCGCGTGGGCGTCCGGAGCGGGTGAGTGGACATGACGCCCCCCTTCGGTACCACTGCCCATGGATCAGGCGCAGAGCGTAGCCGCGAGGGCCGGGGCGGCCGCCGCATCGCCGGGCGACACGGCGCGGGGAGCGGTCTGCGTCCCCCGTTCGGACCTCCGTCCGGCGCCCGGCAGGAGCGGGCATATCAGGATGAAGTGGCCGATGGTTCGGTGCGGGGCGACGGGTGTCGTCCCCGGTGCGAGGCAGAGGGGTGCGCCCATGCAGTTCGACGACGACGCCGATCTGGACACCTCCGAGGTCCAGGATGTGCGCGGCAGTCGGATCCCCGGCGGCCGGGCCACCGTGGGCGGCGGCATCGCCGGGCTCATCGCGCTGGTCCTCGGCCTGTTCTTCGGAGTGGGGCCCGAGCAGCTCGGGCTGTCCTCCGGCAACGACGAGCCCGCCGCGTCCTCCTCGTCGCTCGCGCAGGTGCAGCAGGGCTGCCGCACCGGCCAGGACGCGAACACCAAGGACGACTGCCGCATCGTGGCGGTGGTCAACAGCGTCCAGGACTTCTGGCGCCCCGAGTTCCGGCGCAGAGGCGCCTCGTACTCCCCCGCGCAGACCGTCCTGTTCAGCAACCGCGTGGGCACGGCCTGCGGCACCGCGTCGTCGGCGGTCGGGCCGTTCTACTGCCCCGGCGACCGGAAGGTCTATCTGGACCTCGGGTTCTTCGACGAGCTGCGGACGAAGTTCGGCTCCACCGGCGGCCCCTTCGCCCAGGCGTACGTCGTGGCCCACGAGTACGGGCACCACGTGCAGAACCTGATGGGGACCCTGCAGCGCTCCCAGGACGGGCGCACCGGACGCGACAGCAACGCGGTCAAGGTCGAGCTGCAGGCCGACTGCTACGCCGGCGTCTGGGCGCGGCACGCGACCCGCACCCCGGACGACCGCACGGGCAAGCCGCTGCTCAGCAGCCTGGACGACGCCGACATCCGGGACGGCCTGGACGCGGCGGCCGCGGTGGGCGACGACCGCATCCAGGAGAAGTTCCAGGGCAGGGTCACCCCCGAGTCCTGGACGCACGGCTCGGCCGAGCAGCGCCAGCAGTGGTTCTACCAGGGCTACCGCACCGGCGACATGGGCCAGTGCAACACCTTCCGCTGAGACACGGATCCGATCGGAGCGAGGGCATGGCAGGCGACGACGGCGGGCGGCCGAGCATCTTCCCGACCCTCCTGTACGCGGACGCGAAGGCCGCGATCGCGCAGCTGACGGAGGCCTTCGGCTTCACCGAGGTGAGTGTGTACGAGGGCGAGGACGGCCGCGTCGTGCACGCCGAACTGGCCCAGGGCAACGGCGCGGTGATGCTCGGCTCCCGGGGCACGGGCAGCGTCTACGACCGGGCGATGGCGGGCGCAGGGCCGTGCGGCGTGTACGTCGTCGTGGACGACGTCGACGCCCACCACCGGCACGCCAAGGAGCACGGCGCGGAGATCCTGATGCCCCCGACCGACCAGGACTACGGCTCGCGGGACTACCTGGCCCGGGACGCCGAGGGCAACGTATGGAGTTTCGGCACGTACGCCCCCGGGATCAGGGCCTGACCCCCGGGGCGCCCGGTCACTCGCCGCCGGTGTGCACCTGGAAGGCGGCGCGGCGCATGGCCTTGGCGAGCGCCGGGTCCGGGTGGGCCGCGGCGAGGGCGACCAGGACCTGGACGGTGCGGGGGTGCCCGGCGCGGCGCACCTCGTCGAGCAGCGCGGGAACGGTCGGCTGGACCGCCGACTCCAGGTGCCGCACGAGGATCTGGGCCTCGCCGTGGTCCGCGACGGCCGCCGCGGTGTCGATCCACAGCCAGGTGGACTCCTCGCGGGTCAGCACGAAGTGGACGTCCTCGGGGTCGGTGCCCTCCTGCTCGGCGAGCCACAGCAAGGCGTAGGGGCGCAGCGGGACCTCGTCGACGACGGCCCTGACCTCGGCCTCGGCCGGCGCGCCGACCACCCGCAGCGCCTCGAAGGCGAGGCCGCGCAGCAGGGCGTCCTCGCCCCGGGCGGCGGCGAGGAGGTCGGTGACGGCGCTGGTGACGGTGCGGGCGGCGAGCCAGGCGCGGTACTCGGCACGCGCCGCGTTCGGCCGCAGGCGGGCGCAGCCGCGCAGCATGTCCTCGGCGGACTGCTCGATGTGCCCGGCGGGGCTCTGCGCGGCGACGCAGATCTGCTCCAGCTTGACCCAGACCGCCCAGCTGCCCAGCGGGGTGAGCGTGGCCTGGCCGTCGGCGCAGGTGAGCGCGCCGACGGCGGCGAGGTCGGCCGCGGGGTCCGCGGTGTCGAAGGCCGCGAGCAGCAGCCCCTCGGTGGACTCGGGCAGCCCCATGTTCGCGAGCGCGTTCACGGCCTTCACGGTCGTACGGTCCATCAGTTCGAGCAGCGAGGGGACGTGGCCGCCCTCCATGATCGCGCACACCGCGTCGCAGGCCGCCTTCGTCGAGGCGAATTCGGCCGCCAGGACCAGCTGCCGGGGCGGCTGCGGCTTGAGCGCGAGGACGGCGCGCACGACGATGCCGAGGCTGCCCTCGGAGCCCACGAACAGCCGCGTGAGGTCGTATCCGGCGACGCCCTTGGCGGTGCGGCGTCCCGTGCTCATGAGGCGCCCGTCGGCGAGGACGACGTCGAGCCCGAGGACGTACTCCGCCGTGACCCCGTACTTCACGCAGCACAGGCCCCCGGAGGCGGTGCCGATGTTCCCGCCGATGGTGCACGTCTCCCAACTGGAGGGATCCGGCGGGTAGTACAGGCCGTGCTCGCCCACCGCGCGCGACAGCGTGGCGTTGACGACGCCCGGTTCGACGACGGCGATCCGGTCGACGGGGCTGATCTCCAGGATGCGGTCCATCTTGACGAGGGACAGGACGATGCACCCCTCGCTCGCGTTCGCGGCGCCGGACAGGCCGGTGCGGGCGCCCTGCGGGACGACGGGGATGCGCAGCTCGGTGGCCGTGCGCATCACGTGCTGGACCTGTTCGACGGTGCGCGGCAGGACCACGACGGCGGGGGTGCCCGCCTCACAGAAGCTGGCCATGTCGTGGGCGTACGAGGAGGTGACGTCCGGGTCGGTGAGGACCGCCTCGGCCGGGAGGCCCTCCTGAAGGCGTTCGATGAGGGTGCGGCTCATGATCACAGCCTCGCACCCGGGGCCATCGGTGTGAACCCGTGTGCGACGCCCTTCCACATGCCGGGATGTGCTCTTCGTATTGAAGTGTTTGACGCACAGTGAGGCCCATGAAGCCTTCGGTGAAGCGTGTGCTGATCGGCTCCGTCGCGGGGAGCGTGGTGCTCGGCGGCCTCCTCGTGCTGCTGCCGTCGGACGACGGGGACGCGGCGCCGCCCGTGCTCGGGCCCGCCGGGCGGGCGATGGCGGCCGTGGGTGCGGGCGCCCCCGCCGCCCTGCCGGACCTGGCCGCGCTCATCGGGGAGCGCGAGGCGCATCTGCGGGCGCACCCCGGCGACGACCAGTCCTGGGCGGTGCTCGGTTCGGCGTACGTCGCACGGGGCGTACGGACCGCGGACGCCGCCGCCTATCCGAAGGCGGAGAACGCCCTGCGCGCCTCGCTGAAGGCGCGGCCCGAGGGCAACGCGGAGGCGTTCGCGGGGCTCGCGGCGCTGGCGAACGCCCGGCACGACTTCCGTGCCGGGAAGATGTGGGGCGAGCGCGCGGCCAGGTCCGCGCCGAAGCGCTGGACCTCCTATCCCGCGCTGATCGACGCCTACAGCGGGCTCGGCGACGCGAAGGGCGTCGGCAGGGCCCTGGAGTCCTTGCAGGAACTCGGCTCGGGTCCTTCGGTGATGGCGCGGGCCGGGCAGGTCTACCGGGACCGCGGCTGGCGCGAGGACGCGAACGCCGCGCTCACCGACGCCGCGGCGCTCGCCGAGGCCCCGGCGGAGAAGGCGGCGTGCCTGTACCGGGTCGGGGAGCTGGCGTGGGAGCGGGGCGAGCCGACGGAGGCGCTGCGCTACTACGACGCGGCGCTGGCCGCCGACGCCGAGCACCATCCCGCGCTCGCGGGCCGGGGCCGCGCCCTGGCCGCGCTGGGCCGCTCGTCGGAGGCGCTGCAGGCCTACCGCTCGGCGCTCGCCCGGCAGCCGCTCCCCCAGTACGCCCTGGAACTGGGCGAGTTGTACGAGTCGCTGCGGCTGGGTCCGGCGGCACGGGCCCAGTACGACCTGCTGCGCACGCGCGTGACGCAGGAGGGCGCGGGCGGCGTCAACAACGAACGGATCCTCGGGCTCTTCGAGGCCGACCACGGGGACCCGGACGCGGCGGTGGAGCGGCTCACCGCGGAGTACGAGCGGCACGGCAGCCCGGAGACGGCGGACGCGCTGGGCTGGGCGCTGCACCGGGCCGGGGACGGGGAGGGCGGCCTCAAGCTCGTCACGAAGGCGATGGACAAGGGGCCGCGCAGCGCGCTGTTCGCCTTCCACCGGGGGCAGATCGAGCGGGAGTTGGGCTACTACGGCGCCGCGCGGCGCCACCTGGGCGAGGCCCTGCGCATCAACCCCTACTTCTCGCCGCTGGGCGTTCCCGTCGCGAAGGCGGCGCTGGAGGCGCTGGGGGACCCACCCGAGGGTGGGCCCGCCCAGATGTACGCGCCTCGGCCGGTGACACCGCGCAAGGCGGCGCCCCGTCAGGGGCGCGGGGAACTGCGCGACCAGCCCCCACCGGCCCGCGGCCGGGCCGGGACGCCGAATCGCCGGACGGGTCCGGGGAATCCGAGCCTGTCCGGCGACTGAGGACGAGCTGGGCGCAGCCCGCGATCGACGGTGCCTAGAGGTTGCCGCGCTTCTCCTGCTCGCGCTCGATCGCCTCGAACAGGGCCTTGAAGTTGCCCTTGCCGAAGCCCATCGAGCCGTGGCGCTCGATCATCTCGAAGAAGACCGTCGGGCGGTCCTGGACCGGCTTGGTGAAGATCTGCAGGAGGTAGCCGTCCTCGTCGCGGTCGACGAGGATCTTCAGCTCGCGCAGGGTCTCGACGGGCACGCGGGTCTCACCGGCCCACTCGCCGAGGGTGTCGTAGTACGAGTCGGGGGTGTCCAGGAACTGCACGCCCGCCGCGCGCATGGTGCGCACGGACTCGACGATGTCGTTCGTGGCGAGCGCGATGTGCTGGACGCCCGCGCCGCCGTAGAACTCCAGGTACTCGTCGATCTGCGACTTCTTCTTGGCGATGGCCGGCTCGTTGATCGGGAACTTCACCTTGAGGGTGCCGTCCGCGACCACCTTGGACATCAGCGCCGAGTACTCGGTCGCGATGTCGTCGCCCACGAACTCCTTCATGTTCGTGAAGCCCATGACCTTGTTGTAGAAGCCGACCCACTCGTTCATCTTGCCGAGCTCGACGTTGCCGACGCAGTGGTCGATCGCCTGGAAGGTGCGCTTGGCGGGCGGGTCGACGATCGGGTTCGCGGCCACGAAACCGGGCAGGTAAGGGCCGTCGTAGTCGGTGCGCTCGACCAGGGTGTGGCGGGTCTTGCCGTACGTGGCGATCGCGGCGAGGACGACCGTGCCGTTCTCGTCCTTCTCCTCGTACGGCTCCGTGATCCCGCGGGCGCCGTGCTCGACGGCGTAGGCGTACGCGGCGCGCGCGTCCGGCACCTCGATGGCGAGGTCGACCACGCCGTCGCCGTGCTCGGCGACGTGGGAGGCGAGGAAGGTGCCCCACTCGGTGGAGGCCTTGATGACGGAGGTGAAGACGAAGCGGGCGGCGCCGTTCGTGAGCACGTAACTCGCGGTCTCGCGGCTGCCGTTCTCCGGTCCGGAGTAGGCGACCAGCTTCATGCCGAACGCGGTGCAGTAGTAGTGCGCCGCCTGCTTGGCGTTGCCCACGGCGAAGACGACCGCGTCCATTCCCTTGACCGGGAAGGGGTCGGCCTCGCGCGCGGTGTCGGGGGTGGTGTGAGTGGTGGTCTCAGTCATGGTCCGAGGCTCCCGCCGATCCACAAGGTGCGCAATAGTTCGCGTTTTCAGTGGTCAATCTGTCCAGGCAGTGGCCAGGATGGGCGGGCTATCTGTACATCATGACCATCACGGAGGCGTCATGGCGATCGATCATCTGGACGGGAGACTCATCGTGCTCCTGGCGCGGGAGCCGCGTATCGGGGTTCTTGAGGCGTCCCGCAGGCTCGGCGTCGCGCGCGGCACGGTGCAGGCGCGCATGGACCGGCTTCAGTCCAATGGAGTCATCCGGGGCTTCGGGCCCGAGGTCGATCCGGCGGCGCTCGGCTACCCCGTGACGGCCTTCGCGACCCTGGAGATCAAACAGGGCCAGGGGGCGGACGTGCGCGCCCATTTGGCGTCGGTCGCCGAGGTCCTCGAACTGCACACCATCACGGGCCACGGCGACATGCTCTGCCGTCTGGTGGCCCGGTCCAACGCCGATCTCCAACGTGTGATCGACCGGGTGGTGGGTTTTGATGGCATCGTCCGGGCCTCCACGGCGATCGTCATGGAGAACCCCGTACCGCTGCGGATCATCCCGCTGGTGGAGCAGGCGTCCGAGGACCCCTGAGGCAGGAGCGCCGACGACCCCGGCCACGGGAGCCGGGGCCCGAGTCCAAGACCGCTGAGACCCTTCGGAAAGACGAGGTGAGCACTTCAGTGAACTTCTGGGACTACCTCGGCAACCGTCACCAACAGTTGCTGACGGACGCGTACCAGCACGCGAGCGCCGTCTTCCAGTGCATGGTCGTCGCGACCGTCATCGGCGTCCTGATCGGCGTCCTCACGTACCGCAGCGAGTGGGCGGGCAACCTCGCCACGACCGCGACCTCCACCATCCTCACCATCCCCTCGCTCGCCATGATCGGTCTGCTGATCCCGGTCGTGGGCCTGGGCGTGGCGCCGACCGTCATCGCGCTGACGCTGTACGGGCTGCTGCCGATCGTGCGCAACGCCATCGTCGGGCTGCGGGGGGTCGACCCCTCGCTCGTCGACGCGGCGAAGGGCATCGGGATGTCCCGGCTCGCCCGGCTCTTCAAGGTGGAGCTGCCGATCGCCTGGCCGCCGATCCTCACCGGCATCCGCGTCTCCACGCAGATGCTGATGGGCATCGCGGCCATCGCCGCGTACGCGTCGGGGCCCGGCCTCGGCAACGAGATCTTCCGCGGCATCGGCTCGCTCGGCAGCAAGAACGCGCTCAACCAGGTGCTCGCGGGCACGCTCGGGATCATCGTCCTGGCGCTGCTCTTCGACGCCGCGTACGTCCTGATCGGCCGGCTGACGATTCCGAGGGGTATCCGTGTCTGAGACCACCGCCACCGACGCGAGCACGGACGGGGCCGCCGGGCAGGCCCCCGCCGCCACCTCCGGAGCGACGATCGAGCTGGAGAACCTCACCAAGCGCTATCCGGGCAGCGGCGACCCGGCCGTGGACAGCGTGAACATGGAGATCAAGGCCGGCGAGATCGTCATCTTCGTGGGCCCCTCGGGGTGCGGCAAGTCCACCACCCTGAAGATGATCAACCGGCTGATCGAGCCGACCAGCGGCCGCATCCGCATCAACGGCGAGGACGTCACCGACATCGACCCGGTGAAGCTGCGCCGCAAGGTCGGCTACGCGATCCAGTCCTCCGGCCTCTTCCCGCACATGACCGTCGCCCAGAACATCGCGCTCGTACCGAAGATGGTGGGCTGGTCGAAGTCCCGCATCGCGTCGCGGGTCGAGGAGATGCTGGACCTGGTGGGCCTCGACCCGGGCGAGTTCCACGGGCGCTATCCCCGCCAGCTCTCCGGCGGCCAGCAGCAACGCGTGGGCGTGGCGCGGGCGCTGGCGGCCGATCCGCCCGTGCTGCTGATGGACGAGCCGTTCGGCGCCGTCGACCCCATCACCCGCGACCACCTCCAGGACGAGCTGATCCGGCTCCAGCACGAGCTGCACAAGACGATCGTCTTCGTCACGCACGACTTCGACGAGGCCATCAAGCTCGGCGACCGGATCGCGGTGCTGCGGGAGCGCTCGCACATCGCGCAGTTCGACACCCCGGAGGCGATCCTCACCAACCCCGCCGACGACTTCGTCTCGGGCTTCGTGGGCGCGGGCGCGGCGCTCAAGCGCCTGAACCTCACGCGCGTACGCGACGTGGAGATCGCCGACGTGCCGACGGTGACCATCGACGACCCGTTGCAGGACATCTTCGACAAGCTCCGCGCCGGCGGTACGAACGAACTGCTCCTGCTCGACAAGCGCGGCCGCCCCTACAAGTGGCTGCGGCGCGGTGACCTGATGCGCGCGAAGGGCTCGCTGGCCCGCGCGGGCACCCTGGTCCACGACACGGTGACCCGCGACGCCACCCTGCGCGACGCCCTGGAGGCGGTCCTCACGGACAACGCGGGGCGGGTCGCGGTGACGGGCCGGCGCGGCGAGTACACCGGCGTCGTCGACATGGAGACGCTGATGAACTCCGTCCACGAGATGCTGGAGGCCGACCGGCTCGAAGCGGTGGAGCACCAGCACGAACTGGAGGAGCAGCGCCGGCGGTTGACCCACCAGGAGCAGGAGGGCGACGGCGGGGAGGCGAAGGCATGAGCCCGTCCCCGCGCGAGGACACGCGCCCCGAGGGCGAGCACGAGGTCAAGGGACTCGCCTTCCGCGACGTGGGCGAGGGCGAGCAGGAGGCCCCTCCCCCGGGCCCGCCGGACCGCAAGGAGCGCCGGGTCACCTGGCAGCGCCTCACGTTCCTGCCGGCCGTGCTCGCGGTGATCCTGCTCCTGACCTGGTGGTGGTTCCACCAGGCCGACCTGGACTCGATCTCCAGGAACGCGCTGGCGAACGGCAACGTGTGGCTGCGGCTTCGCCAGCACATCCAGCTGACCGCGATCTCCACCTTCTTCGTGCTGATCATCGCGATCCCGCTGGGGATCCTGCTGACCCGCGGGCGGGTGCGCAGGGCCGCGCCGGTCGCGATGGCGCTGGCCAACATCGGCCAGGCGACGCCCGCGATCGGCCTCCTGGCACTCCTGGTGATCTGGCTCGGCATCGGCGAGAAGGCGGCCCTGATCGGCATCATCATCTACGCCGTGCTGCCGGTCCTGTCCAACACGATCGCGGGCCTGAAGGCGAACGACCCGACGCTCCTGGAGGCGGCGCGCGGCATCGGCATGTCGCCCCTGGGAGTGCTGACGCGGGTCGAACTCCCGCTGGCCGTACCGCTGATCCTCGCGGGCGTGCGCACGGCGCTCGTCCTGAACGTCGGCACGGCGACCCTCGCCACCTTCGGCGGGGGCGGCGGCCTCGGCGACCTGATCACCACGGGCATGACGAACCAGCGGATGCCCGTCCTCATGCTCGGTTCGATCCTGACGATCGCGCTCGCGCTCCTGGTGGACTGGCTGGCCTCGCTGGCCGAACTGGTCCTGCGCCCGCGCGGGCTGGAGGTGCGGTCATGAGGGTCTCGTTGCGCACGTCGGTCGTCGGCGTCCTGGGGGCCGCGCTGGTCGCCGGGTGCGGCCTCACCAGCGGCAGCCCGATGGTGGACGACGTCAAGCCCGGCTCGATCGGCCAGGGCCTGCCCCTCAAGGGCGCCGATCTCACCGTCACGTCCAAGGAGTTCACCGAGCAGCTGATCCTCGGCGCGATCATGGGCATCGCCTTCGAGGCGGCCGGCGCGGACGTGCTCGACCGCACGGGCATCCAGGGGTCGATCGGCGCGCGCGAGGCCGTCAAGGGCGGTGACGCGGACGCCATGTACGAGTACACGGGCACCGCCTGGATCACGTACCAGGGCAACTCCGAACCCATCGACGACCCGAAGAAGCAGTGGCAGGCGGTGCGCGAGGCGGACCTGAGGAACGGCATCACCTGGCTGCCGCCGGCCGCGCTCAACAACACGTACGCGCTGGCGATGAACGGGAAGAACGCGGCGAAGTACAGGACCAGGACGCTCTCGGACGTCGCGGCCCTGTCCACGTCCGATCCGAAGGCGGTCACGCTCTGCGTGGAGAGCGAGTTCTCCTCCCGAGAGGACGGGCTGCCCGGCATGCAGAAGGCGTACGGGATGAGCATCCCGTCCTCCAACATCACCAAGATGGACACCGGCATCATCTACACGCAGGCGTCCAAGGGCTCGTGCACCTACGGCGAGGTCTTCACGACCGACGGCCGCATCAAGGCGATGGACCTGACGGTCATGGAGGACGACAAGCACTTCTTCCCCAACTACAACGCCGCGCCGGAGATCAACAGCAAGTCCCTGGAGAAGTACCCGGAGATGGCGGAGGTCCTGGATCCCATCACGAAGAAGCTGAACAACACGGTGGCGCAGGACCTCAACTCCAAGGTGGACGTGGAGGGCCAGGACCCCCACGAGGTGGCGAAGGACTGGCTGATCCAGGAGGGGTTCGTCAAGGAGTGACGCGGCGGCCGGTTCCGCCGGTTACAAAGACTCCGTTGCAAAGAAAGCATTGCAACGGAGTCTTTGCATGGTTACGGTGAGGACATGACGGAAGAAGCGCAGCCGCCCCGGAAGGTCCACCGGCTCAACCCGCGCTCGCTGCGCGGACTCGCGCATCCGCTGCGGATGCGCCTGCTCACCTCGCTGCGGCTCGACGGCCCGGCGACCGCATCCCAACTCGCCGCGCGCCTGGGCGAGTCCAGCGGCGCCACCAGCTATCACCTGCGCCAGCTCGCGGAGTACGGATTCGTCGAGGACGATCCGGAGCGCGGCAAGGGGCGGGAGCGGTGGTGGCGCTCCGCGCACCAGGGGACCCGGACCGACGAGGACCTCATCCGCGACCGGGACCCGGAGGTGCAGGGCGCGCTCAGCACCCTTCTGTACGAGTACGCCGCCCAGCGCTCACAGGAAGTGACCACCTGGATCGCCACCCGGCACGAGTGGCCGCAGGAGTGGGACGAGGCGGCGGACACGAGCGACTTCACCCTGACGCTGACGCCCGCCCTCGCCTCCGAACTGAGCCACAAGGTCATCGAACTCATCGAGAGCTACCGGGCGTTGGCCCCGGACGAAGGCACCCCGAACGCGGCCAGGGTGCGCGTCCACTCCCACGTCTTCCCGACCCGGCCGGCGGCCGAGGACGCCTGAGAGGAGCACGGCATGCACACCGACGTACACCTGATGCTGCATCACGACCGCGCCGAGGAGTTACGACGGGCGGCGCCCGCGCGAGGCCCCCGTACTCATCTGCGCACTCAACTCGGCTGGACCCTCGTAGAGTTGGGCCTGCGACTCGTCAGTGTCAGCAGCCCGGGACCTTCTCGCCCTTCTCCAGGGCCCGCAGCGAGTCGACCGTGCCCTTCAGGGTGGTGACGGGGATCAGTTGAAGCCCCTTGGGCAGCTCGGCGGACGCGTCCGAGCACTCCGCCTTCGGGACCAGGAAGACCGTCGCGCCGTCGCGCCGCGCGGCCTTCGTCTTCAGGGCGACACCGCCGACCGGGCCGATCCTGCCGTCGGCCTTGATCGTGCCGGTGCCGGCGATGGTGCGGCCGCCCGTGAGGTCGCCGCCGCTGCCGTTCCCGTCCAGCTTGTCGATGATCCCGAGCGAGAGGAACAGGCCCGCGCTCGGGCCGCCGATGTCGCCGAGGTCGGCCTTGACGTCCACCTTGTCGGTGCCGTCGACGCCGTTCTCCTTCAGATAGGCCAGCGCCGCCTTCGTGGCGTCGTCCTGCGACTTCTTCATGTCGCCGAGATTGTGCTTCTCGACTTCCTTCTCGTTGTCGCCGACCGGGTAGACCGAGTCCTTCGGCATCACCGCGCGGTCCGTGCGGAACCAGCCGTCGATCACGTCGCCCAGGCGCACGTCCACGGTCGGCCCCGTGGCGACGATCGTCGTCATGCGCAGCTCGCCCTTGGTCGGCCGGGTGGGCGCGCCGGTGATCGTGAGCACCGGCTTGCCCTCGTGCTTCCCGAGGACGTTCGTCGTGCCGCCGGGCTGGGCCACGGCGAACGGCAGCGGCGCGAGCCCCGCGACGGCGAGCAGGGTCACCACGGGGAGCGCGCAGACGGCGAGGGCCTGGAGGCGCGTGAGACGAGAGAACACAGGATCAATCTAACGTGACTCGATCGGCGGCCTCGCCTCAGCGCAGGGCGTCGGCCACTTCCCGTGCCGCGTCCACCACCCGCGGTCCCACCCGCTCCGGTACCGAGTCCGCGAGCATGACCACGCCGACGCTGCCCTCTATGCCGGTGACGCCCACCAGGGGGGCCGCCGCCCCGCTGGCGCCCGCCTCCAGCTCGCCGTGCGTGAGCGCGTACCCGGGGTCGGTCACCAGGCCCTGGCGCGCGGCGAGGATCGCGCGGCCCGCGGCGCCGCGGTCCAGGGGGTGGCGGAAGCCCGTGCGGTAGGCGACGTGGTAGTCCGTCCACGTGGGCTCCACCACCGCCACCGCGAGGGCCTCGGTGCCGTCCACGAGGGTCAGGTGCGCCGTCGCGCCTATGTCCTCGGCGAGCGAGCGCAGCGCCGGCAGCGCGGCCTCCCGCACCAGCGGGTGCACCTGGCGGCCGAGCCGCAGCACCCCGAGGCCCACGCGGGCCCGGCCGCCCAGGTCGCGGCGGACCAGGGCGTGCTGCTCCAGCGTGGCGAGCAGGCGGTAGACCACGGTGCGGTTCACGCCGAGCTTGTTGGAGAGCTCGGTGACCGTCAGGCCATGGTCGGTGTCGGCCAGCAGCTTGAGGACGCGCAGTCCTCGGTCGAGCGTCTGGGAAGTCTCCGCGGTCACGACGCCCACTCCTTAGGTGAGGGTCGGCGGCCCCCTTACGCGGCGGTTGCGCCGCCGGTCCCGTGGGCGACGCGCGTCAGAGGCCGCCGGTCGGAACACCGGCTGCGCTCCGCGGCGGCGCTGCCACGGGGCGTGTGCGTTGCGGGGACAGTAGCGAGGCCGTCCCGCTCAGCGGAAGACTTCGTCCAGAATCCGGGCACGCCGACGCCCCTAGCGCCCCCCATTGCCCCGTTACGCGGCGGGCGCCCGTGTGGGGGCGTGCACGACCTGTGCACACCACCTCCGCACACGGAACGCCCCGCTCATCGCGGACCCGGACCCGCTCGCGCCGGACGGCGGCCCGCTCACTTCATGCGGGTCGCCCACTCCTGGACCTTCGCGATCCGCTGCCGCAGCTGACCGGCGGTGGCCTCCGCGCTCGGCGGTCCGCCGCAGGTGCGCCGCAGCTCGGTGTGGATCACGCCGTGCGGCTTGCCGCTCTGGTGGACGTACGCGCCGACCATCGTGTTCAGCTGCTTGCGCAGCCCGAGGAGCTCCTTGTGGGAGACCACCGGGCGCCGCTCGGCGGGCAGTTCGAGGAGATCGGCCTCCTCGTCCGGCTTCTTCTTGCTGTGGGCGATCTGCCGGGCCTGCCGCTTCTGGAGCAGCATCTGCACCTGGTCCGGTTCGAGGAGGCCCGGGATGCCGAGGTAGTCCTGCTCCTCCTCGCTGCCCGGGTGGGCCTGCATGCCGAACTCGGCGCCGTCGAAGAGGACGCGGTCGAAGACGGCCTCGGACTCCAGCGCCTCGAAGGAGAACTGTTCCTGCTCGCCGGTGTCCTCGTCCTGCTCCTTGTTGGCCTCGTCCATCTCGGCCTCGGACTCGGCGTAGGGGTCCTCCTCCCCCTCCTTCTTCGGCTTGTCGAGCACGTGGTCGCGCTCGACCTCCATCTCGTTGGCGAAGCCGAGCAGGTCGGGGACGGTGGGCAGGAAGACGGACGCGGTCTCGCCCCGGCGCCGCGACCGCACGAAGCGCCCGACGGCCTGCGCGAAGAAGAGCGGCGTGGAGATGGTGGTGGCGTACACGCCGACCGCCAGGCGCGGCACGTCGACGCCCTCGGACACCATGCGGACCGCGACCATCCACCGGTCGGTGCTGCCGCTGAAGTCGTCGATGCGCTGGGAGGCGCCGGTGTCGTCGGAGAGGACGACGGTGGCCTTGGTGCCGGTGATCTCGCGGATCAGCTTGGCGTAGGCGCGCGCGGAGTCCTGGTCGGAGGCGATGACGAGGCCGCCCGCGTCGGGGATGGCCTTCCTGACCTCGGTGAGCCGCTTGTCGGCGGCCTTGAGGACGTTGGGCATCCACTCGCCGCGCGCGTCCAGGGCGGTGCGCCAGGCCTGCGAGACGGCGTCCTTGGTCATCGGCTCGCCGAGCCGGGCCGCGATCTCGTCGCCGGCCTTGGTGCGCCAGCGCATGTTGCCCGAGTACGAGAGGAAGATGACGGGCCGCACGACGCCGTCGCCGAGCGCGCTGCCATAGCCGTAGGTGTAGTCGGCGGAGGAGCGCCGGATGCCGTCGTTGCCCTCCTCGTAGGTGACGAAGGGGATCGGGTTGGTGTCGGACCGGAAGGGCGTGCCGGTGAGCGCGAGGCGGCGCGTGGCGGGCTCGAAGGCCTCCAGGCACGCCTCGCCCCAGGACTTGCTGTCTCCCGCGTGGTGGATCTCGTCGAGGATGACGAGGGTCTTGCGCTGCTCGGAGCGGTTGCGGTGCAGCATCGGGCGTACGCCGACACCGGCGTAGGTCACGGCGACGCCCTGGTACTCCTTGCTCAGGGGTCCCGCGCTGTACTCGGGGTCGAGCTTGATGCCTATACGGGCGGCCGCCTCGGCCCACTGCTTCTTCAGGTGCTCGGTCGGCGCGACCACGGTGACCTGCTGCACGACGTGGTGGTGCAGCAGCCACGAGGCGAGCGTGAGCGCGAAGGTCGTCTTGCCGGCGCCGGGGGTGGCGACGGCGAGGAAGTCCCGCGGCTGCTCCTGGATGTACTTCTCCATCGCGCCCTGCTGCCAGGCACGCAGCTTGTTGGCGGTGCCCCAGGGGGCACGGCCGGGGAAGGCGGGCGAGAGGTGGTGGGAGGAGGTGGCGGCGGCGCTGGTGGTAGTCACGGTCTCCGGGTTTTTACTTCTCGGGTACGTACGACAACCGGGCCACCTTACCGGTGACCGGTTGACGTACCGGTGAGATCGAGGCGGTGCCGGAGGCGGGTGCGACAGGTCTCACACCGTCGCCTCAGCGCGCCCGTTCCTTGAGCCGCGTGCCCACCCAGGCCCCGGCCAGGGCGACCGCCGCCATGGGCAGGAAGACGGCGACGAAGGCGCCCGGATGGGATCCGGCGGCCCCGCCCGCCCCGTGTGCCGCGCCCACCGCGCCGCCGCCCAGCGCGGCGAAGGCGGCGCCGCCCGCGGCGAGGAGGATGACGTTCGAAAGACCGTCCGAAATCTGCAGGGCGGCGGAGTTGGACCCGGCGTCCGCGGGCGGCGAGAGGCGCAGCAGCAGCACGCTCGTCGAGGCGATGACCATGCCCATGCCGAAGCAGCCGAAGGCCCAGGCGACCGCGACGATCCACACGGGCACGGCCTCGATCAGGACGGTGGGCGCGGTGGCGATGGCCGCCGCGACGAGCACCATGCCGAAGGCCACGAGCCGGCCGCGGTGGGGCTCCATGCGGGGCCGCGACTGGAGGTAGGAGCCGAGCGCCCAGGTCGCGCCGCCCACGGCCAGCGAGAGCCCGGCCATGGTCGGGCTCAGGCCCCGCTGGGTGACGAGCATCAGCGGCACGAAGGACTCGGCGGCGATGAACGACCCGGCGGCCACGCCGCGCAGCAGGACGACGGAGGGCAGCCCGCGGGCGGCGCGGTAGGTGCCGCGGGGCAGCAGGCCGAGGGCGGAGGGCACGAGGAGCGCCCCGCCCGCCACGGCGGGCAGCAGCGAGAGCCAGCGCAGGTCCTGCCCCGCGTACTGCAGGAGCCCGGCGCCCAGCGAGATGCCGAGCGCGAGGCGGATGCGGCGGCGGTCGAGGGCGGCGGCGGGCGCGGTGGGGTCCACGGGGCCCGTGGCGGTCCGCCGGATCGCGGGCAGCGCGAGGACGAGCGGCGCGACGACCAGGGCGGGGATGCCGACGAACACCCAGCGCCAGCCGAGGTGCTCGGTGACGGCCCCGGAGACCAGGGGGCCCACCACCGAGGGCACGACCCAGCTCGCCGCGAAGGCCGCGAGGATCGACGCGCGGAGGTGTTCCGGGTAGGCGCGGCTGACGACGACGTACAGCGCGACGATCACCAGACCGCCGCCGAGGCCCTGCACGGCCCGTCCCAGGATGAACAGCCACATCGCGCCCGCGGTGCCGCTCAGCAGCAGCCCCGCCGCGAAGAGGGAGATGCCCGCGGCGAGCGGCCCGAGCGGACCGCGCCGGTCCGCCCACTGCCCGCTGAGCACCATTCCGAAGAGGCTGGTCGTGAAGTACCCGGAGAAGGCGAAGGCGTACAGCGAGACGCCGTCCAGTTCGCGGGCGGCGACGGGCATCGCGGTCCCGACGGCCGTCGTCTCGAAGGCGATGAGCAGGACCACGGAGACGATGCCGATGCTGAGGGCGCGGTGGGGCCTGCTCAGGACTCCGCCCTGGGGAGCCTCGGGCGGTGCTGTCGGTGCGGCGGGAGTGACGTCGGTGTCACCGGGTTCCAGGGCGGTCATGTCGGCCAGCGTAAGGGGCATCACGCCCGGTGGCCCCTGTCCGTGGGCGGTGACCTTCTGGTCCCTTGGTCGTACGACTCACCGGGCCGTACGGCTCATGGGGCCGTACGACGCACCGGGCGGCCCGGCGTCAGCAGGTGCCGTCCTCGACCTCGGCGGCGTCCCGCAGTTCGCCCTCGCTCCAGCGCGAGCTGGAGTACGTGGAGAACAGCATGCCGCCCGCGAAGGCGACGGCGGCGAGGATCAGGACGAATCCCACGGGGCTGGCGGCGTTGTAGACATAGCGGCTGGTCCCCCACCGGCTGCGCTTGAAGACGAATGACGTCGGTCGAGGCCGGCGGGTTCCCCGGCCGTCCGTCAGCCCATGCTGCGGCCGCCGTCCAGCGACTCCCGGATGATGTCGGCGTGGCCCGCGTGCTGGGCGGTCTCACCGATGATGTGCAGCAGCGTCCTGCGGGCCGACCACCGGCCGCCCGGCTCGGACCACGGGGCCTCCGGCAGCGGGTGGGTGACGTCGAGGTCCGGCAGGGCGCCCACCACCTCGTCGGTGCGGCGGGCGGCCTCGGCGTAGGCCTCCAGCACGCCCGCCAGCGTCTCGCCGGGCAGCATCCGGAACTCCTCGGCGCGGCGGGCCCAGTCCTCCTCGGTCATGTCGGTCACGGCGCCGAGGGCCGGCAGGCCGTCCTGGATGAACGCCGTCCACACCCGCTCGACCGACGTGACGTGCTTGATCAGGCCGCCCAGGCACAGCTCGCTCACCGTGGTGCGCAGCCCGGCCTGCTCGTCGGTGAGGTCGCGGACGGTGTGGCGGAGCATGGTCCGGTGGCCGGCGAGGGCGTCCAGCAGGTCACCGCGCCCGTCGTCGACGGTCGCGCCGACCGCCTCTTCGGTGGCCGCCGCCTCGGTGGCCGTCTCTCCGGTGACCGTCTCTTCGATGCTCCTGGTCTCGGGCATGGTGTCCGCCTTTCCTGCGTGCCGCTCGGCCGGTGGAGCACCACGCTAGGACCCGACTAGGCCAGCTCCTGGCCTAGTTGGGTCCTCCTCGCGTCCCGCGCGTCAGGCGCCCGCGCGCAGCACGACGAACGTCCCCCTGACCCGCGTGCCGTCGGGCAGCCCCCACGCCCCCGCGACATGGCCGGCCGCGCCCTCGGGAGCGGGCACGGACGCGCCGTCCGCGGCGGGGCACAGGACCCGCTGGAGGCGGAAGGCCGCGCCGCCCGGCGCGGTCAGCTCGGTGCCCTCCTCGTCGTCGGCGGCGGTGGCGCCGGTGACGAGGGCGGCGAAGGCGGCGCCCTCGCCGCTCCAGGAGACGGTGACGTCCTCGTCGACGGCGTCCGTCACGTTCTGGTCCTGGGCCCGCGTGCGGCCCTCGGCCAGGGCGAGGAACCGGTCGACCAGCGCGGGGTCGTGGCAGCCGTCGTAGGCCCAGCGCCGCCCCAGCACCCCGTGTTCCATGGTGCCGACGAGGGCGTGCTCCGCGCCGTCGAGCGGGGCGCCGCGGTAGGTGAGGGGCACGAGGTAGGTGACCGGTTCGGCGCCGGAGGTGTCGGTGACCGCCATGACCTCGATGCCGACCTCGCCCGCCGGGTCGTCGAGACGGAAGCCGCCCGCCTTCGCCAGCCGCGGCCCGTCCGGGCCGCCCCGGTACCAGGGGCGCGTGGGAAGCCAGGCGTCGAGCAGCTCCAGCTTGGTCGGTTTGAGGGTGGTCTGGTGGATGACGGCCATGCCGGAGGTCTCTCCTCTTTCGTGGGTCCCGCTCGACTTCTCGACTGCCCGGCGGATCCCGTCCGCCGGTCGCGCCACGCGCCGCGGGAACCGGCCGGATCCGCCGCTTCATGAACGCCACATGGCAGTCCCATTGCACCACCCCGTGATCCCTTGAGGCCCCGGCCGGGGCCCGGATACGTTCAAGGAGTCAGGTCGGCGGTCGGCGAACCGGCGACGACTTGGCCGTGTGCCCGAATGGCTCAGGGGCTGGACTGCAAATCCAGTTACGCGGGTTCGATTCCCGCCACGGCCTCCGGCGGCGCGACGGCGCCGTTCCGTGATCAAGGGGTGGCCCCACAAGGGCCACCCCTTTCGCATGCCTCTTTCGCGTTGCCCCACTCGCCCCTCCCCGCCGTCGGTAGGGTGACCGCGCCGACGACGCGCGGGGGCCGCGGGGCAAGGGGTGTGCCGGGTGGAGGCAGGGGACTACATCACGGCGGCGAACTCCGCCGTCGCCGGCGGCGCGGTCGCCGTCGCGTGGTGGCAGGCCCGGGTGGCCAAGCAGGCGACCGACGCCCAACTGGCGGCGCAGCGCGCACAGCAGGACCTGGCCAGGGACGAGCGGGACAAGGCGGACTGCCCTCGGTTCATCGTCCACGAGACCGACGTCCGCGAGGGCGAGGGCGACGCCCCCGAAGTGATCGCCGTCATCAAGCAGACCGCGGGCGCCGACCTGGACGAGGCCAGGGTCACCGTCCATCTGAACGAGGAACCGGCCCATGTCATCGGCGGCCGTGAGGACGGCACCTTCCTCTGGCTGCACACGGGGCCGACCGCGATGCGGCACCTGAGGCTCATGGCTCCGGTCGGCCACAGCGGGCTGCTGGAGATCCGCGCCGACCTCGTGTGCCGCGAGGCGGGCGGCACGCGGACGTGGACGTGCCGTGTGTTCGGCTACCCGCAGGGCGAGTGGGAGCAGATCGTCCGGAACACGGCGTCCCCGCCCCTTCCGCCGCCACCTCCGCTGAGCGCGAGCGCGCCCGCCTCCCGGGACGCCGCCGGCACGGCCGCCCCGGACGACACCGGGGAACTCCTGGGCGCCACACGCCACTTGGCGGCGCCCGGCCGCCGGAGCCAGGGTCTCCAGTTCATGATGCACTGGCAGACGGCCCTGCGCCGCTCCGCCGACGACGCCCACCGGCTGCCGGTCCCCCGGGTCGTGTACCCGACCCTGGTCCACCCCGAGGACGCCGGCCTGCTGGCCGTCACCCCCGTCCTGACGAGCTCCGCGGGCCGCAGCGACCCGGAGGACGGCATCTGGTGACCTCTCGGGGGCTGCTCAGAAGAACCTCTCAGGAGGCCCTCGCAGAAGGGCATCGCAGAAGGCCCCCTCAGAAGGCCCTCTCAGGAGGACACGTCCACCCGCGCCTCCCCCAGCCTCTCCAGGATCGCGTCCACCGTCTCGTCGACCGTCAACTCCGAGCTGTCCAGCCAGAGTCCGATCCTCGGGGTCTGCTCGCGCAGGGCCGCGTCCAGGTCCTCGACCGTCCACGCGCCGTACCCCGTCTTGCCGCGGCCCTCCTCGCGGGCGGCGACCGCCGCGGGGCGCGGGGCGAGCACGACGACGTACAGGGGGCGGGTGCGCACGAGTTCCACGTACGACTTCAACTCCTCGCCCAGGATCACGTCCTGGACGATCGCGGTGAAGCCCGCCGCGGCGTACGCGTCGGCGGTCGACGCCGACAGGCCGTAGCGCAGCCGGAGTTGGGCCTCGGCCTCGCCGCCGGCCCCCGGCTCGTACGGCACCGCGCCGGAGACGACCATGCGGCGGAACACGTCGCCCCGCACGTGCGCGGCCTTCGTCAGCCGCTCGGCGAGCGCCTGCGCGACCGTGGACTTGCCGGAGGCCATGATGCCGGTGATGACGACGACACCGGCGGGTTCAGAGGTACCTGTGGTCATGACCTCATCGTGCCAGCGCCGTCGTCCCGGGCGCTCCTGGATTACTGGGCCACCGCGGCCTGCGGGCGGATCGGGAGGCGGTTGACCGGGCGGCCGGTCGCCGCGCGGACGGCGGAGGCGACGGCCGCCGGGGACGTCACGACCGGGACCGCGCTGGCCGCCTTCGCGCCGAACGGCGCGACGACGTCCCGCTCCTCGACCAGCTTCACGATGCGGATGTCGGGGGTGTCCAGGGCGGTGGGCAGGGCGTAGCCCGTGAGGTCCGGGTGGCGGACCAGGCCGCGCGGCGTGCGGAGGTTCTCCGTGAGGGCCGCGCCCACACCCTGGGTGACGCCCGCCTCGATGCGGGACCGCAGCTGCGCGGGGTTGAGGATGCGGCCGACGTCCTGGGCGACGGCCAGCTCGACGACCCGGACCGAACCGATCTCGATGTCGACGTCGACCACCGCGCGGATCGCGCAGAACGCCATGCCGACGAAGGCGTCGCCCTGCCCGGCCTCGTCCAGCGGCTCGGTCGGGTGGGGGCGGCACTGGGCCGTGGCCCACAGCTCCTTGCCGTCCATCGCCTCGGTGACGGTCGTGGAGAGGACCCCGTCGTACGAGGTGATCTTGCCGTCGGTGATCTGGAGCAGCTCGGTGGACATGCCGAACTTGTGGGCCAGCGGCTGGAGCAGCTGGGTGCGGACCATCTTCGCCGCGCGCTCCACCGCGCCGCCCGACACCCAGGTGTGGCGGCCCCGGCAGCTCGGCCCCGCGGGCGGCTGGTCGGTGTCGACCGGCGCGACCCGCACGTCGTCGATGCCGAGCGTCTCCTGGACGATCTGGCGGGCAAGCGTGGTGAAGCCCTGGCCGGTCTCGACGGCCGCGCAGATCACCGTCGCCACGCCGTCCTGGACCCGCACCGTGGCCGTGGAGACCTCGTCCGTGCCCTCGGCGCCCAGGAGCTGGACCATGCCGAGGCCGTAGCCGACGCCCCGGCGCACCGCGGCGGGCTCGCCCGCGCCCTCGGGGCCGCCGGGCAGCAGCCAGTCCTCCTCGGGGGTGTCCTTGGGCAGCTCGGGCAGCGGGAAGTCCCGTACGGCGGCGAGGAGTTCGGCCACCGGGGCGGGGCACGTCACGGTCTGTCCGGTGGGCAGGATGTCGCCCGTCGCCATGGCGTTGCGCAGCCGCACCTCGGCCGGGTCGATCCCCAACTTCTTGGCGATCTTGTCCATTTGGGCCTCGTACGCGGCGCACACCTGCATGGCGCCCTCGCCCCGTACGTGCCCGGAGGGCGGGTTGTTGGTGCGCACCGCCCAGCCCTCGATGAAGGCGTTCGGCACGACGTAGGGGCCGCAGGCGAAGGAGACGGCCGCGGCGAGCGCCTCGGAGGAGGTGTCCGCGTACGCGCCCGCGTCCAGCAGGATCTGCGCCTCCACCTTGACCAGGCGGCCCTCGGCGTCCGCGTGGTGGCGGTAGCGGAGCAGCGTGGGGTGGCGGTGGGCGTGGCCGAGGAAGGACTCCTCGCGGGTCGCGGTGAGCTTGACCGGGCAGCCGGTCCGCAACGCCAGGAGTCCGAGCGGGAGTTGGAAGCTGGCGTCCTCGCGGTCCGCGGTCGCGCCGGGCACGCCGGTGACGACGACCTTCACCTGGTCGCGCGACAGGCCGTAGCAGGCGGCGGCCCGGTCGCGGTCGGCGTGCGGGTCGGTGGAGGCGACATAGAGCTCCACTCCCCCGTCCGGGCGGGGCACAGCGAGGCCGGCCTCCGCGCCGATCGGCGCCGGGTCCTGGCGGCCGATGCGGTACAGCCCCTCGACGACGAGTTCGCCCGCCGCCTCCGGGTCGCCGTGCCGCAGCGGGATGTGGCGGATCAGGTTGCCGTCGGGGTGGAGCGGCTCGGCCTCGAAGGTCTTCTCCGGGTCGGTGACCGGTTCGAGCACCTCGTACTCGACGATGACGGCGGCGGCCGCCATGCGCGCGGTGTCGGGGTGGTCGGCGGCGACGGCGGCGATGGGCTCGCCGTGGTGGCGCACGACGTCGGAGGCGAAGACCGGCCGGTCCGGCGCGCCGCGGCCGTGCAGCACCTCGCCCGGGACGTCCTGGTGGGTGACGACCGCGCGGACGCCCGGCATCTCCAGCGCGTGCGTGGTGTCGACCGAGACGATGCGCGCGTGGGCGTGCGGGGAGCGCAGCACCGCCGCCCACAGCAGGCCCTCGGCCCACAGGTCGGAGGCGTACGGGAAGGTGCCCTCGGTCTTGGCGCGGCACTCGGCCGACGGCAGCGAGGAGCCGATGCCGTGCGGCAGTTGCTCGGGGCCCTGCGGGTCGGACGCGGTCGCGGTGGTGGCCTCGCTGCTCACGCCTGGGCTCCGTCCTGGCCGTAGGGGCCCTGCGGCCCTTCGGGTGCGTCGTATCCACCGCCGTGTCCCGCGTCGTACGTCCCGTCGGGCGCGCCCTGGTGGACGCCGCCGGCGCCCGGTCCCGCCTGGTGCGGGATGCGCGCCTCGTCGGCGTGGCCGTCCTGCGCGGCGGGCTCGGCGGTGGCGGACGCCTCGCGCTCGGCCACGACCTCGCGCACGGCGTCGAGCACGCCGCGGTAGCCGGAGCAGCGGCAGAGGTTGCCGCACAGGGCGCGGCGGGTCTCCAGGTCGCTGGGGGCGGGGTTGCCCTCCAGGAGGTCGTGCACCGTCATGGCCATGCCGGGCACGCAGAAACCGCACTGCACCGCGCCGCACGCGGCGAGCGCGCGCTGGACGTCGGAGGGCTGCCCGTCGACGGCCAGGCCCTCGACGGTACGGATCTCGCTGCCCGCGGTGGTGGCCGCGGGGACCAGGCAGGAGGCGACGAGCCGGCCGTCCACCTGGACGTTGCAGGCCCCGCACTCGCCCTGCGAGCAGCCGTCCTTGGCCCCGGCGAGACCGAGGCGCTCGCGCAGGACGTAGAGCAGGGACTCGCCGATCCAGGCGTCGGTGACGGGACGGTCGGTGCCGTTGACCCGCAGGACGTAGGAGACGAGGGGGTGGTCGTCGTGGAGAGGGGTGGGGGCGGCGGCCTCGGCGGGGGCGCCGGGCTCGCCCGGTTCACCCGGGTCGCCGGGTTCGGCCGGTTCAGCGGATACGTCGGGTTCGCCCGGCTCGGCGGGTACGCCGGACACGAGGGCTTCCCCGG
>NZ_LIRJ01000434.1 GCF_001419745.1 Streptomyces silaceus | reverse complement strand
TGCTGCTCGACGAGCCGACCAACCATCTCGACGCGGGCGGACTCGCCTTCCTGACGCGCAGGCTGCGCGAACACGCGGGCGGCCTCGCCGTCGTCAGCCACGACCGGGCGCTGCTGCGCGACGTCGCGGACCGCTTCCTCGACCTCGACCCGACCCGCGACGGAAAGCCGCGCCTGTACGCCGGGAGCTACGACGCCTGGCAGGACGCCCGGCGCCGCGAGCGGGAGCGCTGGGAACAGGACCACGAGGAGCAGCAGGCCGAGCACCGGCGGTTGCAGGACGCGGTCTCCAAGGCCCGCGACCGCCTCTCCACCGGCTGGCGCCCCGAGAAGGGCACCGGCAAGCACCAGCGTCAGTCCCGTGCGCCGGGCGTCGTGCAAGCCCTGCACCGGCAGCGCGAGGCTCTGGAGGCGCACCGCATCGACGTGCCGGAGCCGCCGCCGGTGCTGCGGTGGCCCGACCCGGGCGTCCGGGCGGGCTCCCCGCAACTGCGGGTGCACGGCGTCGCCGTCGACGGGCGCCTCGCGGAGCCGGTCGACCTCACCCTCGCCGGCGGCGACCGCCTGCTCGTCACCGGCCCGAACGGCGCCGGGAAGTCCACGCTGCTCGCCGTCCTCGCCGGTGCGCTGGAGCCCACCCGCGGGCACGTCCTGCGGGCGAACGGCGCGCGGGTCGTCCGGCTCACCCAGGAGACGGCCGCACAGGATCCCGCGCTCACCGCCCGTGAGGCGCACGCCCGTCAGGTGGGACGGCTGGTGGCCCGCGGAGTGCTCCGCGACGCGGACGCCGTCCCGCTCGGGGCGTTCGGCCTGCTGGACTCCGAGGCGCTGCGCACCCCGGTCGGGCGGATGTCGCAGGGGCAGATGCGGCGCCTCGACCTGGCGCTCGCGTTGGCCGGGCGGCCCGGACTCGTCCTCCTCGACGAGCCGACCAACCACCTGTCGTCGACGCTGGTCGACGAGCTGACCGAGGCGATCCGCGCCACGAGCGCCGCGGTCGTCGTCGCGACGCACGACCGCCAGTTGCTGAGGGATCTCGCCGACTGGCCGCGCCTCGACGTGGGCGCGTCCGCGGCACCGGCACGGAGGGACGGAGGTGCCCGGACACCCCGGGGCTCCTAGGCGGGCCTGATGGAGGAGAGCTGCACGAGCAACAGGATCAGCCGGTAGGCGTCGGTGAAGTCGGCGGTCGTGAAGGCGATCGTGCGGCCGCCCCCGACGCGCGAGACGCCCGGCACGAGCGTTGCCAGGTCGACCATGTGCGGGCCGGCGAGGTCGACCTCGACGTCGAGCGGACCGGACAGGACCAGCGGGGGAATCCGTCGGCAGCGGGTGATCGCGTCGGCGGCCGCCTCGCGCAGGCGGTCCCGGGCCTCCGCCGGGTGCAGGGCCAGGGCGGCCGCCTGGCCGAGCGCCTCCTTCACCGCGACGGTGACGGCGCCGGGCACCAGCTCGGACAGTTCGGCGCAGGCGGCGTCGTCACCGCTGAGGAGCACGACAGGCACGCCCAACTGCCCGGCCATGGCGGCGTTCAGGCCGATCTCGCCCAAGGACCGCCCGGCCACGCGTACGTCGAGGACGGCGTCGCTCATGGTGTGCGCGAGGACGCCCGGCCCCTGACCGGCCCGTGCGTGGTAGCCGACGAAGAGCACCGCGTCGGTGTCCTCGTCGAGCCCGCCCAGCATGCCCAGCGGGCGGGGCTTTCCGCGCACCAGGCGGACCCGCCGGTCCAGTTCCTCCGGCAGGAGGTTGCGGAAGGGCCCGTGCGCGTCGGCGACCCGGACGTCGGCCGTGGGCTCGGCGTCCAGGACACCGGCGATCACGGCGTTGGCCTCGGCGGTCATCGCCGCCCGGCCGCGCTCGTAGTCGTAGCGGTCGGGGTTCGTCTCGGAGGAATGCGCGATTCCCGAGATCCCCTCCATGTCGACAGAGATCAGCACCTTCATGCCGGGGGAGTGTACGCACCACGGATCCGGCGTGACGTGGCGCCGAAACCCGCATCGGGCTGCGCGCCCGGCGGAACCCGGGCACCATCGAAGGAACCCCGGGAGGCGAGCATGGAGTACACGATCGAGGTCGTCGTGGTCCCCGTGACCGACATGGACCGCGCGAAGGAGTTCTACGCGGAGAAGTGCGGCTTCAAGGTCGACCTCGACCAGCAGGTCGCCCCGGGCACCCGCATCATCCAGATCACCCCGCCGGGCTCCCGCTGCTCCATCGCCCTGACCTCCGGACTGCCGCCCGCGCCCGGCCTCGGCCAGATGGCTGCCGGCGCGCTCCAGGGAGTCCAGATCTGCGTGACCGACATCGCCGCGTCCCGCGCGGAGTTGGCGGCCCGCGGCGTGGACATCTCGGAGGTCCAGCACGTCGGAGTGTCCGGCGGCTGGGAGCCGGGGCCGGGCGACACCTGGAACGCGTTCGCGTTCTTCAAGGACCCCGACGGCAACGGCTGGGTACTGCAGGAGGCCCCCGGGCCGCTGTCAACCCGCTGATCCGCGCCGCCACCGCTCCCGACGCCACGGTCAAAGACGCCCTCGCCCCGCTGATAGCGTGCCCCCTTTCCGGTGGATGGATCATGGGGAGGGCGACAGCCGTGCAGGAAGCCGTGGGGGACGTGGCGCGCCACGAGGTGGACCGGCGGTACCTCGACCGGGCCTTGGAGGACATCGCGGGGAGGGCGTTCAGCCGCTGGCACTCCCTGCGCTACGACAGCCTGTCCCTGGCGAAGATCCGGGCGATGCAGGACGAACTCCTCGACCACGTCGCCGCGCGCACCGCGCAGGGCGGCACCCTCGACACCTCCGCGCGCTCGGTCCTGCAGACCGCCGCGGAGTGCGCGCTCGGCGCGCTGAGCGTCGGCTGCTTCCCCGACGGCGACCAGGAGATCCCCTTCCCGGTCATAGGCGAAGTGCTCAGCAGCGAGAGCGTCTCGTTCGGGGACCACGTGGTGGAGCAGGCACCCACCGCCAGGACATGGGTCGACACCTTCGCGATGTGCGTGGTCAGCGGCGCGGTCTGGGAGTGGCAGCGGGTGATCGGACTGCTGCTGCGGGGCGACTACGCCTCCGAGATCCGCGACGGCGTGCCGTACTCGAAGCTGGAGTCGGTGTCACGGCCCGCCGACCTCGCGGAGATGGACGCGCTCTGCGGCTACCTCGCCGAGTCGCGCGGCCATCTGCCCAGCGGCTGGCCGAAGGCCCCGCTGTGCAAGCCGGACGCCGGGCAGCGCGCCGCGGCCGCCGGGGCGCTGGACGCCGCGGGCCCGCTGACGCCGGATCAGCGCCTGCTGCGGGTGCTCCTCGACGACGACCGGCAGGCTTTCGAAGAGGCTCTGGTGGCCCGGCTCGTCGCCCACCGGGAGAGCGCGGGCGCCGACGCGGCGCCCCGGAGCCTGCTGCCGGTCGGCCCCCTCGCCCTGGCGGCCCTCGCGGTCCAGGTCCACGGCTGGGAGCTGGGCGTCAGGTCCGGCTATCTGCCGCCCGACCTGCTCGGTACCCCCGACGCGCTGGAGCGGACGGCCGGCGGCGGGCGCGCCTCCTGAGAGGCCGGCTCCGAGGGCAGGCCCCTCGGAGCCGGGACCTGTTGGGAAAGTGCAGGTCGCACGGATTGCTAGGGTCCAGGCATGACGCGCCTGAAGATCGAGATATCCGTTCCCGAGAGTCATGCGGAGGCCGTGATCGAGGCCCTCCACACGGCCGGTGCAGGACGGGTCGGCGACTACGCACGGTGCTCCAGTGTCTGGAAGGTGACCGGCAACTGGCAGGCCCTGCCCGGCGCGGAGCCGTACGACGGTGAGGTGGGCGTCGTTCAGCACAGCGAAGAGTGCCGGATCGAATCCGTCTGCGACGCGGATCAGGCCGGCGCCGTCCTGCGGGCTGTCCGCGACGCCCATCCCTACGAGCAGGCGGTCATCCACTTCCTGCCGCTGTACGAGCCGTGAGCGATGTCGGTGGGGGCGTCAACCAACAAGATCCACGTCTGCGACAGGCCCTAGAAGTCCCGT
>NZ_LIRJ01000433.1 GCF_001419745.1 Streptomyces silaceus | reverse complement strand
CGCCGGGCTCGGCGGGGGCGTGGCGCGGGGCTCGGCGGGGCGTGGTGCGGAGAGGGGGAAGCTGGCGACGAGGATCGCTCCGACGGAGTCCGGGACGGTGTCGTCGTCCTCCCCTGCCGTGGTCACGTCGGCGGTGTTCCCGGCAGCGGTCACGAAAGCCTCACCCACGTCTGCGGTCGCGTGCGGAACTCGGCGCGGCAGCAGGGCGGTTGCGGGACCGGTGCGTCTCCCCCGCGCACGGAGACGCACCTTGTCGCGTGGCCACCCGCCGACGCCCGCGCCGCCGTGTCCCCTCCCGGCCTTGCGTACGTGCGGAGTCGTGCCCTCGGCTCACCCCCGATACGTCTCAAGGAGCCGCAGCCACACCTCGCTGATCGTCGGGTACGCCGGAACGGCGTGCCACAGGCGGTCCAGGGGGATCTCGCCCGCGACCGCCATCGTCGCGGAGTGGATGAGTTCGCCGACGCCGGGGCCGACGAACGTGACGCCGAGGAGGATCTCGCGGTCCAGGTCGACGATCATGCGGGCGCGGCCGCGGTAGCCGTCGGCGTAGAGGCCGGCGCCCGCGACGCCGGACATGTCGTAGTCGACGGCGCGCACGCGGTGGCCCGCGGACTCCGCCTCCGCGAGGGTCAGGCCCGCCGAGGCTGCCTCGGGGTCGGTGAAGACGACCTGCGGGACGGCCGCGTGGTCGGCGGTGGCCGAGTGGGCGCCCCATCGGTCGGTCTCCAGGAGCGGGACGCCCTGGGCGCGGGCGGCGATGGCGGCGCCCGCGATGCGGGCCTGGTACTTGCCCTGGTGGGTGAGGAGCGCGCGGTGGTTGGCGTCGCCCACCGCGTACAGCCAGTCGCTGCCCTGGACGCGCAGGCTCTCGTCGACCGGCAGCCAGGAGCCCGGTTCCAGGCCGACCGTCTCCAGGCCGATGTCGTCCGTGCGGGGCGCGCGGCCCGTGGCGAAGAGGATCTCGTCGACCTGGAGCCGCGAGCCGTCGTCCAGCGTCGCGGTGACGGTGCCGCCCTCGCGCTCGACGGCGGTGACGGAGACACCGGTACGCAGCTCGGCGCCCGCCTCGCGCAGGGCGTCGGCCACCAGCTCGCCGGCGAACGGCTCCATGCGGGGCAGCAGGCCCCCGCCGCGTACCAGCACCGTGACGCTCGACCCCAGGGCCTGCCAGGCGGTGGCCATCTCCACGGCCACGACGCCGCCGCCCACCACGAGCAGGCGGCCGGGCACGTGGTCTGCGCTGGTGGCCTCGCGGCTGGTCCACGGCTTGACGTCGGCGAGGCCCGGCAGGTCGGGCAGGGCGGCGCGGGTGCCGGTGCAGACGGCGACCGCGTGCCGGGCCTCCAGCGTCCGCTCCGTGCCGTCGGCGGCGGTCACCGTGACCTTGCGGGGGCCCACGATGCGGCCGTGGCCGCGGTACAGGTCCACGCCGACGCCCTCCAGCCAGCCGACCTGGCCGTCGTCCTTCCAGTGCGAGGTGTAGTCGTCCCGGTGGGCCAGGACGGCGGGGGCGTCCAGCGGGCCCTGGACGGACTGACGCAGTCCCGGGACCCGGCGGGCGTCGGCGCGGGCGATGACGGGGCGCAGCAGGGCCTTGCTGGGCATGCACGCCCAGTACGAGCACTCGCCCCCGACGAGCTCGCTCTCCACGATCGCGGCGCTGAGCCCCGCCGCGCGGGCCCGGTCCGCGACGTTCTCCCCCACGGGACCGGCTCCGATGACTACGACGTCGTATGTGATGGCTTCCGTCATGAGGACAGTCTGTCGGCAGGTGTGCGCCGTGGCCACATGGGTACGCGCGCGGAACACGCCGGTACACGCGCGGCTCCGCCCGCGCGTGGAGGCGGCGGAATACGTCCGCCGCATCGGCCGTTGTGCACAGCGGCTTCGCCCGAATATCAGGAAGTAGGGAACACCATGAGCAGCGCGACCGTGGAGCTCACCAAGGAGAACTTCGACCAGACGGTCACCGACAACGAATTCGTCCTGATCGACTTCTGGGCGTCGTGGTGCGGGCCGTGCCGGCAGTTCGCCCCCGTCTACGAGAAGGCCGCCGAGGCCAACCCCGACCTGGTCTTCGCGAAGGTCGACACGGAGGCCCAGCCGGAGCTCGCGGCCGCCTTCAACATCCAGTCCATCCCGACGCTGATGATCGTCCGCGACCAGGTGGCGGTGTTCGCCCAGCCCGGCGCGCTGCCCGAGGCCGCCCTCACGGACGTGATCGGCCAGGCCAGGAAGCTGGACATGGACGAGGTGCGCCGGCAGGTGGCCGCCGAGCAGGCCAAGCAGCAGGAACAGGGCGAGTAGGGCCCGCGCACGGGCGGCGGCCGCCCGCTCACGAGCGGGGAACGTTCAGCTGGACTCGCGGTGCACGACATCCGCGCCGAGCATGTCGTGCACCTCGGGCCGCTCTCCGGGGTCGCGCACCATGCGGTCGACCAGTTCGGCGAGCCCCCGTCCCGACGGCAGCTCGATGCGGACGGTGCTGAGGCGGGGCCGCAGCAGCCTGCCCAGCATCAGGTCGTCGGAGCCGATGACGGCGGTGTCGTCGGGAATCGCGATGCCCTCGTCCTGGAGGGCGCGCATCAGGAGCATCGCGTACTCGTCGTTGTACGCGAAGACGGCGTCGAGCCCCAGGGTGCGCCAGCTCGCCGCGAGCCGGGCCGCGGACTCCTCGGTGAAGGCGAGGGGCAGGGCGGTGACCGAGGCCCCCGCCGTACCGGTGTCCTCGACCGCCTGGCGGAGCCCGTCGAGCCGGGGCCCCGAGAAGTTCTCCAGACCCGGTTCCTCGGGGACGACGACGCCGATGCGGCGCCGCCCGCGCGCCAGGAAGTGCAGCGCGGCGGCCTCGCCCACCTTGCGGCCGTCCATCAGCAGGGCGTGCGCGCCGTCGACGCGGTGCGGGCCGAGCGTGAAGACGGCCCTGGCGCCGGACCGCTTGAGGATGCTCACGCCGCGCGCGTCGAGCGCGGAGGCGTCGGGCGCGAGGACGGCGACGGGGCGCAGCTCGGCCCAGGCGCGCGCGGCGTCCTCGCCGGTCAGGCCGAGACTCGCGTACTGCACGACGGTGTAGTCGAACCGGCTCAGCGCCCACTGCAGTTCGTTGAAGAACCGGCTGAACAGGGGACCCATCGGGACCTCGGACGTCGGCATGAGGACCATGCGGCTGTGTCCGGCGCGCAGGCTGCGGGCGGCGGCGTGCGGGACGTAGCCCAACTCCCTGGCCGCCTCGTGGACGCGGCGGCGGGTGGGCTCGCTGATGCGGACGGCGCTGGTGTTGTTGAGGACGTAACTGACGGTCGCGCGGGAGACGCCCGCGAGGCGGGCGACGTCGGCGCTCGTGGGCACGGAACGCTGCGTGGGCTGCTGCTTCGGTATCTGCACCATGACACCGGCATCCTTCCAGACGGTGCGCCGGTGCCCTCAGGCGGGCGGTGGAGCGCCGCCGGGCGTCCCGGCGCGCGCACCGGCGTCCCCTCGTCCCCGGGCTCGCGCCGGGGCGCGGCGCGAACTTCCGTGCCCGGCTTCCGTGTTGTCCCGCTCGTTCCCGTCGGCGTCCTGCTCGTTCTCGTTCCGTGACGGCCTACTCGCCGGTTAACGTTCGGACACCCGTCGTCGAGCGAAGGTGTCCCCCACATGACTGCCGACCGTGCCGAAGGCCTGGCGCGCACCGCACGCGCGCTGGCCGAGGGAGAGGTGTCCTCGCGTGCGCTGACCGAGCGGACGCTGGCCAGGATCGAGGCGTCGCAGCCCGCGCTGAACGCGTTCAAGCTGGTGCGGTCCGAGGCCGCGCTCGCCGAGGCGGACGCCGCCGACCGGGAGCTCGCGGCGGGCGGCGCCGGTCCGGGGCGCCCGCTGCTCGGTGTGCCGCTGGCGGTCAAGGACGACATGGACGTCGCGGGTGAGCCGACCGCGTTCGGGTGCCCCGGCGACTTCCCGCCGAAGACCGAGGACAGCGAGGCCGTGCGCCGGCTGCGGGCGGCCGGCGCGGTGATCGTGGGCAAGACGAACACGTGCGAGCTGGGCCAGTGGCCGTTCACCGAGGGGCCCGGGTTCGGTGACACGCGCAATCCGTGGAACACCGGCCATACGCCCGGCGGGTCGTCGGGCGGCTCGGCCGCCGCGGTCGCCGCGGGCCTCGTCCCGGCGGCGCTCGGCTCGGACGGCGCGGGTTCGGTGCGCATCCCCGCGGCCTGGACGCATCTGGTCGGGATCAAGCCGCAGCGCGGGCGCATATCGACGTGGCCGTGGGCGGAGGCGTTCCAGGGGATCACCGTGAACGGCCCGCTGGCCAGGACGGTGGAGGACGCCGCGCTGCTCCTGGACGCGGCGAGCGGCAGCCACGCGGGCGATCTGCACCGGCCGCCCGCCGTGCGCGCCGCCGAGGCCGCGACACGCGAGCCGGGGCGCCTGCGGATCGCGCTGTCGCTGCGGATGCCGTTCACGGCGACGCCCAAGCAGCTGCACCCCGTGGTGCGGGACCGGGTGGTGGCGCTCGCGGAGCGGCTCGCCGCGCTCGGACACGACGTGTCGCGGGCCGATCCGCGCTACGGCCGGATCGGTCTCGCCTTCGTGCCGCGCGCCACGGCGGGCATCGCGGAGTGGACCCGCCAGGTGCCCGATCCCGCGCTCCTGGACCCGCGCACGCGCGAGGCGGCCCGCATGGGGCGGCTGCTGGGCGGGGCGCCGCTGCGCCTCGCACGGCGTTCGGAGGCCGCGCTGCACCGCCGGGTGGGTGCCGTCTTCTCGACGTACGACGTGGTGCTCGCGCCGACGACGGCCACTCCCCCGCCGCGCGTGGGCACGCTGGCCACGATGAACGGCTGGCGCACCGACCAGGCGATGATCGCCGCCTGCCCGTACGCGTGGCCGTGGAACGTGCTCGGCTGGCCGGGTGTGAACGTCCCGGCGGGACGCACGCCGGGCGGCCTGCCCGTGGGCGCGCAGCTGCTCGGGCCCGCGGGCAGCGAGCCCCTTCTGATCTCGCTGGCCGCGCAGTTGGAGGCGGACCAGCGGTGGTACGAGAAGTGGCCGGAGCCGGTCCCGCACGCGGAACCGGCTCCCTGAGCGTCACCGGGGGACGCCGGGCCCCTCATAGGCGCCGATGTTGGGCGCGGCGCCGGTCGTGACGGGGTTGCCGAAGTAGTCGCGGCCACCGTTGTCCGCGACCGGCGTGCCGCTGCCGAGGGTGGGGTAGCCCTGCCACAGCCGGTAGTCCAGGGGGTCGTACGAGCCGGGCCTGAGCAGTCCGGGGGCGGCGGTGACGGTGTGCGTGGCGCCCGCGGGTGCCGCGAAGCCGTACAGGGCGTTGTGGTCGGTGCGCCAACTGCTGTCGCTCAGCTGCCAGTTGACGGACGTGGTGGCGGGGCCCCTGCGGACGATGTTGTTGGTGAAGGCCACGTCCAGCTCGGCGTTCGTCGCTTCCTGAGTCATCTGGACGGGCCCGCACAAGACGTCGGACGACGGTCCACGAAGCCGCAATGCGGCCGTCACACGGGCTTCATGGGGGACGGGGAGGCCCGGGGGGGTTCACATGCGGGCCAGCTCCCGCCACAGCCCCGGGTCCTCGAAGCCGAGCGCCCACAGCACGGTCTGGTCCACGCCGTACTTCCGCAGCGCCGGCAGATGCGCGGCGGTCCCGCGCGCGTCCTGGTACCAGACCGTGCGCCGGGTCCCGCCGTCGTCGTACGTGAAGTGCGGCGTGCTGGAGGCCGGGTCGATGCGGTAGGGCGCCTTGACCTTGCGGCGCAGCGTCTCGGCCTCCTTCGAGGTCACGTGCCGGGCGCGGTCGCGCTTGCCGACGGCCCAGTCCCAGCCGTAGGCGGGCAGGCCCATCTCCAGCTTGCGGCGCGGCACCTCGGCGGTGGCGCGGCGCAGGATCTCCTCGTACCAGGCGGGGGTGGACAGCGGGCCGGGCGAGCCCTCGGCCCAGTGCAGGTTGTACGCCATGATCCGCAGCCGGTCGGCGGCGGCGCCGAGCCGCTCGTAGTCCCAGACGCGTCCGGTGCCCGCGGTCTTGGGCGAGACGGTGATGACACACTGCTTGCGCAGCTCGTGCAGGCGGCGGCACAGGTCGGTGACCATCGTGGCGTAGCCGTCGCGGACCTTCTTGTACGTGGCCTCACCGGTCGGCGCGATGGTCTCGTAGTCCAGGTCGAGGCCGTCGTAGGCACGGCTCTTGACCACGTTCAGGAGGGTCTTGACGTGGGTGGCGCGGCGGGCCGGGTCGGTGACGACGGCGGCCAGCGCGCCGGGCGGCAGCGTCTCCATGACGGTCGGCACGACCTTGATGCCCGCCCGGTGCAGCCCGTCGATGATGCGCCGCTGCCCCGCCCCGGAGTGCGGGTCGACACGCCCGGCCGACTTCGCCTGGTACCAGAACGGGCTGACGGTGTGGAGCTGATCGGCGTGGCGCAGCGCGTTCTTGTACGCGGCCTCCTGGTCCCAGTACGGGAGCCAGGCGGAGGCGGTGCGGGGCGGTGG
>NZ_LIRJ01000432.1 GCF_001419745.1 Streptomyces silaceus | reverse complement strand
GGGCGGGTGACCGGGCAGGCGGGGACGGCGGCGCGCTCAGGGCGTGCGCGGCACCGCGGGGACCGCGGGCTGGCCGAACTCGGCCGAGGCGGAGGGGCTCGTCGCCACCTTCTTGTCGCTCTGGCCGACCTCCGTCGAGGCGGGTGCGGGCACCTGCTCCTGGCGGCCCGACGAGGCCCCGCGGTAGACGGCGGTGAAGGCGAGGGCGACCATGCCGATGCCCATCAGGAGGGCGAGCATCCAGGCGACGGGGCGGTGCCAGCGGGCCCGGCCCAGGCGGCGGCCCCCGCGGCCGTACCCGTCGTCGAGGGGGTCGTGTTCGTAGACGTCGTCGAGGTCGCCGTCGCGGCCGTACCCGGCGCCGTCGTCGGGGTCGAAGCCGTCGTCGTAGTACTCGTCGTCCGAGGCGTCGTGGCCCGGTCCGCGGGTGCGGGCCCTGCGGGCCTCGGCCTCGGAGGCCTCGGCGCGCGCCTGGGCAGCGGCCAACAACCGCTCCACGGCGGTCGGTTCATGCACTTCCGCGGCGCGTACGAAGTCCTCGTCGAAGACCACGGAGGCGAACTCTTCGTCCGCACCCCCGCGGTCGCGGTCGTCGTCGGGCTCCCAGCCGTCAGGGAACGACGGCGTGCCCCCCACGTCCTCCGGCACCCTTCCAGAGTAGACCTGAGAGGGGCAATGTGGGCAGTCAGAAAGGGAATTCGGCCCGAGTGGCACTCAACTCCCCAGCCGCCGGGCGCGCGTGCGCCCGCATACCGGGCGCACACGGCCCCGAGCGCTCAGCGCACGTGGCCGTCGCCCGTCACGATGTACTTCGTGGAGGTCAGCTCGGGCAGCCCCATCGGGCCGCGCGCGTGCAGCTTCTGCGTGGAGATGCCGATCTCGGCGCCGAAGCCGAACTGACCGCCGTCGGTGAAGCGCGTCGAGGCGTTCACGGCGACCGTCGTGGAGTCCACGAGCTGGGTGAAGCGGCGCGCGGCCTGCTGGGACGTGGTGACGATGGCCTCGGTGTGCCCGGAGGTCCACAGCCGGATGTGCTCGACGGCCTGCTCCAGGGTGTCGACGACGGCGGCCGCGATGTCGTACGAGAGGTACTCGGTCTCCCAGTCCTCGGTGGTCGCGGGCACCACGGTGGCCTTGGAGGCGTCGGCGTACGCGAGGACGCGCTCGTCGGCGTGGACGGTGACGCCGGCCTCCGCGAGGGCGTCGAGCGCGCGCGGCAGGAACGCGTCGGCGATGTCCTTGTGCACGAGCAGCGTCTCGGCGGCGTTGCAGACGCTGGGGCGCTGGGCCTTGGAGTTGATCAGGATGTCGACGGCCATGTCGAGGTCGGCCCGCGCGTCCACGTACACATGGCAGTTGCCCGTGCCGGTCTCGATGACGGGGACCGTGGACTCCTCGACGACGGTCTTGATCAGCGAGGCGCCGCCGCGCGGGATGAGCACGTCGACGAGGCCGCGGGCGCGCATCAGCTCCCGTACGGAGTCGCGGTTCTCGCCCGGGACGAGCTGGACGGCGTCGGCGGGCAGCCCGGCGCCGTGCACGGCGTCGCGCAGGACGCGCACGAGCGCGGTGTTGGACGCGTACGCAGAGGACGAGCCCCGCAGGAGCACGGCGTTGCCGGACTTCAGGCAGAGGGCGGCCGCGTCCACGGTGACGTTCGGACGGGCCTCGTAGATGATCCCGACGACGCCGAGCGGGACGCGGACCTGGCGCAGGTCGATGCCGTTGGGCAGCGTAGAGCCGCGGACGACCTCGCCGACCGGGTCGGGCAGGGCGGCCACGTCGCGCACGTCGGCGGCGATGGCGCGGACGCGCTCGGGGGTGAGGGTGAGCCGGTCGACGATCGACTCGCTGGTCCCGGCCTCACGGGCGCGCGCGGTGTCCTCGGCGTTGGCCGCGACGATCTCGGCGGTGCGCACCTCCAGCGCGTCGGCGATCGCGAGCAGCGCGTCGTCCTTGGCGGCGCGCGGCAGTGGCGCGAGCGTGGCGGCGGCACCGCGGGCGCGGTAGGCGGCCTGGGCGACCGGCGAGAGGTTGTCGTACGGCGAGACGGGAGAGAGCGACGTCATGCCCGCAGGGTAATCCCCGCGCGCGGGGCGTCCACCCGGTATTCCAGTCCCCGAGACTCCGGCTTCCGGCACTGCTGTCCCCCGGGCTCCGGCCTCCGGGCTCCGGTCCGGCCCCGGGGCCGCGCCGCCCCGGACGCTCCGGGGCGGCGGCTCAGAAGGGGTGTACGCCGACGGGGGTGGCCGGCAGCGGGCCGTACCCCTCGGCGATGCGCTGGTGGTACGTGTCGCGGTCGATCACTTCGAGCCCCACGATCTCCCACGGCGGCAGCTGCGCGGTCTGCCGGTGCTCGCCCCACAGCCGCAGCGCGACCGCGGCCGCGTCGTGCAGATCGCGGGCCTCTTCCCAGTAGCGGATCTCGGCGTGGTCCGGCGCGTACCTGCTGGTCAGCAGAAAGGGGTGGTCATGGGCGAGCTGTTCGAGGCCTCGCCTGACCTCCTTCAGCGGGGCCTCGGCGCCCGAGACGCTGAGCGTGACGTGCCACAGTCGGGGCGCCTCCACGGTCTCGCCCTCCCGGCTCTCGCGCGTATCGCCCTCCTGCGCGGTGTGCGGGTCGCTCTCGTAGGCCGCCCCCGCGGCGACGCTCGTCAGCGCGCGCTCGGCCGAACCGCGGGACGCCGGCCCTGGGCGCACTCGTCTCACGACGGCCTCCTTTACGCAATGGTGGTGCGGATACGCAACGGTCGTGCGCAACTGTCTTCAACAAAGTTGAGCAGGCCAAGCGGTCCCGCGGGGCGGTTTTGGGGAGTTTCACCTCGCACGGGCCGGTCGGCCGGAACCGTTCCCGGCGGTTTTCGGCCGGGGCCGGTGGGACTGATGGTCCGACGCGACCTGCGGCTTTGCCGGGGTGGCGCGCGGCCTATCCGGGCAGCAGGACGAGATCGTCGCGGTGCACGACCTCCCGCTCGTACGCAGGTCCGAGTTCCCGTGCCAGATCGCGCGTGGAGCGGCCGATGAGCATCGGGATCTCCTTGGCGTCGAAGTTGACCAGCCCCCGCGCGACCGCCCGCCCCGCGGCGTCCCGCAGCTCGACCGGGTCGCCCGCGGAGAACTCGCCCTCGACCGCGGCGATGCCCGCGGGCAGCAGCGACTTGCGTCCCTCGACGACCGCGCGCACCGCCCCGTCGTCGAGGGTGAGCGCGCCCTGCGGCTCGGAGGCGTGCTGCAGCCACAGGAGGCGGTCGGCGGAGCGGCGTCCCGTGCGGTGGAAGTACGTGCCCGTGGCGCGGCCCGCGAGGGCGTCGCCCGCCTGGCTCGCCGAGGTCAGGACGACCGGGATGCCGGCGGCCGCGGCGATCCGCGCGGCCTCGACCTTGGTGACCATGCCGCCGGTGCCGACACCCGCCTTGCCGGCGCTGCCGATCTGGACGTGCGCTATGTCGTCGGGGCCCGTGACCTCGGAGATCCGGGAGGTGCCGGGCCTGGCCGGATCGCCGTCGTAGAGGCCGTCCACGTCGGAGAGGAGGACCAGCAGGTCGGCGTGGACGAGGTGGGCGACGAGGGCGGCCAGCCGGTCGTTGTCGCCGAAGCGGATCTCGTCCGTGGCCACGGTGTCGTTCTCGTTGACGACGGGCAGGGCGCCCATGGCGAGCAGCTGGCCGAGGGTCCGCGAGGCGTTGCGGTGGTGGGCCCTGCGGGCCATGTCGTCGGAGGTGAGGAGCACCTGGCCGACGCGTACGCCGTACCGCGCGAAGGAGGCGGTGTAGCGGGCCACGAGCAGGCCCTGGCCGACGCTGGCGGCGGCCTGCTGACGGGCCAGGTCCTTGGGGCGCCGCACCAGGCCCAGCGGGGCGAGCCCCGCGGCGATGGCGCCGGAGGAGACGAGCACGATCTCCCGCTCGCCGCCGCTGCGGCTCTTGGCCAGCACGTCGACGAGCGCGTCAACGCGGTCCGCGTCCAGGCCCCCCGATGCGGTGGTCAGAGATGAGGACCCGACCTTGACGACGACCCGCTGCGCCTCTGCCACTGACTGCCTTGCCGCTGCCACGCTCTTCCCCAACTGGTCCCGGGTGATGAACCCGCCGCTCCGGACCTGCAATCTACGTGAGCGCGCGGGTCGGGCGCCTGCCCATTCCGAGGGGCGGACCGGCTCCGGCGCCGCCGGGCGCGCACCGGGGCCTAATCCAGTCAGAGGCAGAAAACGCCGTCGAGGTTCAGTCTTCTTTGCCCCTTTATCCGGTGATTGATGTCACGGAAGATTGCTAGGGAGCCACCGCGCGTCATACGGTCAGTGGTCGACTTCCCCCCATTCCCACTTCATCCCCGCCAGGAGCCCAAGCCCGTGCCCTCCGCCGGACTCGCCCCACGTCGCGTCGTGCAGCTGACAGCACTGCTCGCGATGTTCGCGCTCTTCACGACCCAGCTCGTGACCGCGCTGATTCCCTACGTCCCGGTCTTCATCGCCGCGGCGGCAGCGAACCTCGCGCTCGACATCTATCTGCAGTACAAGCAGCCGGGCCTCCTCTCCCTCCTTGGCAAGATCCGCTTCGACGTCACGGTCCGCCAGCTCCTGCGCGACATGCTGGTCCTGGTGGGCCTGCTGCGCATCGACGGCATCGAGCCGCTGGCCGAGCAGTCGCCGCTGACCATCGCGCTGTTCGCCTTCTACATGCTGCACTTCGGCTGCCAGGCCGTCGCGGTGCTGGTGCGCCGCACCCGCTCGCTGCCGATCGTCACGCGCAACATCGACACCTCGAAGCTGCACCTGACGGCCGCTCCCCCGCGGATCCTGTCGCGCCGCCAGGCCCACCGCCTGCTGACCTTCTCGGTGCCGACCACGGTCGGCCTGCTGGTCACCGCCGCGACCACCGACGCGTACTGGGGCGGCATCGGGCTCGCCGTCTCCATCACGCTGATCGGTGCCGGCGCGCTCTACCTCGCGACCTGGCTGCTCCCGAAGAAGCGGGCGAAGAACGACGAGAAGGTCATGGAGTGGCTCGACGAGTGGCTTGCCGCGTACAAGCCGACCGTCGCCATGTACTTCTCCGGCGGCACCACGTCCGCGTACCAGGCCAACATGTGGCTCTCCACGCTCTCCGCGCTGGACGGCAAGCCGCTGATCGTGCTCCGCGAGCGGTTCATGGTGCAGAAGATCGACGCGACGGACGTCCCGATCATCTGCTTCCCGAAGGTCGCCACGATGTTCTCCCTGGAGACGTCGACGCTGAAGATGATGCTGCACCCGGCGAACGCCGCGAAGACCTCGCAGGTCCTGCGCATCCCCACGATCAAGCACGCCTTCATCAACCACGGCGAGAGCGACAAGCTCTCCTCCTGCAACCCCTACGCCAAGGCCTACGACGAGGTGTGGGTGGCCGGCCCCGCGGCCCGCGACCGCTACCAGCTCGCGGACATCGGCGTCGAGGACAAGGACGTCGTCGAGGTCGGCCGCCCGCAGCTGTCCCCGATCCGCCCCTACGCCGGCGCGCCCACCGGGACGTACACGACCGTGCTGTACGCCCCCACCTGGGAGGGCTGGGACGGCAACCCCGGCAACACCTCCGTGGTCCTCGCCGGCGAGAACATCGTCCGTGAGCTGCTCGCCGACCCGGGCGTACGCCTCCTCTACAAGCCGCACCCGATGACCGGCTCGCAGAACCCGCAGGCGGGCGCTGCCAACGAGCGCATCAAGGCGATGATCCTCGCAGCCAACACCAAGCGCTCCGGCGCGCGCCCCGGCCCCGAGGCCGCCGCCGAGCTGGAGCGGCGCGCCGCGGTCCTGGACCAGCTGACCGCCCGGAAGTTCCGCAAGAGCGCGGACGAGCAGGAGCGGATGATGCTCCAGGGCGCCCCGGACGGCGACGCGCAGGCCGCGGTGGCCGAGGCGACGGCCGCGTGGGAGACCGCGTTCTGGGGCTCCTTCCCCGAGTGGGAGCACCAGGTCATCACGTCCTCGCGCCCGGCGATCTTCTCCTGCTTCAACCAGGCCGACCTGCTGATCAGCGACGTCTCCTCGGTCGTCTCGGACTGGCTGAGCAGCGAGAAGCCGTACGCCGTCGCCAACACGGCGGGCATGTCCGAGGCGGAGTTCCGCGCGAGCTTCCCGACGGCGTCCGCGGCGACGATCCTCACGCCCGAGGCGGACGGCGTGGCAGGCCTCCTGAAGGCCGTACGCGCCCCGGAGCTGGACTCCCACGGCGAGGCCCGTGCCGAGCTCAAGGAGCACCTCCTGGGCCCCTCCGACCCGCCTTCCCTGGCCCGCTTCAACGCGGCTGCCCTCGACCTGTGCGCCCAGGCCGACGCCCGGCGCGCCCGGATGGCCTCCCGCGTCGACGCGGACATCCCCGGCCAGCGGATCGCCGAGGAGGCCGCGGAGGAAGCGGCGCAGGACGCGTCGGAGTCGAACGGCGCGGAGGACTCGGTCACCGCGTAGCACCGCCTGACGCATGAGAAGGGCCCCGGAGCTCGTGCTCCGGGGCCCTTCTCGTGGAGGTCCACTGGTGCGTGACGCCTCGGTCCCGCCGCCCGGCACCGAGCACCGGGGCGGTGGGCACCGCCCCGGTGCGGGGAGCCCGCCTAGAACGGCTCGAAGTCGTCGTACGCCTGCTGCGCCTCGTCCCGCTCCGCCTCGCGGTCCCTGCGGCGCTGCGCGGCCGGCCGGGGCGCCTCCAGGCGGTGGTCCTCGCCACGCCGCCCGAGCATCTCCGCGCCCGCCATCATCGTCGGCTCCCAGTCGAAGACGACCGCGTTCTCCTCGGGGCCGATGGCGACGCCGTCGCCCGACTTCGCACCGGCCTTCATCAGCTCGTCCTCGACGCCGAGGCGGTTGAGGCGGTCCGCGAGATAGCCGACGGCCTCGTCGTTGTTGAAGTCGGTCTGCCGCACCCAGCGCTCGGGCTTCTCGCCGCGCACGCGGAACAGCGGCTCGCCGGCGACCTCCTCGCGGCGCACGGTGAAGCCGGAGTCGTCCACGGCCTTGGGCCGGATGACGATGCGGGTCGCCTCCTCCTTCGGCTTCGCGGCACGCGCCTGGCCGACCAGCTCGGCAAGCGCGAAGGACAGCTCCTTGAGGCCCTTGTGCGCGACGGCCGACACCTCGAAGACGCGGTAGCCGCGCTCCTCCAGGTCGGGCCGGACCAGATCGGCGAGGTCCTGTCCGTCCGGCACGTCGACCTTGTTCAGGACGACGATGCGGGGGCGCTTCTCCAGGCCCGCGCCGTACTGCCGCAGCTCCTCCTCGATGACGTCGAGGTCGGAGACGGGGTCGCGGTCGGACTCCAGGGTCGCCGTGTCGAGGACGTGGACGAGCACGCTGCACCGCTCGACGTGGCGCAGGAATTCCAGGCCGAGGCCGCGGCCCTGGCTGGCGCCGGGGATGAGGCCGGGCACGTCGGCGACGGTGTAGACGGTCGAGCCGGCCGTCACCACGCCCAGGTTGGGGACGAGCGTCGTGAACGGGTAGTCCGCGATCTTCGGCTTCGCCGCGCTCAGCACGGAGATCAGCGAGGACTTGCCCGCGCTCGGGTAGCCCACCAGAGCGACGTCGGCGACGGTCTTGAGCTCAAGGACGACGTCCCGCTCCTCGCCGGGCACGCCGAGCAGCGCGAAGCCGGGGGCCTTGCGCCGGGCGGAGGCGAGGGCCGCGTTGCCGAGGCCGCCGCGGCCGCCCTGGCCCGCGACGAAGGTGGTGCCCTGGCCGACCAGGTCGGCGAGGACGTTCCCCTGCTTGTCGAGGACGACCGTGCCGTCGGGGACGGGCAGGACGAGGTCCTGGCCGTCCTTGCCGGAGCGGTTGTCACCGGCGCCGGGCTGGCCGTTGGTGGCCTTGCGGTGCGGGCTGTGGTGGTAGTCGAGGAGCGTCGTGACGTCCTGGTCGACGACCAGGATCACGTCGCCGCCACGGCCGCCGTTGCCGCCGTCCGGTCCGCCGAGCGGCTTGAACTTCTCACGGTGGACGGAGGCACAGCCGTGGCCTCCGTTACCCGCGGCGACGTGCAGTTCGACGCGGTCCACGAAGGTGGTCATGGTGGGGTGCCTCCAGAAACGTACGGAAATGTCTACTGCGTGTGTGTCCATCTAGAACACGCGAAAGGCGGACCCGCTTCCCGAAACCGGGAAGAGAGGTCCGCCCTCGCAGAACTCGCTCGACGAGCGCCTAGTCAGTCAGTGACGACGGACTCAGGCGACCGGAACGATGTTCACGACCTTGCGGCCGCGGTGGGTACCGAACTCCACCGCACCGGCGTCCAGCGCGAACAGGGTGTCGTCCTTGCCGCGGCCGACGCCCGAGCCCGGGTGGAAGTGGGTGCCGCGCTGGCGGACCAGGATCTCACCGGCGTTGACGACCTGACCGCCGAAGCGCTTCACGCCGAGCCGCTGAGCATTGGAATCGCGACCGTTCCGAGTGGACGATGCGCCCTTCTTGTGTGCCATCTTGTCTCAGTCCCTTACTTCGCAGCCGTGGGGATACCGGTGATCTTGATCGCCGTGTACTGCTGACGGTGACCCTGACGACGGCGGTAGCCGGTCTTGTTCTTGTAGCGAAGGATGTCGATCTTCGCGCCCTTGTGGTGGTCCACGACCTCGGCCGTGACCTTGATGCCGGCAAGGACCCACGGGTCGCTGGTCACGGCGTCGCCGTCGACAACGAGCAGGGTCGAGAGCTCGACCGTGTCGCCAACCTTGGCAGTGGAAATCTTGTCAACCTCAACGATGTCGTCGACAGCAACCTTGTGCTGGCGACCACCGCTGCGCACGATGGCGTACACGCGGATCTCTCTCTCGCTCGGAACGGGTCCCCCGCAGTCCAGCCGCCGCAAGAAGCGAGCGGCCTCTCTCATGGCACAGGCCACGGGAGGAAAAAGGTTTACGAGGGGCGGACGTGCATAGGAACACGCCGACGGTCAAGGTTACGGGGCCGTTCCCGGAGGGTCAAACCGGCCCCGCACCCCCGCTCACGTGACCGGGTTCTCGCCGTCCGGCGGCAGCGGCTTGACGCCCTTGCACAGGTCGGTCTTGTCGGCGCTGCCCGGCCAGGCCACCGCCCGCGTGCGGTCGAAGTGATCGCGGTACGTGTCGTGCACCGAGTCGTCGTCGATCTTCACGATCGCCTCGTCGTTCTCGCGCAGCGCGGGCGCCGTGTAGTTCTGCGAGCCGGTGAAGGAGAGCTTGTTGCGCTTGCCGTCGTACATGCCGTCGATGAGCACGTACTTCGAGTGGATGATGTAGGGCGTCGTCAGCCGGGAGCCGGGGCGCAGCGGGTCCCGGTCGTCGTTGAAGCAGCGCATGGCCGGGCCGCCCGTCTTGTGGAGCTGCTCCCAGGTGCCCGGCGTGCCGTTCTGGCTCTTGGCGCTGTCCGTCTCCGCGTACAGGATGCTCACCGAGCAGCCCGCCTTCTTCAGCGCGACGAACTTGTCGGCGATCTGCTTGCGCGTGATCTTGAAGATGGCGGCGCGCACCTTGGTGTGCTGCGTCACGCCGGCCGCGTCCCTGTACGTGCACTTCACGTTGTTCAGGACCGAGTACATGGTGTCGGTCTCGTTGACCGTGCCGTTGCGCGGGAAGAAGTACGCCTTGTAGCGGCCGCTGCTGACCGTGCGGTAGTCCCAGTCGGCCCAGCGCTTGCCGAGCATGTCCGTGAAGTAGTCCGCGTACGCGTCGTACATGGCGGGGTTGTCCGGCAGCAGCAGCGCGTCGTTGAAGAACTTCGTGTGCGCCGACGGCGTGGAGTTCGACGTGGTCTGCACGACGACGTCCTTCGCGCCCTCGACCTCCGAGAACAGCCAGAACTTGTTGTGCATGATCGACTTGCCGTACCTCGGGTCGCCCAGGCAGGACTTCCCGGTCGGGCAGAGCGTCACGAACGACGGCTTGCTCTTGTCGGTGCCGAGCGCCGTCTTCAGCGTGTTGTACGAGGTGTTCGCGGGGCGGTCGCTCCTGCTGGTCTCGTCGAGCAGGATCTGCACGTGCACGCCGCGGTTCTTGGCCGCCACGAGCGCGTCGACGACCGAGGCCTCCCACACGTGGTAGACCGCGACCTTGATGGTCGAGCCGGGCACCGCCGCGTTGGTCAGCTCCAGGAGCCGTGTGCGTACCGCGTACTGGTGAGCGGTGTCGCCCTTCGGGTCGTTGAATATCGGCCCTTCCGTCCAGGCCGGTGCCGTCTCCGCCGACGCGGTCCCCGCGGCGCCCGCCGCATGGAGCCCCGCCGCCGAGAGGACCGTGGCCAGCGCGACCGCCTGGCGTCCGCCCTTGACCGGTGTCACCGCACGGTGTCGTCCCGTGCCTCGCAGGTGCGCACGCGCCATCCGCCATCCCTCCCCCGACGTGAGCACGCCGTCTCCCCAACCGCGCGCACACGCCCCCGTCCTTTTGTCAGATCTCATGAGTTTTACAGGTCCCTACCGGCCCTCCAATGAGGCGGGCCCGCGATTCACGCTTTCGAGCTGCGAAACGCAGGTTCCCGGACAGGCCGGTGCCCCTTTGCTCGGCGTTCTCGCCGTGCAAAGGGGCACCGGGTGTGCGAAGCCGTCAGGCCACGTCAGCGGGCGGTCAGCTCTCGCCTCCCGCGCCGGCGGAGACACCGGCCGGCGACTGCTCGGCCGCCGCGGCCTTCTTCGCCGTCGCCTTCGACGCCTTCTTGGCCGTCGTCTTCTTGGCGGCTGTCTTCTTGGCCGCGGTCTTCTTGGTGGCGGCCTTCTTCGCCGTCGCCTTCTTGGCGGTCTTGCGCGCCGTCTTCTTGGCCGGGGCGGCCTCCTCGGCGGGGGCCTCGGCCTTGTCCGCGGACGCGTCCGCGGGCTGGTCCGCGTCGGCCTTGTCCGCCGACGGGACGACCACGACGGCCGCCTCCTCGGACGCGGTCGGCGCGGTGGCCTTGCGCACCGCACGGCGGCGCGGACGGGCCGGCGCGGCGTCGGCGACGGGCGCCTCGGCCACGGGCTCGGCGACCGGCTCCACGACGGGCTCCGCGAGCGGCTCGGCCTTCACCGGCTCGGGCTCGGCGCTCTCCGCGGCCTTCGGCGAACCGGCGGGCGACGTGGCCTTGCGGACCGCACGACGGCGCGTACGTCCCTTCGGCGCGGCGTCCTCCACCGGAGCCTCGGGAGCCGCGGCAGCCGCCTCGACGGCCTCGGGCGTGCCGACCACCGGGTCCTCGGCGGCCGGAGCCTCCGAACGCGGCGCCTCGGCCTCCACGACCACCGGCTCCTTGGCCTCGGCCACGGCCTGGGCGGCCTTCTCGGCAGCCTTCTCCGCGGCCTTGGCCTTCTTGCCGGACTTCTTCGAGGCCGCCTTGGGGGCGTCGGCCTGCGCGGCCTCGTCCTTCGGGGCCTCGACCGGAGCGGACTCCGCCCGCGGCGCACCCGCCGGAGCCGACGCGCGCCGGGTCGCCCGGCGCCGCGAACGGCCGCGGGAAGCGGCGGCCTCGGCCTCGGCCGCGCTGCTGTACAGCTCCTCGTCCGGGACGAACTCGGGCTCGGGCAGCGCCACCGGAGCGGCGACCTCGGCGGCCACCTCGGCCTCGGTCTCGGTCTCCGCCGAGCCCTCCGGCTGCTCCGTCTCGTGCGTGTGCTCGTGACCGTGGTCCTGGTGGTCCGCACCGCCGCGCCCGCGCTTCTTGCGCTTGCCGCCGCCACCGGAGGACGTCGGCTGCTCCATGTGCACGATGACGCCGCGGCCGTTGCAGTGGACGCAGGTCTCGGAGAAGGACTCCAGCAGGCCCTGGCCCACCCGCTTGCGGGTCATCTGGACCAGGCCCAGCGAGGTGACCTCGGCGACCTGGTGCTTCGTACGGTCCCTGCCCAGGCATTCGAGCAGGCGCCGCAGCACGAGGTCCCGGTTGGACTCCAGGACCATGTCGATGAAGTCGATGACGACGATGCCGCCCAGGTCGCGCAGCCGCAGCTGGCGCACGATCTCCTCGGCCGCCTCGAGGTTGTTCCTCGTCACGGTCTCTTCGAGGTTGCCGCCCTGACCGGTGAACTTGCCGGTGTTGACGTCGACGACGACCATCGCCTCGGTCTTGTCGATCACCAGCGAACCACCGCTCGGCAGCCAGACCTTGCGGTCCAGCGCCTTGGCGAGCTGCTCGTCGATGCGGTACGTCGCGAAGACGTCGACCTCGGACGTCCACTTGGACAGCCGGTCCGCCAGGTCGGGCGCGACGTGCGAGACGTAGCCGTGGATGGTCTGCCACGCGTCGTCGCCGCTGACGATGACCTTGGAGAAGTCCTCGTTGAAGATGTCGCGGACGACGCGGACGGTCATGTCCGGCTCGCCGTACAGCAGGCTCGGCGAGCTCGTCGAGGTCGCCTTCGCCTTCTTCTGGATGTCCTCCCACTGCGCCTGCAGACGCTCGACGTCACGGCGCAGCTCGTCCTCGCTCGCGCCCTCGGCCGCGGTGCGCACGATGACGCCCGCGTCCTCGGGGACGATCTTCTTGAGGATGGTCTTCAGACGCGCGCGCTCGGTGTCGGGCAGCTTGCGGCTGATGCCGGTCATCGAGCCCTCGGGCACGTACACGAGGTAGCGGCCCGGCAGCGAGACCTGGCTGGTCAGACGGGCGCCCTTGTGGCCGATCGGGTCCTTGGTGACCTGCACGAGGACCGACTGGCCGGACTTGAGGGCGGACTCGATGCGCCGGGGGCCGTTGGCCATGCCGAGCGCCTCGAAGTTGACCTCACCGGCGTACAGCACGGCGTTGCGGCCCTTGCCGATGTCGATGAAGGCGGCCTCCATCGACGGCAGCACGTTCTGGACCTTGCCCAGGTAGACGTTGCCGACGTACGAGGTGGCCTGCTCCTTGTTGACGTAGTGCTCCACGAGCACGTTGTCCTCAAGGACGCCGATCTGGGTGCGCTCGCCGTTCTGCCGGACGACCATCACGCGCTCGACGGCCTCGCGGCGCGCCAGGAACTCGGCCTCGGTGATGATCGGCACCCGGCGGCGGCCCTGCTCCCGGCCCTCGCGGCGGCGCTGCTTCTTGGCCTCCAGACGTGTCGAGCCCTTGATCGACTGGACCTCGTCGGCGCCGGACTCGCGCTCGTCCTTCTTGCGCGGCTCACGGACCTTGACGACCGTGCGCTCGGGGTCGCCGTCGCTCGGCTCGCCCTCGCCGGAGTCACCGGCACGGCGACGGCGACGACGGCGCCGACGGCTGCTGCTGGAGCCGGAACCGGACTCCGGGGCGGACTCCTCCGACTCCTCGGCCTCCGGCTCGGCGGCCTCCGCGCCGTCCTCGTCGGACTGCTCGGCGGCGGTGTCGTCCGACTCGGCCGCGTCGCCCTGCTCGGCGTCGTGCTCGGCGGAGTCACCGCGGCGACGGCGGCGGCCACCACGACGGCGACGGCGGCCCTGGCGCTCGCCGGACTCCTCCGAGTCGTCGTCGGACTCGGCCTGCTCGGCGGCGTCCTCGACCGGCTCGGCGACCTCCTCGTCGGCGGCGGTCTCGACGACCTCGGCCCTGACGCTCTCGCGCTCCTCGGCGGCGGGCTGCTCGTCGGCGGCGCGACGGCGGCGGCGCCTGCGCGGGGCGGTCTCCTCCTCGGCCACGGGGGCGGGCTGCTCGGCGGCCTCCTCCGCGGCCTCGGCGGCGGCCGCGGCGGCGGCGCGCTCCGGGGTCTGGAACATCGGCTCGGCGAACACGGGCGCCTGGAAGACGGCGACGGCCGGGCGGCCGGGCTTGCGGCCGTCCTCGTCGGCGTCGTCGCTCCGGGCCGCCTTGCGGGCCTTCTGCGCGGACGGCGCGGAGAAGCCGGTGGCGGCGGCCTTGCGGGTGGCGCGGCGACGCGTACGCCCACGGGGGGCGTCGTCGTCCGCGGACTCGGCGTCGGCGGCGGGGGCAGCGGCGGAGGCGGGGGCCTCCGCGACGGCGGCCTTCGCCGGGGCCTTCTCGGCCTTGGCGGCGGGCTTCTCCGCAGTCTTCTCCTCGGCCTTCGCCGGGGCCTTCTCCTCGGCCTTCGCCTCACCGGCGACGGGCGCGGACACGCTGCGGGTGGCGCGGCGGCGCGTACGGCGCGGCGCGGCGTCGTCGGCGACCGGCTCGGGCCGGGCCTCGGGCTCGGCCTGCGTCTCGGGCTCGGCGGGGGCCGCGGCCACGGGGGCGGCGGTCTCCTCGGCGGCGGCCGGCGCACCGGCGGGCGCGGAGGCACGGCGGGTCGCACGGCGGCGCGTACGCGGCGCGGGCGCGGCCTCCTCGGCGGGCTCCGCGGCCTTCTCCTCGACGGGCGCGGGCGCCGGGGCGGCGGGCTCCGTCACCTCGGCGGTCTGCGGCGCACCGGCCGGCGCGGAGGCGCGGCGGGTCGCACGGCGGCGGCGCGGAGCCGGGGCCGCCTCGGGCTCGGGCTCGGCGACCACGGGGGTCTCGACCGCCTCGGCGGTCTCCTCGGTCTCCTCGACCTCGGCGTTCTCGTCGGCGGGGGTGGCCGGTATGGCCGGGGCCGCGGCTTCCGCGGTGCCGGCGGGCGGTCCCGCGGGACGCGACGCCGCACGGCGCCGACGGCGCGGCGGCAGGGTGTCGCTGGGGGTGTCGTTCTGCGAGCCCTCAGCGGGTTCGTTCGGCTCAAGCATGCGGGCGGTTCTCCCGTCACGCTCCCGGGCGCCGCGCCTGGTCCGGTGATGTCCGCGGCCAGCGCTGCATGCGCAAGGCCGCCATCCGGGGCGCGGGCGCCGCACGGGAGCTCTCTATGTCTTGTCTCGCCGGTTCCGTACGCCCATGTGCGGACGGCCTGGCGAAAGTCTCGGTCAGTGCGCTGCCCGACCCAGGTGGCTCCCGAGTACGAGGGCTGCGCGTTGACGTACGTCCCTAACGGGGGCCTTCCGGCGCCGGCGCCTTCGCGGCGGCAGAGACGGCGGCCGTGGGTGGAGCGGCCGTGACTGCCTCGCGGTCGGGCGCGAGCGGGTCGGTCACCGTGCCGGTCTCTTCATCGAAAAGCCCCTGCGCCAGCCTGGTCACCGCTGCGGGGACCGGCGGCGCCAGGTCGGCCACAGCTCGGAGACCGGACAGGACGTCGTCAGGTCGTACGGCAGGTGTCACGTGCCGAACAACCAGCCGCAGTATCGCACAGGGCTTGTCGCTCGGCCTATCAGCGTCGTGAGTGGTCGATTCGCCGTCGGCGGTCGCCGCGAGGCTCACGACGGCCTCGCGCGCGTCGAAGGTGCGGATGCCGTTCTTGGTGCGTCGCTGCACCTCGACCCGCTCGGCGGCGGTGAACAGCTCGGCGGCGCGGGCCGCCTCGGCGCTCTCCACGCCGTCCAGGCGCAGCTCCCAGACGGAGGCCGTCAGCCGGTCGGCGAGCCCGGACGTGCGGGACTCGACGGCGTCGACGATGTCGAGCCCGGCGGGCATCGACTCGTCGAGGAGCACGCGGAGCGTCTCCGGGTCGCGCGGCGCGGTGAGCGCGATCTCCAGGTACTCGGCCTCACTGCCCGTGCCGGTGGGTGCGGCATTGGCGTACGACACCTTGGGGTGCGGTGTGAACCCCGCCGAGTACGCCATGGGCACCTCGGCGCGGCGCAGCGCACGCTCGAAGGCGCGCTGGAAGTCACGGTGGCTGGTGAACCGGAGGCGGCCGCGCTTGGTGTAACGCAGTCGGATGCGCTGCACCGCGGGTGCGGGCGGCGGGCCTTCGGGCTGTCGCTTGCCCAGTGGAACGTCTCCTTGTGTGCGGTCCGGGAACATCCCCGCGCGGGCGGGGAGCAGTCCGGGTGACGCTTACCCAGCGTCGTCCAGTCGGGTCACCCCCGCGCATGCGGGGAAACTGCACTCCCGGGGTTCTTCTCTAGGTTACGCGGCTCCGGCGTGTCCGGTTCCCGCCGGGCCACCGGGACCGGTACCGGCTCTCCCGGCCCCGCGGCCACCGGGACCGGCTCCTTCGGCGCGCCGAACAGCATGCGGCGCACGTCGGCCCGTGCCTGGCGCACGCTGTCCCGGGCGGAGGCGAGGGCCTGCCGGGTCGCGCGTCCGGCGTCCTTGACCGCCTTGGCGGCGGGCCGCCACACGGCGTCGCGGACCACGTGGCCGACGGGGGTGAGGATCGTGCGGTACGCCCAGCGCACCGGCTCGACGAAGATCCACCGAAGGAGCGTGCCGAGGAAGCGGCCCACGACCAGCGAGAGGTGTCCGGCGACGCGCCAGGCGTGTCCGAGCGCGTCGCCGATCTCGCGGGCGACGACGGCGATCGCCCGGCCGACGGGCGCGAGCACCCACCGCCACAGGGCGACGGCGGGGACGACGAAGATCCAGCGGCAGAGCGTGGCGAGAACGGTCCAGGTGCCGCGCGCCAGCCAGGCGATGCCGTGTCCGACGGGCGTGAGCACGTGGCGGTACAGCCAGAGCGCGGGCACCACGACCAGCACGGTCCCGAGCCAGGCGAGCGCGATGCCGACCGGCACGACCACGTATCGCCACAGGCCGACCCACGGCCAGACGAAGACCGCCTTGAACAGCCATGCCAGGACGGCGCCGATGCCCCGTCCGGCGGCCTTGGCCCCGCTGCCGACGGCCCGCGCGAGCCAGGCGATGCCGTGGCCGATCGGGGTCAGCACGCTCGCGTAGAACCAGGTCGCCGGGGTCACGACGAGGGTCCGGCCCAGCCAGGCGATGCCGTGGCCGAGGGGCGTCAGGACCCGCTCGTACAGCCAGACGGCGGGCACCACGACCAGCACGTGTGCCAGCCAACCGATGCCGTGGCCGACCGGCACGAGCACGTACCGCCACAGGCCCACCCACGGCCACACGAAGACGGCCTTGAGGAGCCAGGTCAGCGCGGTGCCGAGGGCGCGTCCGACGGGCCGGAGCGCCCTGAGGTACAGGAAGCGCCCGCACACGGCGAGCGCGTCCCACACCAGGCGAACCGGCACGACGAGGACGAGCACGACGATCCGCACGGGAAGGCGGATCGCGACGGCGAGACAGCCCTCGGCCTGCTGCGGCCGCGGCTGCGGTGCGGGCTGCGGGGGCTGCTGCCGCGGCCCCTCGGGCTGAGGCCGTTTCTCCAGGTCCATGTGGTTCTAGACGCGTGCCGTGCCGGTTCGGATGCGAAGGGCGCCCGTTACTTCACGACCGTGAGCGGCAGGAGCTTCTTGCCGGTCGGGCCGATCTGGATGTGCGTGTCCATCTGCGGGCAGACGCCGCAGTCGAAGCACGGGGTCCAGCGGCAGTCCTCGACCTCGGTCTCGTCGAGCGAGTCCTGCCAGTCCTCCCAGAGCCAGTCCTTGTCGAGACCGGAGTCCAGGTGGTCCCAGGGCAGGACCTCCTCGTAGGTGCGCTCGCGCGTGGTGTACCAGTCGACGTCGACGCCCATCCCGGGCAGCGTCTTGTCGGCGCACTGCATCCAGCGGTCGTACGAGAAGTGCTCGCGCCAGCCGTCGAAGCGGCCGCCGTCGTCGTAGACGGCGCGGATGACGGCGCCGATGCGGCGGTCGCCGCGCGAGAGCAGGCCCTCGACGATGCCGGGCTTGCCGTCGTGGTAGCGGAAGCCGATCGAGCGGCCGTACTTCTTGTCGCCGCGGATCTTGTCGCGGAGCTTCTCCAGGCGGGCGTCCGTCTCCTCGGAGGAGAGCTGCGGGGCCCACTGGAACGGCGTGTGCGGCTTGGGCACGAAGCCGCCGATCGAGACCGTGCAGCGGATGTCGTTCGACCCGGAGACCTCGCGGCCCTTCTGGATCACGTTCATCGCCATGTCGGCGATCTGGAGGACGTCCTCGTCGGTCTCGGTGGGCAGGCCGCACATGAAGTACAGCTTCACCTGGCGCCAGCCGTTGCCGTACGCGGTGGCGACGGTGCGGATGAGGTCCTCTTCCGAGACCATCTTGTTGATGACCTTGCGCATGCGCTCACTGCCGCCCTCGGGGGCGAAGGTGAGGCCGGAGCGGCGGCCGTTGCGCGTGAGCTCGTTGGCCAGGTCGACGTTGAAGGCGTCCACGCGGGTCGACGGGAGGGACAGACCGATCTTGTCCTCCTCGTACCGGTCCGCGAGGCCCTTGGCGACCTCGCCGATCTCGGAGTGGTCGGCGCTCGACAGCGAGAGCAGGCCGACCTCCTCGAAGCCGGTCGCCTTGAGGCCCTTGTCCACCATCTCGCCGATGCCGGTGATGCTTCGCTCCCGCACGGGGCGCGTGATCATGCCGGCCTGGCAGAAACGGCAGCCGCGGGTGCAGCCGCGGAAGATCTCCACGGACATGCGCTCGTGGACGGTCTCGGCGAGCGGGACGAGGGGCTGCTTGGGGTAGGGCCACTCGTCGAGGTCCATGACGGTGTGCTTGGACACGCGCCACGGCACGCCCGACCTGTTGGGCACGACGCGGCCGATGCGGCCGTCCGGGAGGTACTCGACGTCGTAGAACGCCGGGATGTACACACTGCCGGTCCTCGCGAGGCGGAAGAGGACCTCCTCGCGCCCGCCGGGACGGCCCTCGGCCTTCCACTGGCGGATGATCTCGGTCATGTCGAGCACGGCCTGCTCGCCGTCGCCGATGATCGCGGCGTCGATGAAGTCGGCGATCGGCTCCGGGTTGAAGGCCGCGTGGCCGCCGGCGAGCACGATCGGGTCGTCCAGACCGCGGTCCTTCGACTCCAGCGGGATCCCCGCGAGGTCGAGGGCGGCGAGCATGTTGGTGTAGCCGAGCTCCGTGGAGAAGCTGAGCCCGAAGACGTCGAACGCCTTCACCGGGCGGTGGCTGTCCACCGTGAACTGCGGGACCTGGTGCTCGCGCATCAGGGCCTCCAGGTCCGGCCACACGCTGTACGTGCGCTCGGCCAGGACGCCCTCGCGCTCGTTGAGGACCTCGTACAGGATCATGACGCCCTGGTTGGGCAGCCCCACCTCGTACGCGTCCGGGTACATGAGCGCCCAGCGGACGTCGCACGAGTCCCACGGCTTGACGGTGGAGTTCAGCTCACCGCCGACGTACTGGATTGGCTTCTGCACATGCGGGAGCAGAGCTTCGAGCTGTGGGAAGACCGATTCGACAGACATCGCGAACCTTCATGAGCCGGCAGGGGTGACCATCAAGCGTACCCCGGCATTCAGGCCCCCAGCGCCGCCCGCAGTTTCCCCCGGGACGCCTCGGCCCACACCGCCGGCAGTTCCCGCTCCTGGTCCGCGGCGGCCGCTTCCTCCTGGCCGTAGAGGAGGCCCCAGGTGAAGGCGGACTCCCCCGCCAGGTGCGCCTGGACCGCCAGGGTGCGCAGGGCGTCGCGGGCCACCACGCTGTCCTGGTGCTCGCCGAGCACGGTCTGCACGGCCTTCATCCGCTTCGCGAACCGGCCCGCGGGCCGGCCGAGGGCGGGGACGGCCGCCTCGCCCGCGTACCGGGCGCGCTTGGCGGCCTTGCGGGCGTCGTGCATGGCCAGGTCGCGGTCCTGTCCCGCGGGCAGCTCCAGGGCGTGCTCGACGCGGGCGGCGAGGCGGTCGTAGTCCTTGAGGACCGCCTTGGGCAGCGCCTGTGCGGCCGGCGCGGAGGCGGCGGGGAGCAGCGGGGGCGCGGCGAGCAGCGCGTCGACGGTGTCCAGGAGCGCGAGGTAGCGCTTGCCGTCGAGCACGGCGACCGTGCGACGGCGCGAGCCGGTGCGGCGGGCGACGGTCCAGATGCGCAGCCGCCCGCGCACGGGGCCGAGCAGCAGCGTCCTGGGCAGCGCGGCGATCCGTGCGGTGAACCGCTCGGTGAGCACCTCCTGGTCGCGGTCGACGCCCAACTCGCCCGCGAGCCACTTGAGTTCCTCGCCGACGGGGTCGGTGACCGTGCGGTCGAGGATCTTCTTGTACGTACGGAAGGCGCTGCGCATGCGACGGGTGGCGACGCGCATCTGGTGCACGGAGTCGGGCAGGTCGCGGCGGACGGCGGGGTCGAGGGAGACGATCGCGTCGCGCTGGGCGCGCAGATAGGCGAGGACGTGGTCGCCCGCGGTGCCCGGTGCGTCGCCCACCGCGTCGCGCACGGCCTCGGCGACGGCCTCGCGCTTGCCGGCCTTCTTGCCGCTGCTGGTCGCGCCCTCGGGGGCGGCCTTCTCGGCCTTCTGCCCCTTGGGCGGCTTCGGCTCGGTCTCCGTGAGCGCCCTGGCCAGCTTCGACGGGGAGGCGGAGCGGCGGGCGCCCGCCTTCTTCAGCTTCTTCTCGACCTTGTCGAGGAGCGCCGGGTCGCCGTCGTCGGCCAGCTCCACCTCGGCCTCGGTCCAGGCGGCGGTGCGGCCGCCCCGGGTGAGGCGCTCGGCGCGGACGCCGTCGACGCTGACCTCGGCGAGCAGATGGCCGTCCGCGTCGACGAGGTGGCGCAGGTCGCGGGCGGACAGCAGGCGTACGAGCGGGACGAGTTCGGCCTCGCGGACCCGCGAGCGCACGAGGCCGGCCAGCACGCGTGGCACGGTGGCCGAGAGCGGCGCCCGGACCTCGTCCCGCACTCCCTCGGCGAGGGACACCGGGAGTTTGAGGTGCCAGCCCGCGTCGTCGCCGCCCGTGCGGCGGCGCAGCGTGATCGAGGCGGCGGCGAGGCGTTGGTCGGGGGTGTCCCAGTAGACGGCGTCCAGTTCGACGACGCCCTTGTCGACCACGTCCGCGACCCCGGCGACGCCGGTCAGATCGGGCAGCGCCCGGTCCGCCCCGACCTCGTACTTCCGCTCGATCTCGCGCTTCGTCTGGGCCATGCACCGAATCTAGACGCGATTGCGCGCAGTGGGCAGCCCTGCGACGGCCAACGGCGGTCGCGGGACTGCCCCGCGGTGGAGCGGTCAGGCGGACATGGGGCGCTGCACCTTGATCGACTGGAGGAGTCCGACGGCCACCCAGACGGCGAACATCGACGAGCCTCCGTAGGACACGAAGGGCAGCGGGAGGCCCGCCACCGGCATGATGCCGAGGGTCATCCCGATGTTCTCGAAGGCCTGGAAGGCGAACCAGGCGATGATGCCGGCGGCGACGATCGTGCCGTACAGCTCGGTGGTCTCGCGGGCGATGCGGCAGGCGCGCCACAGGACGACGCCGAGCAGGAGCAGGATCGCGCCCGCGCCCACGAAGCCGAGCTCCTCGCCCGCGACGGTGAAGACGAAGTCGGTCTGCTGCTCGGGGACGAACTGGCCGGTGGTCTGGGACCCGTTGGTGAGGCCGGTGCCGGTGAGGCCGCCGGAGCCGATCGCGATGCGGGCCTGGTTGGTGTTGTAGCCGACGCCCGCCGGGTCGAGCGCGGGGTTGGCGAAGGCCGCGAAGCGGGCGATCTGGTAGTCGTCCAGGACGCCGAGCTGCCATATGGCGACGCCGCCGAGGGCGCCCGCGCCGAGCAGTCCGAACACCCAGCGGTTGGAGGCGCCCGAGGCGAGCAGCACGCCGAGCACGATCATCGCCATCACCATGACCGAGCCGAGGTCGGGCATCAGCATGACGATCATGACCGGCACGGCGGCGAGACCGAGGGCCTGGACGACCGTGCGGTGGTCGGGGTGCTCCTTGTCGCCCGCGTCGACGCGGGCGGCGAGCAGCATCGCCATGCCGAGGATGATCGTGATCTTGCAGAACTCGGACGGCTGGAGCGACTGGCCCGCGATCACGATCCACGCGTGGGCGCCGTTGATGGTCGCGCCGAGCGGGGTGAGGACGAGCAGCACCAGGAAGACGGAGACGCCGTAGAGGATCGGCACGGCGGTGCGCAGGGTGCGGTGGCCGAGCCAGACGGTGCCGGTCATCAGGGCGAGGCCGATGCCGATGTTGATGACGTGCTTGATCAGGAAGGCGTACGGGTCGTCGCCGACCAGTTCGGTGCGGTTGCGGGTCGCCGAGTAGACGAGCGCGGCACCGATCGCGGAGAGCGCGAGCGCCGCGAGGAGCATCGGCCAGTCGAGCCGGCGCACTATCGAGTCGCGGGCCAGGAGCCGCGACATCGAGGAGCGCTCGGGTCCGTATCCGGAGACGGAGAAGCCATTGCCGGTCATGGGCTAGTCCCGCCTCCAGTTGGCCGTGGGTCCGGCCGCGAGTTCCTGCTGCTCGGCCGGCGGCTTGGGCGCCTCGGGCTTGTACGGCTTGATCTTCGGGGCGTCGATGGAGCCGTCGGTCTCGATCTTCGGCAGGCTCTTCTGCGGCTCGGGCAGCAGGGCCTTCTTCTTGTCCTGGTTGCCGCTGTCGTCGAGGCCGTACATCGCGTCGTAGATCTTGCGGACGGCGGGACCGGAGGCACCGGAGCCCGTACCACCCTGGGAGATCGTCATGACGATCGAATAGTCCTTGGTGTACGTCGCGAACCACGAGGTGGTCTGCTTGCCGTAGACCTCGGCCGTACCCGTCTTGGCGTGCATCGGGATCTTGTCCTGCGGCCAGCCGCCGAACCGCCACGCGGCCGTACCGCGCGTGGCGACGTCCGCGAGAGCACCGTCTATGTCCTTCTGCAGCGCGGCGTTCATCGGGAGCTTGCCGTGCGACTTGGGCCGGATCTCCTCGACCCGCTTGCCGTCGGCGCTGATGATCGCCTTGCCGACGGTGGGGTCGTACAGGGTGCCGCCGTTGGCGATGGCGGAGTAGATCGTGGCCATCTGGATCGGCGTGACGAGGGTGTCGCCCTGGCCGATGGAGTAGTTGACGGAGTCACCGGCGCGCATCTTCATGCCTTCGAGGCAGTTCTCGTACGCGATGCGCTCGGCGTAGTCGCCGCTCTTCTTGCCCTGCTTGCACCAGGCGTCCTTGTTGGCCTTCCAGTAGTCCTTCTTCCACTGGCGGTCCGGGACGCGGCCGCTGACCTCGTTGGGGAGGTCGACGCCGGTCTCCTTGCCGAGGCCGAACTGGTGGGCGGTCTTGTAGAACCAGTCCTTGGCGTCCTTCTTGGGCTTGTTGCCGCCGTCCTTGGCCCACTGGTCGTGCGAGAGCTTGTAGAAGACGGTGTCGCAGGAGACCTCCAGCGCCTGGCCGAGGGTGATGTTGCCGTGGCCCTTGGACTCGAAGTTCTTGAAGGTCTGGCCGCCGATGGAGTACGAGCTGGGGCACGGGTAGCGGCCGTTGAACTGGTAGCCCGCGTTGACGGCGGCGGTGGTCGGGATGACCTTGAAGATCGAGCCGGGGGCGGCCTGGCCCTGGATGGCGCGGTTCAGCAGCGGGTAGTTGGAGTTCTTGCCGGTGAGCTTGGCGTAGTCCTTGCCGGAGATGCCGCCGACCCAGGCGTTCGGGTCGTACGACGGGTTGGAGGCCATGGAGATGATGCGGCCGGTCTTGTTCTCCATGACGACGACGGCGCCCGCGTCGGCCTTGTAGTTCTCGCCGGTGTTCTTGTCGAACTCCTGGCGGGCCTTCTTCATCGCGTGGTCGAGCCAGTACTCGGAGACGGCCTGCACGCGTGCGTCGATGCTGGTGACGACGTTCGCCCCGGGCTCGGCCTTGTCGGACTTGGCCTTGCCGATGACGCGGCCGAGGTTGTCGACCTCGTAGCGGGTGACTCCGGCCTTGCCGCGCAGCTGCTTGTCGTACGTCCGCTCCAGGCCGGAGCGGCCCACCTGGTCGGAGCGCAGGTAGGGCGAGTCGCTGTCCTTGGCCTTGTTGATCTCCTCGTCGGTGACCGGCGAGAGGTAGCCGAGGACCTGCGCGGTGTTGGACTTGCCGGGGGCGGCGTAGCGGCGCACGGCGGTGGGCTCGGCGGTGATGCCGGGGAAGTCCTCGGAGCGCTCACGGATCTGGAGGGCCTGCTTGGGCGTGGCCTCGTCGGTGATCGGGATCGGCTGGTAGGGCGAGCCGTTCCAGCAGGGCTGGGGGGTCTTGGAGTCGCAGAGGCGGACCTTGTCGGAGACGTCCTTGGTGCTCATGCCGAGCACGTCGGCGAGCTTGGCGAGGACCGCCTTGCCGTCGTCCTTCATCTTCATCAGGTCCGTGCGGGACGCGGAGACGACGAGACGGGTCTGGTTGTCGGCGATCGGCACCCCGCGCGCGTCCAGGATCGAGCCGCGCACGGCGGGCTGGACGACCTGCTGGACGTGGTTGCCGGAGGCCTCCTTGGCGTACTCGTCGCCGTTGCGGATCTGGAGGTACCAGAGGCGGCCGCCGAGGGTGAGCAGGAGGGAGACGACGAGGATCTGGATGACGACGAGCCGGATCTGGACCCGTGGGGTCCGTCCGGTCTCCGGAATGTTGGTCACTTCTCCCCTCCCCTGGTGCGTCCCCTGCCCGGTCCTTCGGTGCGGTCGGCGAAGTGCTGCGACCTCACAGGCGCTTGACCCCCTTGATGCGTCCGGCGCGGGCGACCCGGGCCTTGGCGGCCTTCGCCCGCAGGCCGCCGCGCTGGTTGCCGATGCGCAGTCCGGTGCCCGACGAAAGCCAGCCGGACGAGACGTCGGCCGCCTTGTTGGCCGGGGAGTTCTCGCCCAGCGGGTCGTTCTCGGCGCGGCGGGCGAGCGCGATGATCAGCGGCACGGTGAACGGCGCGAGCAGCAGGTCGTAGAGCGCGGCGGTGAACAGCAGTCCGCCCAGGCCCACATGGCGGGCGGCGGTGTCGCCGACGAGGGAGCCGACGCCCGCGTACAGCAGGGTCGATCCGATGGCGGCGCCGACGACCACGACGAGCGGGCCGGTGGCGGAGCGGAGCCGGCCGCCCTCGGGCTTGGCGAGTCCGGCGAGGTAGCCGATGACGCAGAGCACGAGCGCGTACCGCCCGGCGGCGTGGTCGGCGGGCGGCGCGAGGTCGCTGAGCAGTCCGGCGCCGAAGCCGATGAGGGCGCCGCCGACGTGGCCGTAGACCAGGGCGAGGCCGAGGACGGTGAGCAGCACCAGGTCCGGTACGGCGCCGGGCAGTTGCAGCCGGGCCAGGACACTGACCTGGATGACCAGGGCGACGACGACCAGCGTGGTGGAGAGCAGGATTCGGTTGAAGCGCATGGTCCGGTCTCCTACTGCTCGTCGCCGTTGCCGGTCTGGGGCTGTCCTGACGGGGTGGCCGTGACGGTCACCGTCGGGGTCGGCTTGGGCTTCGCGGGCTTGGGCGGCAGGACCGTGTCGCGCGGGTCCTCGCGGGGCGCCTCGACGACGACGCCGACGATGTCGAGCTTGGTGAACCCGACGTACGGCTTCACGTAGACGTTGCGCGTCAGGTCGCCGCCCGAGGGGTCGACGCGGACGACCTCGCCGACCGGGACGCCGGGCACGAACGGCTTGTCGGCCTGCGAGCCGAAGGTGACCAGGCGGTCGCCCTTCTTGACCTTGGCCTTGCCGTTGAGCAGCTGGACGGACAGGGGGCGGTCGCCCTGGCCGGTGGCGAAGCCGAGCTCGTCGGTCTTCTCCATGCGGGTGCCGACGGTGAAGTCGGGGTCGTTGGCGAGCAGGACGGTCGCGGTGTTCGGGCCGACCGTGGTGACGCGGCCGACCAGGCCGTCGCCGTTCAGGACGGTCATGTCGCGCTTGAGTCCGTCGTTCGCGCCGGCGTCGATGGTGACGGTCCAGGAGAAGCCCTGGGCCGCTCCTATCCCGATGACCTCGGCGCCCTTGATGCCGTACTGCCCCGCGCCCGCCTTCTTCAGCATGCTGTCGAGCTGGCGCACCCGGCTGCGGTTGCGGTCGTCGCTGCCGAGCTTGGCCTTCAGGGCGGCGTTCTGCCGCTCCAGTTCGGCGATGCGGTCGTGGCGGTCACCGGAGTCGCGGACCGCGCCGATGGCGTTGCCGATCGGGTCGACGGCCGAGGACACCCCCTCCTCGACCGGACCGAAGACGGTGGCGGCGGCCTGGCGGGCACCGTCGACCGGTGAATCCTCGCCTCCGCGGATGTCCACCGTGATCAAAGCGAACGCGATGGCGATCAGCAGCACCAGGAGCAGCCGGCTCTCTCGTGTGTCCCTCACGTGCGGCGGCGTGCCTTCCTCAATCGGATTCCGCGGAATCTGCGGGTTCCACGGGGTTCTGGGGAATCTTGTGCCTTGCCTATATATCAACGATCCGCCGCACGAGGTGGCAGGCACTCGTACGGCGGACCCCCGTTCAGGGCGTGCGCGCCCTGGTCATCTGCGCGGCTGGGCGTCGAGCACCTGCTGCAACGCCTCGAACTCCTCCACGCACTTGCCGGAGCCGAGCGCCACGCTGTCGAGCGGGTCCTCGGCGATGTGGATCGGCATGCCGGTCTCCCGGCGCAGCCGCTCGTCGAGGCCGCGCAGCAGGGCGCCGCCACCCGTGAGAACGATGCCGCGGTCCATGACGTCACCCGACAGCTCCGGCGGGCACTTGTCCAGGGTGGTCTTGACCGCGTCGACGATCGCGTTGACCGGCTCCTCGATGGCCTTGCGGACCTCGGCGGCGGAGATGACGACGGTCTTGGGCAGCCCGGAGACCAGGTCCCGGCCGCGGATCTCGGTGTGCTCGTCGGCGTCCATGTCGTACGCCGAACCGATGGTGATCTTGATCTGCTCGGCCGTGCGCTCGCCGAGGAGGAGGGAGTACTCCTTCTTGATGTGCTGGATGATCGCGTTGTCCAGCTCGTCACCGGCGACGCGGATGGACTGCGCCGTGACGATTCCGCCGAGCGAGATGACCGCGACCTCGGTGGTGCCGCCGCCGATGTCCACCACCATGTTCCCCGTGGCCTCGTGGACCGGCAGGCCGGAGCCGATGGCCGCCGCCATGGGCTCCTCGATGATGTGCACCTGGCGCGCGCCGGCCTGCGAGGAGGCCTCGATGACGGCGCGGCGCTCGACTCCCGTGATGCCCGAGGGCACACAGACGACGACGCGCGGGCGGGCGAGGTAGCGCCGCTTGTGGATCTTCAGGATGAAGTAGCGGAGCATGCGCTCGGTGATCTCGAAGTCGGCGATGACGCCGTCCTTGAGCGGGCGCACCGCGACGATGTTGCCGGGCGTGCGCCCGATCATCTTCTTCGCTTCGGCACCGACCGCGAGAATGCCACCGGTGTTGGTGTTGATCGCGACGACCGACGGTTCGTTGAGTACGATCCCCCGACCCCTGACGTACACCAGCGTGTTGGCGGTCCCGAGGTCGACAGCCATGTCACGGCCGATGAACGACATGTTGTTCCCCATGAGGATGCGTCTGGCCTTCCCTAGTGGAGCGTGTGATGGCTTTTTAGGTAGGCGAGGTGGGTGCTGTGTGGCAGTGGAGGCTTCCATCGTAGTCTCGGCCGCGCGAAGACGGCGCGAGGGTCTTCGCCATTGTCAGCAGATGATGTGCCGCCCCGCCCTTGGAGACGTGCCATCGGAGGCACGGGTTCCCCCAATTGGGGTGCATATGCCAAGGGACGGCCGAATTTCTTCGGCCGTCCCAGGTCGGGGCGGCGACTTTCTGACTTGACGTCAGAATCGCTCGACGGCGCTCGGCCGTGCGGCTACGCGACGCCCGGGAAGAAGATCTTGAGCTCGCGCTCGGCGGACTCCTCGGAGTCCGAGGCGTGGATCAGGTTCTCGCGGACGATGGTGCCGAAGTCGCCGCGGATCGAGCCGGGCGCGGCGGCGATCGGGTCGGTCGGACCCGCGAGCGCGCGCACGCCCTCGATGACACGCTCGCCCTCGACGACGAGCGCGACGACGGGGCCGGACGACATGAAGGCGACCAGCGGCTCGTAGAAAGGCTTGCCCTTGTGCTCGCCGTAGTGCTGCTCCAGGGTGTCCTGGTCGAGCGAGCGCAGCTCCAGCGCGGAGATCGTCCAGCCCGCCTTGCGCTCGATGCGGCCGATGATCTCGCCGATCAGACCACGACGAACGGCGTCGGGCTTCAGCAGGACGAGGGTGCGCTGGCTCATGTGCGGCTCCAAGAGGTGTCATGAAGTGGGATTGGCCCGCACCTTACCGACCGGCCGTGGGCCCTCGTGCCGCAGGGCGGCACGGGTGGGCACGGCCCGCCGGTGCCGGGCCCCCGACCGCGGCCTCAGGCAGCCTCCGCCTCGGCGGACTGCGCGGCGAACCTGGCCTTCGCCTCGTCGACCTTCCGGCCGAAATGCACCGAAGCCCCCCACAGCCCGGCGAACACCGCGCCCATGAAGAACATCGTCGGCACCACGAAACCGCTCGCGATCAGACCGACCTGCAGGGCCCACCCCAGCTGCACACCGCCCGGCCGCGTGATCACCCCGCACAGCAGCACGCACAGCAGCATCGCGAGACCGCTGACCGTCCAGACCGTGCCCATGGACAGGTCCGGGTCCTTCATGGCGACCAGACCGGCGAAGCCGATGACGAAGAACTCGCCGATCAGCGTCGAAGCACAGAGCGTACGCACAGGAGTCAGCCCCTCCCCAGGAGCAGTCGGGCCTCGCCGACCGTGATGACGGAACCGGTGACCAGGACGCCGCCGCCGGCGTACTCCCCCTCTTCCTCGGCGAGGGTGATCGCGGCCTCCAGGGCGTCGTCGAGGCGCGGCTCGACCTGGACGCGGTCGTCGCCGAAGACCTCGACGGCGATCGCGGCGAGCGCGTCCGCGTCCATCGAGCGGTGGCTGGAGTTCTGCGTGACGACGATCTCGGCGAAGATCGGTTCGAAGGCCTCCAGGAAGCCCCGCACGTCCTTGTCGCCGCTCGCGCCGACGACGCCGATGAGCCGGCTGAAGTCGAAGACCTCGCTGATCGCGGCGGCGGTGGCGCGGGCGCCCGCCGGGTTGTGCGCGGCGTCCAGGACGATCGTCGGCGAGCGGCGCACGACCTCCAGACGGCCGGGCGAGGAGACCGTGGCGAACGCCTTGCGGATCGTCTCGATGTCCAGCGGGCGCGCGTGCTGCGAGCCGATGCCGAAGAAGGCCTCGACGGCGGCGAGCGCCACCGCGGCGTTGTGCGCCTGGTGCTCGCCGTGCAGGGGAAGGAAGACCTCCTCGTACTCCCCGCCGAGTCCGCGCAGGGTCAGGAGCTGGCCGCCGACCGCGACCTGGCGGGCGACGACGCCGAACTCCAGGCCCTCGCGGGCCACCGTCGCGTCGACCTCGACGGCCTTCTTCAGGATGACCTTGGCGGCGTCCACCGGCTGCTGGGACATGATCACCGTGGCGTCCGGCTTGATGATGCCGGACTTCTCCTTGGCGATCTCGCCGGGCGTGGAGCCCAGGCGGTCCGTGTGGTCCAGGTCGATGGGGGTGATGACGGCGACCGAGCCGTCGATCACGTTCGTCGCGTCCCAGCTGCCGCCCATGCCGACCTCGACGACGGCCACGTCCACGGGGGCGTCCGCGAAGGCGGCGTACGCCATGCCGGTGAGGACCTCGAAGAAGGAGAGGCGGTACTCCTGCTGGGAGTCGACCATCTCCACATACGGCTTGATGTCGTCGTACGTCTCGACGAAGCGCTCGGCGTCGATGGGGGCGCCGTCCAGGCTGATCCGCTCGGTGATCGACTGGACGTGCGGGGACGTGTAGCGCCCCGTGCGCAGCTCGAAGGCGGAGAAGAGGGCCTCGATCATGCGGGCCGTGGACGTCTTGCCGTTCGTCCCCGTGATGTGGATCGAGGGGTACGCGCGCTGGGGCTCGCCCAGGACGTCCATCAGCGCGGCGATGCGGCTGACGGAGGGCTCCAGCTTGGTCTCGCCCCAGCGGCCCGCCAGCTCCGTCTCGACCGCGCGCAGCGCCCGGTCGACCTCGGGGTCGGCGGGGCGGGCGGGGACGTCGCTCTCGGGCGGTCCTGCCTGGGTGCGCAGGGTGCGGCTGCCCGCCTCGATCACCGCGAGGTCGGGGTCGCGGTCGGTCTCGGCCCCGACGATGTCCTCGAAGGCGTCGTCCGGGTCGGCGGGGCGGTCGTCGTCGTGCGGGGGGAGCTCACTCACGTACGCCAGTCTACGGAGCACCACCGACACTCGCCGCCAGGACCTCCGGTCGGCGTCCGCGAGGCTCCCCCGGGGGGAGCTCGTTCCGCTTACGGGACCTTCGTCAGGACCTTCGGCCCGTCCGTTTCGGGACCTTGGTCCCTCCGCTTTCGGGGGGCGCCGGGCAAACTTGGCGATCATGGACATAGGTATCGACCTCGGCACAGCGAATACGCTCCTCTACGTCCGCGGCCAGGGGATCGTGCTCAACGAGCCGTCCGTGGTGGCCGTGCGGGAGGGCAAGGGCGGGGCGCTCGCCGTGGGGGCGGAGGCCAAGGAGACCATCGGGCGCACGCCCGGGTCCATCACCGCGATCCGCCCGCTGCGGGACGGCGTGATCAGTGACTACGAGGCGGCCGAGGAGATGATCCGGCACTTCGTCCGCAAGGCCGTGCCGGGGCGCCGGCCGCGTACGCGCATGGTCGTGTGCGTGCCGAGCGGGGTCACTCCCGTGGAGCGGCGCGCGATCGTGCACGCGTCGCAGCGGGCCGGGGCGCGGGCCGTGCACCTCGTCGAGGAGCCGATGGCGGCGGCCATCGGGGCCGGTCTGCCGGTCGCCGAGCCGCGCGGCTCGATGGTCGTCGACATCGGCGGCGGGACCACCGAGGTCGCCGTGATCTCCCTGGGCGGGATCGTCACGGCGCAGTCCCTGCGGGTGGGCGGTGACCGGCTCGACGCGGCCATCACCGACTTCGTGCGCAAGGAGCACGCGCTGCTGATCGGTGAGCGCACCGCCGAGGACATCAAGGTGAACATCGGGTCGGCGTGGCCGGTGCCGGGTGAGGACGCCCTGGAGATGCGGTCGTTCACCGTGCGGGGGCGGGAGAAGGTGGGCGGTCTGCCGAAGACCGTGGACCTCACCGCGCGCGAGGTGCGGGCCGCGCTGGACGAGCCGGTCGAGCAGATCATCGCGGCGGTCAAGACGACGCTGGAGGAGTGCCCGCCGGAGCTGTCCGGCGACATCATGGAGCACGGCATCGTCCTCACGGGTGGCGGCGCGCTCCTTCCCGGCCTCGATCTGCGCCTCGCCTCGGCGACGGGGATCCCGGTGTTCGTCGCCGAGGATCCGCTGGACAGCGTGGCGCTGGGCTGCGGCAAGTGCGTGGAGGACTTCGACGGTCTGGAACGGGTGATGTCCGCGGCGTGATCTGGCGGGGCGCCTTGGGAGGTGCCTACGCCACGGTTCCGTCCCCGCACCCGGCACCGCGCGCATACCCCGCCTGCGCCGGAGCTGGAGCCACACTTATCGCTGCCCGG
>NZ_LIRJ01000431.1 GCF_001419745.1 Streptomyces silaceus | reverse complement strand
GTTACGCGAACTGGCCACTCGGTACGGGGTGAGTGTTTCGACGGTTCGCAACTACTTGGTGCGCTGGGGCATCGCACGGCGGCCCACCGGCACCCGTGTGCCACGGGATGGATAGCGCGGAGGCGGGGCGCGGGGTATCAGCGGGGCGGGCTTTCAAGAGAAGCGGACCGTATACGCAGACCGCATCACCGGAGCGGCCGGAGGCGACGAGCGGCGGCGTCGGCTGGGTCACCACGCCGCACTCTCGCCGCCCGTGCGCAGTAGCGCGCGGGTCGACTCGAAGTCCTCTTCGGACACCAACTTGCCCGTCACCAGCAGGTAGTCGCCCACGGGCGTGTGCAGCACCGCGTGGTTTCGCCGTTCCGGCGCGTGCCGGTCGTGGCCAAGTCGGTGCGGGCCCGGCGGCGCAGAAGCATGCCGTGCGCCGGCTGTCCGCACCGGACGACGCCGCGAATCCCGACCGGAGCGGCGGTGGCCGACAGGTTCTCCCAGCGGTCGAGTTCACGCCGGGCGCACTCCGCCGGAACCTCGGCCGGCACCGCCTACCTCGCGGTCGGCAGGCAGCTGCCTCATGCCCAGTGCGATCGAGTGCCTGGCCGTGGTGTCGTCGACGACCTGGGAACGCGCCGTCGGCACACTGGAGTTCCGCGCCGCGCCACCCGGCCGCTCTTCAGCTTTGGGTGGTAGCGACCTTCAACGCCCTGCGCTACGCTGCCCCTTGCTCATTCGAGAGTCACGGAGCACTGGCGACGTGTCCGATGGGGGACAGTGTTCCGACTCGACAAGCAGTGAGCACCATGAGTCTCTAATCGTCGCAGAGCCTCAGCAGGCCATCGCAAGCGGTGGTCGAGCTGAGGCTGCCCGCCGACTGGTCGACCACCTTCGTGAAGGGATCGACTGGTGAGGCTGACTTTTCCCGTCCAGGTGCTTCTCACGCTCTTGTCGTTCATGTCGTCGCTGCTGGTAGCGGTGGTGGCGGGGGTACTTTCGCATGAGGCTGGGGCTCCGCCAGCCGGTGCAGTGTTGTACGGCGGCGGCGCGTTCATCAGCTGGATGACGCTCTGCGTCTGCGTGCTGACGGCTCTCGGCCTGCTCGGGCATCACCATCCTCGCGAGTGAGGGTCGCCCGACAACCAGGAGTGCAGCCAGGGTTCCTGAGCCCGGGCCGCGGGCCGAGGTCCGCGATTGCCTCGTTGACGGGCGGTCGCCTTTGTAGGTTGATGGGATGTCTGACCAGAGCGCGATAGAGCTGGTGGGCGGGGCGTGGGCCCGGCTGGCCGGATGGCTGGCCGAGTACGCGCCCTCCTCATACGCTTCCCTGCTGCCCCCGGCGAGCGACGAGGCGATCAGTGCTGGGGAAGCCCGTCTGGTGCATGCGCTCGCCTTCGGGTTCCCGCCTGAGCTGAAAGCCCTGTGGCAGGTGTGCGGCGGTGTCGAGAAGGTCGATGTGCCGGGTGATGAGGACGGCGAGCTGTGGGCGGGCAAGTTTCTGCCCGGGGGAAACCTCCTGGCGCCCGAGCCCGCGCTGTGGCAGCGCTTGCGGGTCGGCCCGGGCGAGGCCGACCCGTGGGAAGGTGCCGAGTTCGTGTCGTTCCTCGATGCCGAGGAGCCCAGCGGCGCCGGGAAGTTCGGCATGGAGGTTGCGCACTCGGCAGATCCCACCTTGCAGGGCGTGGGGGACTGGTCGGCGATGACCGGAACGGATCTCTCCCCCGAATGGCTGTCCATCTCGGCCTACCTGGAGGCGGCCTGCGAACTGCTGGAGACCGGCGGCGGGCCGCTGCTGGAAGCGCTGGGGGAGCGCCGGCCGGTGCTGGCGCTGGGATGTCTGGCGTGGATCGACCCCGAAGACGGCCGGGAAGTTTCCTGGCAGCTCATCCGCCCGTAAGGCGAGCCGGTGCGAGCCTTCTCGGGGCCCGCACCGGCGGTCAGACAGTGCCTGTTACTTCATGGTCATGGTGCACCGGAGGGGCAGCCCATCGAGCCCGAGCTTTCGGGTGACGGCGGTGCCTGTGGTGTGGCTAGGCGGCCGGCTTACGGATGCTCGGCGATGGCTGGGCCCGCCCGGTCAGTCGATGCCTTCGATGATGCGGAAGTCGCGCTCGACGCCGTCGGGTAGGGCCACCAGCGCCTTCTGGTATGCCTCGCTCTCGTATGCCGCGACGGCCTGTTCAAAGCTGTCGAACTCGATCAGAACGACCCGTTGCGTGATTCCGGCCTCGTGGGCGACGACTCGACCGCCACGGGACGGGAGGCGGGACAGGACGCGCCCGCCCCCAGACTGGACAGCCAGGCCTGCCAGCTTGTCGTAGGCAGTCAGCCTCTCAGGGTCGGAAATGGCGGGGTAGACACTGACCCAGTAGCCCTTAGCCATGGAGACCTCCTGTGTTCGGCCGGACACGTCCGACGTCGAATTGACACTCAGATCGATCGATCCCGACGACGGATACTGCGGTCAGTTGGATCGTCATATGCGCAGGTTAGGGCTTGATATGCGGGCGAGGGAAAGACCGGTACGGGATAGAGTCAGAACGGATCGTTATCAATCGGCAGGGGGGGCACGTGGCGCCGGATACGGTGAGCCTGCGGTACTTCCTGGTGCTGGCGCAGGAGTTGAACTTCACCCGCGCGGCCGCACGGATCGGTATCGCCCAGCCCGCACTCAGCGCCCGGATGCGCCGATTGGAGGCGGAACTCGGTACGGCCCTGCTGGTCCGCAGCACGCGTAGCGTCGTATTGACCACGGCCGGTGTGGCTTTGGCGGAGTCCGCACCGCCCGCGCTGGCGGCGCTGGACCGGGCATGGGACACCGCCCGGAGCGCGGCGGCCGGTGAACTGGGCACGCTGCGCATCGGATACAGCCTCAGCACCGGGGCCGAGACGGCACCGGCCCTGGTGGACAGGCTGATGCGCGGCAACAGCGGACTCGAGGTCGGCGCGGTCCCGATGGCGACACCGGAGATCACTCCCGCGGTCGCCGACGGCCGCATCGATGCCGGGATCACCCGCGGTGAACAGCCGGGCCGTGGCGTGCGCCGGGTCCTCCTGCGGCGTGCGCGCATCGGGGTCCAGCTGGCGCAGCACCATCCGCTGGCCGAACACCCGGAGATCGAGATCGCCGACGCGGCCGCGTATCCGCTGCGACTCCCGGACCGTGCGGCCAACCCCGTGATCCACGATCAGCTGTCCGCACTGTTCCGAGACACCCGACCACACCCCCGATTCCACACGCCCGCAGTCTCTTTCGACATGTCTCAGCGCGACCTGCGCGACGGGGTCACCCTCGCCCCGGCCGGAGAAGCCGCGGCCACGGCACAACCGGCCGGTCTCACCTGGCGACCGCTGCGAGGCGCGCCCAGCCTGACGATCCACCTGGTCCTCCCACGCGAGCAGTCGCCGCTGCACCGCCGCATCCGTGCCGTCGCCAAAACCCTGGCGCACGAGCTGCACTGGCTGCCGGACTGACGCGCAAGAGGTCAAGTGAGACGGACGCGCAAGAGGTCAAGCGAGACGGACGCCGTTGGTGGCGAGGCCGAAGACCTTGCACCCGGCGGACGTCACGGTGATGGCGCCGCATCACCAACGCCTGGACGGCGAAGGACAACTGCGCGGCCAAGCCTGCCGCCGACGGCGAGGGCGGCAAATCCCCCAAGGTCGGCGGGCCGGACGCGTACTGGCACACCTTCACCTACGACGCCATCGGCAACCGCCGGACGGAGACCCAGCACAAGATCAACGGCGACCCGCTGGCCACCCACGACGTCAAGCGCACCTACTCCTACGGAGAGAAGGGCGCGCAAGCACGCGCACTGACCTCCGTCACCAACGAGTCGGCGGGCAAGAGCGCCACGGACACCTACGCCTACGACGCGGCGGGCAACACCACCAGCCGCGCCGCGGGCGGCCGCGAGCAGAGCCTGTCCTGGGACGCGGAGGGCCACCTGGCCAAGGTGGTCGAGGCGGGCAAGGCCACGGAGTACCTCTACGGCGCCGACGGCGACCGCATTCTCGCCAAGACGCCCAACGCCACCACCCTCTACCTGCCAGGCGGCAACGAACTCACCCTGAACAAGGACGGCACCAAGTCCAGCGCCCGCTACTACACCGCAGGTGACGAGACGGTCGCGGTGAAGACCGGCGGCCAGGTCAGCGTTCTGCTCTCCGACCACCTCGGCACGGCCACCACCGCAGTCCTCCTGGGCACAGGCCAGGCCGTCACCCGCCGCAAGATGCACATCTTCGGCGGACAGCGCACCGCCCAGTCCGTCAACTGGCCGGGCGACAAGGGCTTCGTGGGCGGCACCACGGACAACACAGGTCTCACCCACCTCGGCGCCCGCGAGTACGACCCCACACTCGGCCGCTTCATCTCCGTCGACCCGGTCATGGACACGGCCGACCCGCAGCAGATGCACGGCTACACGTACGGGAACAACAACCCGGTCGTCCACTCCGACCCCGACGGCAAGTTCTTCAGCGTCGGAAAGTGGATCAAGAAGACCATCAACAAGATCGTCAAGACGGCCCGCAAGGCCATCCGCACACTGAACCGGTGGTACCGCAGGGCAACTCCGACCCAGCGCGCCCAGTTCCAAATCGCGAACTCAAGCCAGGCGGTCGCCAGGAAGTACACGAAGCCCTTCGCGGCCTACGACTCACCCAAGGCCCAGAAGGCAAGGGCCGACGCCAGGGCCCGGGAGACGCAGAAGCGCCAGGACGCCGAACGGCGCCGCAAGGACAGCCTCTGGAGCAACATCAAGAAGGGCGAATTCGGCGAAGCCTGGAACAAGACCGGCGGCAAGGCTGTCAGTCACGTCAAGGAGCACTGGCGCGGCTACGCACAGGGCGGCGCGTTCGTTACGTGCGTGATGGCCAGCGCCGGCTGGTGCGCGGTCGCAGGCGGGGTCCTGATCGCGGCGGACAATGGCGCTGACGCCTACAACGACAAGCTCAGCTACACCAAGCTCGCCACCCAGACCGTCTGGCTCGGTCTCGGCGGCACAGCCGGCCGATCCCTGGCAGGCAGCTGGAGGGGCAGCGCGTTCACCGGGGGGCCTTCTGGGCCCCGGGCTCCCCTGTGGCGCGGCAACACCCGGCCCCCCGCTCCTAAGGGCGGCATCGACTGGGGGCAGACTGGGCGCAATATGAGTACAAATGCAGGAATGGGCTGGGCTGGCTGCGGTGCCGGTGGGTTCAGTGGTGGTCAGGGACTCTGCGGATGATCAACACGTGGAAGGCGATTACGCGTCGCACGGGAAAGCCGATGGCGGTCGCCCGCAGGAAGAGTGGCCCCATTGGGGGCATCGTCGTGATCCTGGCCGTCGGGGTGTTCGGCACCTGGTGCATCGCTGCGGGGTGGGAGGGGAA
>NZ_LIRJ01000430.1 GCF_001419745.1 Streptomyces silaceus | reverse complement strand
CGGCACCGACGGCGAGGACGAGGACCAGAACAGACACGTCGGACACCTGGCGGGAGACGGGGACGGGAGGGCGGCGGGAGCGGCGCGGGGTCGGGGCGACGCGGCCTCGCCCCACCGGGGCAGGGGCGACCGCGCCCAAGCCGGGGCAGAAGGAGGCGACTTGGCCGACGATAGCCGCCGTTCGCCCGCTCCGCGCAGCGACGCTTGACGACTTCCCCCTCTCTGTCGGTTGACGTGCGTCACGGAGCTGTTCAGGATCTGATCTGTCCCGGGACCCGACCCACCAGTAACCTTGCGGGACCCTGTCGAGGAGGCGGCCCCATGGCGTACGACGCAGATGTGATCGTGATCGGAGCGGGGCTCGCCGGGCTCGCGGCGACCGCCGAGCTCGTCGACGCGGGCCGCCGCGTCATCCTCGTCGACCAGGAGCCCGAGCAGTCGCTCGGCGGCCAGGCCCACTGGTCCTTCGGCGGCCTCTTCTTCGTCGACTCGCCCGAGCAGCGGCGGATGCGGATCAAGGACTCGCACGCGCTGGCGCTGCAGGACTGGATGGGCACGGCCGCGTTCGACCGTCCGGAGGACCACTGGCCCCGCCAGTGGGCCGAGGCGTACGTCGACTTCGCGGCCGGTGAGAAGCGCTCCTGGCTGCACGGGCAGGGCGTACGGTTCTTCCCGGTCGTCGGCTGGGCCGAGCGCGGCGGCTACGACGCGCAGGGCCACGGGAACTCCGTGCCCCGCTTCCACATCACCTGGGGCACCGGCCCGGGACTGCTCGCGCCGTTCGTGCGCCGGGTGCGCGCCGGGATCGCGCGCGGCCTGGTCCAGCTGAGGTGCCGCCACCGCGTCACCGGCCTCTCGCGCAGCGCGGGCAGCGTCGACACGGTCACCGGCGAGGTGCTCGAACCGTCCTCCGTCGAGCGCGGCCAGGCCAGCAGCCGCGAGGTGGCCGGGACCTTCGAGTTCCGGGCCCAGGCGGTGATCGTCACCTCGGGCGGCATCGGCGGCAACCACGACCTCGTCCGCGCCAACTGGCCCGAGCGGCTCGGCACCCCGCCCGAGAAGATGATCTCCGGCGTGCCCGCGCACGTCGACGGGAAGATGCTCGGCATCGCCGAGGCGGCCGGGGCGCGCCTGATCAACCGCGACCGCATGTGGCACTACACCGAGGGCATCGAGAACTGGAACCCCATCTGGGACCGGCACGGCATCCGCATCCTGCCGGGCCCGTCCTCGCTGTGGCTGGACGCGCGCGGCGACCGCCTGCCCGTGCCGCTCTTCCCCGGCTTCGACACCCTCGGCACGCTCGACCACATCATGAAGACCGGCTACGACTACACGTGGTTCGTGCTCAACCAGCGCATCATCGGCAAGGAGTTCACCCTCAGCGGCTCCGAGCAGAACCCCGACCTGACCGGCAAGTCCGTGCGCGGCGTCATCGACCGGGCACGCGCCGAGGTGCCCGGACCCGTCAAGGCGTTCATGGACCACGGCGTCGACTTCGTCGTCGAGAAGGACCTCGGTGCCCTCGTGCGCGGCATGAACGCGCTCACCAAGGAGCCCCTCATCGAGGAGGACGCGCTGCGCCGCACCCTCGCCGCGCGCGACCGCGAGATCGCCAACCCCTTCACCAAGGACCTCCAGGTCACGGCCATCCGCGGTGCCCGCAAGTTCCTCGGCGACCGGCTCATCAGGGCCGCCGCCCCGCACCGCGTCCTGGACCCCAAGGCGGGCCCGCTCGTCGCCGTGCGCCTGAACATCCTCACCCGCAAGACCCTCGGCGGCCTGGAGACCGACCTGTCCTCGCGCGTGCTGACCGAGGGCGGGGAACGGCTCCCCGGTGTGTACGCGGCAGGCGAGGCCGCCGGGTTCGGCGGCGGGGGAGTGCACGGCTACCGCTCGCTGGAGGGCACCTTCCTCGGCGGCTGCCTCTTCTCGGGCCGCACGGCGGGCCGCGCGGCCGCCCGTGAGGTGGGCTGAGCGGCCGCCCGCGAGGTGGGCTGAGTGGCCGCCCGCGAGGTGGGTTGAGCGAGGTCGCGTCCGGCGGGCTCCGGCCCCGGGTACTCCGAGGTCCGCCCGGGTGGCGTGCGAAGTCTGCCGATTTTGAAATGAGTTGGTGAAGGGCGGACAAGACCCCCGGCCTTGACGTGGAGCGGTGCGTACCGGTTTGCTGTGCGTGATCATCCGTACGCAAGCCGCGCCGGGGAGGACGTCCCGCGGTGTCACCACCCCCGCCCCCACTGGGCCGTTCCCGCAAGAAGGCCGCGGGACACGGCTTCGACGCCGCACTCGACGACGCCGAACTCGTCGCCGCCCGCACGGCGTTGACCCAGGGACGCTGGAGCGAGGTCCGCGCGCTGCTGGCCGCCACCGGCGACGACTGGGACCGCAGGGGACACCGCTTCGACGTCCTGGGGCAGGAGCCCACCACCGCCGCGTGGGCGCGCGACTGGCGGCTCGCCGAGCCCGAGAGCCACGACGCCGAGCTGCTGCTCGTCTTCGCCGCCGTGCACAAGGCCCTGCGCGGCAAGGCGCGTTCGGACAAGGTCCGCGCCCAGTGCCGCGAGGCGGCCGCGCGCGTCCCCGTCGACCCGACGCCGCTGCTCGCGCTGCTCCTGCTCGAACGCTCGCTGGGGCGCGAGGAGGACGTCGTACGCCTCTTCGACGAGATCCGCCACCGCCACCCCGAGCACCACCACGCCCACCACCTGATGGTGGCCCGGCTCGCCGAGCGGCGCCCCGGCGCGGGCCAGGACCCGCTCCACGAGGTCTACGACTTCGCCTCCTGGGCCGCCGAACAGGCCTCCGACGAGTCGCCGTTGGCGGTCCTGCCCGTCGTCGCGCACGCCGAGCGCTACCGCGTCCTGGCCACCGCGGGCCTGGAGTCCGCCGACCCCGCCGCCGGTGGGCACTGGAGCGGGCGGCGCGCCCGCGGGGTCATGAAGACCGCCTTCGACTGGTGGCTGGAGTGGGTGACGCCCGACGGGCCCGGCCACCCGCGCTGCCACATCGACCTCAACTTCCTTGCCCACGCGAAGTCCTGCGAGGGCAGGGCGGCCGAAGCCGCCGCGCTCTTCCACCGCATCGGACGGCACGCGACGCCGGCCCCCTGGTCGTACCCGGACCGGGACCCGCTCGCGGCGTTCCACGCCGCGCGGGCCACGGCGCTGGGATCGGCCTGACGATCCGTACCCCTCATCAGCACCTTTGGAAAGGACGACCGCGCCATGGCGACGGGAAGTTCGAGCACGAGCGGCACCAGAGCCCTCGGTGGCCCGACGGGTGACACCGGCATCAGCACGTACAAGGGCCAGGAGCGGGCGCTGCGCGCCGGCCGGCTCGGCACGGCGGGCCTGCTGCTGTCCGTCCTCGCCGCGACCGGACCGCTGATGGTCGTCGCCGGCGTCATGCCCACCACCTACGGCGTGATGGGTGTCGTCGGACAGCCCCTGCTCTTCCTCATCCTCGGCGTCGTCCTCGTGCTCTTCAGCTTCGGGTACGCCGAGATGAGCCGGCACGTGCACAACGCCGGCGCCTTCTACGCGTACATATCCCGCGGCCTCGGCGGCACCGCGGGCGCCGGGGCCGCGCTGGTCGCGCTCGTCGCCTACAGCGTCCTCCAGGCCGGTCTGTACGGCATGCTCGGCTTCGAGGTGTCCGGGCTCCTCCAGACGTACTTCGAGATCGAGGTCGCCTGGTGGATCCCGGCGCTGCTGACCGTCGCCGTCGTCGCGGTCCTCGCCTGGCTGAAGATCGACCTCAACGCGCGCGTGCTCGGCGTGCTGCTCCTCATCGAGGTGGCGCTCGTCGTCATCTTCGACATCGCGGCCGTCGCCGACCCGGCCAAGGAGGGCCTGTCGCTGCACGCGTTCAACCCGGAGACGCTCACCGGCGCGGGCGTGGCCACCTCCCTCTGCTTCTGCATCGCCGCCTTCACCGGCTTCGAGCAGGCCCCCGTGTACGCCGAGGAGACCAGCCGCCCGCAGGTCGTCGTCGCCCGCGTGATGTTCTTCGCCGTCTGCTTCGTCGCCGTCTTCTTCGCGCTCAGCTCCTGGGCGCTCACGGTCGCGGCGGGTCCCTCGGGGATCGTCCCGGCCGCTCAGGAACAGAGCGCGGGGCTGCTGTTCGACCTCACCGAGTCGCGGCTCGGCGGCACCTTCACCGACGTCCTGCACGTCCTGTTCGTGACCGGCATGTTCGCGGCGATCCTCAGCTTCCACAACGTCGTCGCGCGGTACGCCTTCGCGATGGGCCGCGAGGGCCTGCTCCCCGCCGCGTTCGGCCGCACCAACACCTCCACCGGAGCCCCCGGCACCGGCTCGCTGCTGCAGACCGTCGTCTCCGTCGTGGTCGTCGTGGGCTTCGCCGTCGCCGACGACGGCACGGCGGGCGACCCGACCGCGCCCGTGCTCCACCTGTTCACCTGGGGCGGCAACATCGGCGCGCTCGGCGTGATCCTCCTGATGGCCACCGCGTCCATCGCCGTCATCGTCTTCTTCGCCCGCCGCGGCGCCGCGCGCGCCCAGGCCTGGCGGATCACCGCGTCCGCGCTCGCCGCGGCAGGCCTGCTCGTCATCGCCGGCTACACCGTCAAGGACTTCGACGTGCTCGTCGGCGCGGGCGAGGGCTCGGTGCTCAGCTGGGTGCTTCCGGGCATCATCTTCGCGGCGGCGGTGATCGGCGTGGCCTACGGCGCGATCCTGCGCTCCCGCAACCCGGAGGCGCACGCGCGGATCGGTCTGGGCAACGAGGCGTTCCAGCTGGAGAAGGTGTCGAGCGGCACCCACTCATGACGAAGCGCCGGAGGGGCTGACGGAATCAGCCCCTCCGGCGTGTGACGGAGCGGGGGCCGGGGCGGAGCCCCGGGGGACGGCCCGCTAGATGATCAGGGACAGCAGCAGGACGAAGCCGCCCGCCACCACCGAGATGATCGTCTCCATCACCGACCACGTCTTGATCGTCTGGCCGACGTCCAGGCCGAAGTACTCCTTGACCAGCCAGAACCCCGCGTCGTTGACGTGCGAGAAGAACAGCGAACCCGCGCCGATCGCCAGCACGAGCAGCGCCGTGTGCGTCGTCGACATGTCGGCCGCGAGCGGCGCCACCAGACCGGCCGCCGAGATCGTCGCCACCGTCGCCGAACCCGTCGCGAGGCGGATGGCCACCGCGATCAGCCAGGCGAGCAGCAGCGCCGGGATCGACCAGTCCTTGGAGAAGTCCAGGATCATCTGGCCCACGCCGACGTCGATGAGCGTCTGCTTGAAGCCGCCGCCCGCGCCGACGATCATCAGCACGCCCGCGATCGGGGCGAGCGACTTCTCGACGGTCGTGGAGAGCCGGTCCTTGGTGAACCCGGCCGCCCGGCCCAGCGTGAACATCCCGACGAGCACGGCCGCGAGCAGCGCGATCAGCGGCGACCCGATGACGTCGAAGACCCGCTGCACGGTGGCCTCGGGGTCGTCGACCACGATGTCCACCAGCGCCTTGGCCAGCATCAGGACGACGGGCAGCAGCACGGTGGCGACGGTCGCGCCGAAGCCGGGGCGCTTCTCCAGGTCCTCCGAAGGGCGCTGCGGGATCATCTTCTCGGGCGCGGGCACGTCCACCCAGCGCGCGGCGACCTTCGAGAAGAGCGGCCCCGCGATGATCACCGTGGGGATCGCGACGAGGACGCCCAGGGCCAGCGTGACGCCGAGGTTGGCCTTGACCGCGTCGATGGCGACGAGCGGGCCGGGGTGCGGCGGGATCAGCCCGTGCATCACGGACAGGCCGGCGAGGGCCGGGATGCCGATCCGCATCAGGGAGTAGTTGCCGCGCTTGGCGACCATGAGGACGACCGGGATCAGCAGGACGATGCCGACCTCGAAGAAGAGTGGCAGGCCGATCACCGAGGCGATCAGGACCATCGCCCAGGGCATCGCGCGTCCGCCCGCCCTGGCGAGGATCGTGTCGACGATCTGGTCGGCGCCGCCGGAGTCGGCGAGCAGCTTGCCGAGGATCGCGCCGAGCGCGATGAGCACGCCCACGCCGGCGACGGTCGAGCCGAGCCCCGTGGTGAAGCTGTCGATGGTCTTGTCGAGCGGGGCGCCCGCGAAGGCCCCGAGCGCGAGCGACCCGACGGTCAGCGCGAGGAACGCGTGCAGCTTGAACTTGGTGATGAGCAGGACGATGACGGCGATGCCCGCGAGGACGGCGATCCCCAGCTGGGCATGGCCCGCCGAGGTGATCGGCTCGACGGGGTCCGCTGCCAGCATCTCGACGCTGAGATGGGTCACGGTTGATCCCTGGTACGTGGTGATGGGTACGGGGTGGTGCGGCGTGCCGGGGCGCGGTGCCCCGCGGGCTACCGCGCTTCGAGGGCGCCCAGGGCCGCCGCGGCCCGATCGGCGATCTCCTCGGGGCCGCCCGAGACGTCGACCTCGACGCCCGCCTCGTCCGCCCCGAGGGGCTGCAACGTCGCGAACTGGGAGTCGAGAAGCGCCGTCGGCATGAAGTGGCCCTGCCGGTGCGACATCCGGTCCTCGATGAGGGCCCGGTCGCCGGTGAGGTGGACGAAGACGACGCCCGGGGCCGCGTCCCGCAGCCGGTCGCGGTAGGCGCGCTTGAGCGCCGAGCTGCTCACCACCCCGCCCCGGCCGGCCCGGCCGTGCGCCCAGACGCCGATGGCGTCGAGCCAGGGCCACCGGTCGTCGTCGGTGAGCGGGGTGCCGGAGGACATCTTCCGGATGTTCTCCGCCGGGTGGAAGTCGTCGCCTTCGGCGTACGGAACGCCGAGCCGGTCCGCGAGCAGGGGGCCGATCGTGGTCTTGCCGGTCCCTGCCACGCCCATGACTACGACGACGTGGGGGGTGCTCATCGCTGGTGCCTCGCTGTCTTCATGTCCTCATCGACATCGGTCGCGCGGAACCGGGGCCGAAGGGGGGTGGCCCCGGTTCCGCGCGTTCACGCCACTGAAACTCATTAGGTCTGACGAATTCAAGAGTCTGTGACATAAAAGTCTGACTTATTGTTCCGGGTGCTCTCCTCGTAGGCTTTCGTCATGACCGCACAGGCCGCCCGAGGGCTGCACTCCCGCGTACTGGAAAGCCTCGGGCCCGCCATCACCGCGGGCGAGTACCCGCCGGGCAGCGTGTTGCGGACGGACGAGCTGGCCCAGCGCTTCGAGGTGTCGCGCTCGGTGATGCGCGAGGCGGTCCGGGTCCTGGAGTCCATGCACCTGGTCGCCTCCCGCCGCCGCGTGGGCGTGACGGTGCTGCCCACCGAGGAGTGGAACGTCTACGACCCCCAGGTCATCCGGTGGCGCCTGGCGGGCGCCGACCGGCCGCGCCAGCTGCGCTCGCTGACCGTGCTGCGGTCCGCGATCGAGCCGGTCGCCGCGGGGCTCGCCGCCCGGCACGCCACGGCCGAGCAGTGCGCGGAGCTCACCGAGTGCGCGCTCGGCATGGTCGCCCACTCGCGCGGCCACCAGCTGGAGGGCTACCTCAAGCACGACGTGGCCTTCCACCGGGTGATCCTCAACGCCTCCGGCAACGAGATGTTCGCCCGGCTGGGGGACGTCGTCGCCGAGGTCCTGACCGGACGTACCGCGCACCAGGTGATGTTCGAGGACCCGGACCCGCCGGCCGTCACCCTCCATGTGAAGGTCGCGGAGGCCGTCAGGGAGGGCGACGCGGCCCGCGCGGAGGCGCTCACGCGCGAGATCGCGCTCGGCGCGCTGGAGGAACTGGACATCCTCGCGCCCTGAGCCGGGCCGTCCGTCCGCCGTCGGACACAATGGGCCGCATGTCCCGACGCGCCGCACGCCCCGCACGCCCCACGCACTGCCCCTGCGGGCACCCCCGGCCCTACGAGAAGTGCTGCGGCAGGCTGCACCGGGGCGAGGCCGCCGCGGCCACCCCCGAGGAGCTGATGCGCTCCCGCTACAGCGCCTTCGCGGTGCGCGACGAAGGCTATCTGCTGCGCACCTGGCACCCCGCGAAACGGCCGCCGCGCGTGGAGTTCGACCCGGGCATGCGCTGGGTCGGCCTGGACATCGAGGAGACCACCGAGGGCACCGCGTTCCACTCCGCCGGCACCGTCACCTTCCGGGCCCGCTACACCGACGGCGGCCGCCCGGACGCGCTCCACGAGAAGAGCCGCTTCGAGCGCGTCGACGGTGCCTGGGTGTACGTCGACGGCGTGTTCATCGACTAGCCGGAGCCCTCACCGCAGGTCACCGAACTCGCTCAGCACCCCGGGCGGGGCCAGCGCGTTGACGTAGTGCCCCGGGCCGTGGTCCTCGAAGGAGTACGTGAAGGGGATGGTCCGCGTCAGCGCGAGCCGCGCCGCGAAGAACGCGAGGGGCGCCACCACCGCGAGCCCCGCCAGGCTGTCCATCTGCGGATAGTGCAGTCCCGGATCGTGGACCTCGGCCCAGCCCCCGGGGCGCGGCCCCCGCGCCAGGGACGCCAGCGAGCGCCCCGCCTCCCGCGCCCGGCGCCCCGCCATCTCCCGCAGCCGCCCGCGCAGCAGGTCGCCCGGCAGGGACACCGCGTCGATCGCCGTCTCCGCCGCGAGCGCGAGCACGCCCTCGGCCACCCCGCGCGGCCTGCGGTAGTGGAACTCCCGGCCGAAGGGGGCGTAGGGCCCCACGGGGCGCGGCGGCAGCGCGGGCACCACGTCGCGGTCGAAGATGTAGCGCAGCAGCCGGTCGCGCAGGACGTGCTCGCCGCGCCCGTCGGTCGCCCGTGCGCAGGCGTCCGCGAAGTCCTGCCCGCCCAGCAGCGGCTGCCCGAAGGTGTAGACGGCGCGCAGGCGTTCGGCGACCGTCGCGTAGCGCTCCTCGTGGGCCAGGACGACGGCCATCAGGGCGGCCATCGCGCCACCGAGGCTGTGTCCGGTGATGTACAGCGCCTCCATCCCGTCGCCGCGCACACCCCGCTCGTCCGGGTCGACGGACTCCCCGCGCGCGGCCCGGTCGAGGGCCTGCATGATCAAGTGCCGGGTCGCCCGCATGTTGCGGTAGAAGCCCGCGTGCACCTCGTGCCGTTCGCCCGCGAGGTCCACGGAGAGCGTCTCGGGGTGCACGTCGGCGTCGGTGAGGATGCTGATGATGTCCTCGGGCTGGGTGCCGCGGTAGCAGAGGATCACCACGCGGCGGTCCTTGTCCTGCACCAGATACGCGGCGGACGCGATGTACATGGCGTCCACCCGCTGCTCGAAGACCCGGCAGCGGTTCTCCTCCAGGCCGAGGCGCGCCATGATCGTGGCGACGGTCCGCGGATCGCCGGCCATGTTGAACCCCGCGTACGCGTAGGCCGCGCACGTCGCCATGGCGTGCGGCACCGGACCCGAGGTCTCGGGCTGCCCCTGGCCGGCGGCGAGACGGTCCACCAGGTCCCGGTAGACGGGGAAGACCGGCCGGTCGGGGCCGTCCTCGGTGGGCGTCTTGAAGGGGCGCAGCTCGGCGAAGCTCGGTCCCTTGGCGAAGTCGTCCCGCATGGCGTCCCCCACGTCGAGCGGTGGCTGCACCGGACCCCCGAGCACACCACCGGCCCGGCGCACCGTCAACTCGACGACGGCGCCGCGCCGGACACCCGACGGGACCCGGCCATCGTGTACACCTGGCGCGTGGGGCTGGTGGGGAGCGAGGCTTCACACGGGGTGCGAACGGCAGGGCCGCCGCCGGGCGCCGCACACCCCGGACGGCCGCCCACGGGCACAAACGCCCTGGCCCGCCCGCCTGTTCGAGGTCCGGGACGGCCCCCGCACATAGGCGGGAACAGCCGCTGCGGCGGGCGGTCACCACCAGTAGCGTCTGCCTGCCCCCTGTCCCGTACGCAGTCCCGTACGCCGTGCGAAGGAAGTGGCGCCCGATGGCCGACACCGGACAGCACCAACAGAGTTACGAGCGCTACATGGGCGGCAGCCCGGAGGCGGAGCGCCGGCTCTTCGAGCGCCTGGCCGTGGAACTGATGAAGGTGCAGGAGAAGAACCGCCGCGCGAGCCGGTCCGCCGGCCTGGAGCGCACCGTGCACGCCAAGGCCGCGCTCGGCGTGGAGAACGCCCGCCTGCGCTTCCGCGACGACCTGCCCGACGCGCTGCGCTGCGGCTTCGCGCAGCCCGGTGCCGCGTACCCGGCGACCGTGCGGCTCTCCAACGCGAGCGGCATCCGGCAGGCCGACGGCGCGCCCGACCTGCGCGGCGTCGCCGTGCGCGTGACGGTCTCCACCGAGGAGAGCCACGACCTGCTCGCCACCAACCATCCCGTCTCGCACGCCCGCGACGCGCGCGAGTTCGTCGCCTTCGCCAAGGCCATGGCGGGTGCCACGACCACCCTCCAGAAGGCCGTGGGCCTGTTCGTCAAGCTCCCGCTCGCCGTCGGCCTGTCCACGGCCGCCCGCATGCGCCACAACATTCGGTCCGCCACCCGGCACACCGTGCACAGCCTCGCCGGCGAGACGTTCTGGAGCCGCGGCGCCATCCTGTGGGGCGAGGCGGGCCCGGTGCGCTATCTGCTGCGCCCGGCGGGCAACGGCACCCCGCGCGACGGCGAGCACAGCGACCCGCAGTACCTGCGCCGCGAGCTGGAGACCCGCCTGGCCCGCCAGGACGTCGCCTTCGACCTGTGCGTGCAGCGGTACGTCGACGAGCGGCGCACGCCCGTCGAGGACGGCGCCGTGGAGTGGCTGGAGTCCGTCGCGCCCGCCGTGCCCGTCGCCACGCTGACCGTGCCCTGCCAGGACCTCGACACGGCCGAGGCGCGGGCCGCCGGCGGACGCGTCGAGGCGCTCGGCTTCAACCCGTGGTTCACCACCGACGACTTCCGTCCGCTCGGCAACCTCAACCGCGCCCGCAAGTCCGCCTACGAGGCCGGCGCGGCACACCGCCAGGGCCTGCGCTTCCTCACCGAGGAACCCCTGCGCAACCGCGTGCTCGGCGCCCCCGTCGGCGCCGCCTTCCGCCTCCTGAACCGCTATGTCCCCTGGTACAAGCTGCCGGTGGAGGCCGGACTGCTCAACCTCGTCTTCCTCCGCAAGACCCTGCGCCGCCTCAACCTCATCGACACCGACGTGCACGAGGCGCCGCCCCGGGCCGTGCCCGCGCCCGCCCCGCCCGACGAGCAGCGGCGCACCGCCCGCTCCTACGACGGGACGTACAACGACCTGTCCGCGCCCACCATGGGAGCCGTGGGCGCCCCCTTCGGCCGCAACCTCAAGCCGGTCTACCGTCCCGACCTCTTCGACGTCCCGAACCCCGTCACGGTCAGCCGCCGGCTCCTGTACCGCGACACGTTCCTGCCGGCGACCTCGCTCAACGTCCTGGCCGCCGCCTGGATCCAGTTCCAGGTCCACGACTGGGTCAACCACCGCCGCCACAAGCCCGGCGGCAAGTCCGTCGAGGTGCCGCTGCCGCCCGGCACCGCCTGGCACAACACCCCCGGCGGGCCCGCCGAGCAGGTGATGCGCTTCGCCGACAACGAGGGCATCCACCTCCCCGGCGACCAGCCGCCACTCCTCTTCGCCAACACCGCCTCGCACTGGTGGGACGGCTCCGAGGTGTACGGCGAGAGCGAGTCCACCGCGCGGTTCCTGCGCGAGCCCGACGGCGGGGCCAAACTCCGCCTGGACGAGGGCCACTTGCCGCTCGGCCAGAACGGCATCCCGCTGACCGGCTTCGCCGACAACTGGTGGCTCGGCCTCAGCGCCATGCACACTCTCTTCGCCCGCGAGCACAACGCGGTCTGCGACGCGCTGCGGCACGCCTACCCCTCGATGGGCGAGGAGAGCGTCTACCACACGGCGCGCCTCGTCGTCTCCGCCCTCATCGCCAAGATCCACACGGTGGAGTGGACCCCGGCGATCCTCGCCACCGAGGCCATCGACATCGGCCTGCACACCAACTGGGAGGGCCCGCCCGACAGCTGGCTCAACAAGCTGGGCCTGTGGCTGTTCGAGTCGCACTCCCTGCGGGGCATCCCGCAGACGCTGCCGGACCACCACAGCGCGCCCTACTCCCTGACGGAGGACTTCGTCACCGTCTACCGCATGCACCCGCTCATCCCCGACGACTTCGAGATGCGCGAGCACCACTTCGGGCAGCGCCTGGAGAGCCTCACCTTCAACGACATCCAGGGCGGCGCCGCCGAGGCCGCCATCCGCAAGACGGGGCTCGCCGACACGCTGTACTCCTTCGGCATCGCCCACCCGGGCGCGATCACCCTGCACAACTTCCCGCGCGCGCTCCAGCGGTTCGAGCGCGACGGCGAGATCATCGACCTGTCCGTCGTCGACCTCGTGCGCACCCGCAGGCGCGGCGTGCCCCGCTACAACGACTTCCGCGAGGGACTGCACAAGCCGCGCATCCGCCGCTTCGAGGACCTCTCCCAGGACCCCGAGACCGTCGCCCGCCTCAAGGACGTCTACCGCTCGGTCGACGAGATCGACACGGTCGTCGGCCTGTTCGCCGAGAACCCGCCGCACGGCTTCGGGTTCAGCGACACGGCCTTCCGCATCTTCATCCTGATGGCCACCCGACGGCTGCAGAGCGACCGCTTCCTGACCGTCGACTTCCGTCCGGAGATCTACACGCCGCTCGGCATCGACTGGGTCCAGAAGGGCGGCATGAAGTCCGTCCTGCTGCGGCACTGCCCGGAGCTCGCGGGCCTGCTGCCGCGCGGGGCCAGCGCGTTCGCGCCGTGGCGGCAGGTGCAGCCGATGGGCGACGGGGCCGGACGTGCCGGCGGCTGAGCGCGGGCCCGGTCACCCGGGCCTCGCCGACCTGTTCACGAGGCCCCTCCTGGAGACGGTCTGGCGCCGCCGCACCCACCGGGTGAGCCGCGGCGCCGCCGTCCCCGCGGGCTCGATGAGCTACCGCTCGCCCCACGAGCCGCGGCCGCTCTCCGAACTGGAGGAGGCGGTCCTGATCGCGCTGACGGGCTGCACCGGGCTGACCATGCCGGACCGCCCCTTCGACGATCCGCGTGACGGCAAGCCGATCATGGCCAAGCCCAACATGACCATGGCCGGCCGTACCGCGGGCAGCCCCGACAACGCGCAGGGCACGCACTTCTTCCTGATCAACGACTCGGGCACGTACTTCCTGCGGAGGCTGCCCCCGGCGCCCGCCACGCCCCTCGACGCGGAGCACCTGGTCGAGCGGGCCCGGCAGGCGAAGGTCCGCGTCCTCGACCACCGCCTGGACGTCGCCGAGGGGATGCGCGACTTCCCGTCCTACCTGGACTCGAACCGGTTCCTGTCCAACCTGCCCGGGTCGACGCTCCTGTTCCCGGTCGTCGACCTCTCCCACCAGTACATCAACGCCCTGATGTACCTGCTGACCCAGCCCGACGACGTACGCCCCACCCTCGTCGACGACCGCAACTTCTACCGCCCGGCCGGCGTGAAGAAGTGGGTGCGCAACGGCTTCCTCAACGGCGACCTGAAGCTGCCGCTGGGCGCGCTCGGCCCGCTGCGCACCCAGATCGAGGCGGACCTCCTGCTGCAGAACCTGATGCTGACCGCCGAGGCGATGGGCCTGGGCGCCTGGATCCACGCCTCCATCAACCCCCAGATCGCCCTGGGCGACCCGAAGTTCTCCCGCACCTACGGCAGGATGCTCGGCTTCACCTTCGTCACGCCCCGCTGGCGCCTGCCGGACGTCTGGCGCTGGCACGTCCCGCTGCCCAAGTACGCGACGCTGCGCTCGCACCCGGTGGGCCTCAGGTCCCCCGACGGGGAGCCCCTGATCGAGGCGGCGTGCCCGCCCGCGCACCGCTCGATGGCGGAGGCGGTCGACGCGGTGATCCGAGCCAAGTTCGGTCCCGGCGGCGTCTACGGCGACAAGGACGTGTTCGCCCGCATCTACAAGGAGGACTACGGCCAGCGGTACCTGGCGGAGGCGAGCGAGTACGAGGAGCGGGTGATCGCCTGCGCCCGCGACGTCTGCGCGTACATCCTGAGAACGCACCGCCGCTTCCCGGCCCACACGGACGCGATCCACGTCCCCGGCGTCTGGCTCCAGGTCCACCACGTGGAGCCGGAGTACTACGACACGTTCTTCACCAACGGCCTCACGGACACGCATCGCCGCCACGAGGGCCTGTGGGACGGGTGAGCTTCGCCGCCGCGCGGTCCTGGGGCGCACCCCGCGCGCGTGCTACCCCAGCGGCGGCACCACGCAGTCGATCAGGAACGGCCCCGGCTCCGCGAGGCCCCGCTTCAGCAGCGCCGCGAACTCCTCCGCCGTGGTGGCCCGTTCCCCCGGCACCCCCATGCCCCGCGCCAGTGCGACGAAGTCGAGCGGCGGCCCGGAGAGGTCCAGGAGCCGCCGCGACCGCGTCCCGCCCGCCACCGCCCCCACCGCGCCCAGCTCCAGATCGAGGATCGCGTACGACCCGTTGTCGAAGACGACCGTCGTGACGTCGAGCCCCTCCCGCGCCTGCGTCCACAACGCCTGGAGCGTGTACATGGAGGCCCCGTCCCCGACCAGCGCGAGCACGGGCCGTTCCGGGCAGGCC
>NZ_LIRJ01000043.1 GCF_001419745.1 Streptomyces silaceus | reverse complement strand
GGGGCCGGCTTCTCGGGGGCCGGCTTCTCGGGGGCCGACCTCTCCTCCCGGTTCGGCTCGGACTTCCGGGCGGGCTCCGGCTCCGACTCCCGGGCGGGCTCCGGCTTCGGCTTCGGCTGCTCCGGGGTGTCGAACGCCGGGCGGGCGTGGTGCCACGGGGCGTCGGAGCTGCGCGAGGGCGACGGCTGCGCGGGCTTGGTCTTCGCCTCGGGGGTGGCTTCGGGCTTCGCCTCGGGTGAGGCGTCCGGGGTCCCAGAAGCTGTCGGGGCCCCAGAAGCTGCCGGGGTCCCCGGAGCGTCCAGGGAACCCGGAGTTGCCGGGGTCTCCGCCCGCTGCGATGCCGAGCCCTGGCTCGCGCTGCGTGAGCGCCTCGGGGGGCGGGCCGGGGCCTCCGGCTGCCCGGCGGGAGCGGCCTGCACCTCGGAGGCCTGCGCCTCGGAGGCCTGCCCCGCGGAGGCGGCGTCGGCCGCGGCCGTCTGGCTGGCCGAGCCCTGGCTGGCCGAGCGGGTCCGGCGCGGGGGACGTTCACCGGCGGCCGCCGCACGGCCCGGGGCACCGGCACCGGCTCCGGCCGCCCTGCCCGCCGCACCGGCGCCCGCGCCCGCCGCGCGTCCCGCGCCGCGGGTCGGGCGGGCCGGGGCGGCGGGGAGCTGGCCCTTCAGCGGGCCCCATTCGTTCGGGTCGGGCACGCCCGGCGGCAGCATCTGGCGGCGCTTGGGGCCGCCGTGCTCGGACTCGCCCGGCTCCTTGGCGCCCGGCCAGGCCTTCGCGACGCGGGCCGCGAGCACGAAGTCCTTGCGCAGGGGGTGGCCCTCGAAGCTGTCGGGCAGGAGCAGCGGGGTCAGTCCGGGGTGGCCCTCGAAGGTCACGCCGAACATCTCGTGGGTCTCGCGCTCGTGCCAGGCCGCGCCCGCGTAGACGTCGACCGCGGAGGCGAGCGCGGGTGCCTCGTGGGGGACGGTGGTGCGCAGGAGCAGGCGGCGTACCGGCGAGAGGGCGACGACGTGGGCGGCGACGCGGAAGCCGGTGCCCGGTTCGTCGACCGCGCTCAGCCAGTCGAAGTAGGTGCAGGAGAGCGTGGTGCGGGCCGTCTCCAGGGCGGTGGTCCAGGAGGCAGGGAGGACGTCGACGGTCAGGACGTCGTACGACTCCTCCGCCGTCGCCTCCGTGCCGAAGAGCTCCTCGACGGGGCTCGGCAGCCAGCCGGTCATGACGTGGCCTCCCCCGGGGCGGGCGGTTGCACGAGACCGCTGCGCAGGGCGGCGGTGGAGGGGCGGGCGCCGGATCCGTTGCCGTACCGCTCCCCCAGCGACTCGCGCGCGATCTTCTCCTGGAGCTTGAGGATGCCCTGGAGCAGCGCCTCGGGTCGGGGCGGGCAGCCGGGGACGTACACGTCGACCGGGATGATCTGGTCGACGCCCTTGGTGACGGAGTACGAGTCCCAGTAGGGGCCGCCGCAGTTGGAGCAGGCGCCGAAGGAGATGACGTACTTCGGTTCGGGCATCTGCTCGTACAGGCGCTTCACGGCGGGGGCCATCTTGTCCGTGACCGTGCCGGACACGACCATCAGGTCGGCCTGGCGCGGCCCCGGCGCGAACGGGATGACGCCGAGCCGGATGAAGTCGTGGCGCGCCATGGAGGCGGCGATGAACTCGATGGCGCAGCAGGCGAGGCCGAAGTTGAAGACCCAGAGCGAGTAGCGGCGGCCCCAGTTGAGGACCACCTTCATCGGTTCGGGGGCGAGGCGGGCGAGCGCGCCCAGCTTCTTCGGCTCGGGGAGCAGAACGGGCTCGGGGGTCACGTCCACGTCAGGACGCCCTTCTTGTATGCGTACAGCAGGCCTACGGTGAGGAAGCCCAGGAAGATGAACATCTCCACGAGCGTCGTCGCGCCGTAGCCGGGCGCGGCGAAGACCGTCGCCCAGGGGAAGAGGAAGATCGAGTCGACGGCGAAGATCACGTAGAGGAACGCGTAGACGTAGTAGCGGACCTGGGTGTGGGCCCAGCCCTCGCCGACGGGGTCGACGCCGCACTCGTACGTCAGGAGTTTCTCCGGGGTCGGCACGACCGGGCGCAGCAGCCGACCCGCGCCGAAGGCGACGGCGACGAACAGCACGCCCACGACGGCGAGCAGTCCGACGACGGAGTACGACTGGTAGTAGCCCGCCGCGACGTTCGTCACGTGCACGTCAGCCCCTCACTCCCCGACCGCCTTCGACCGTGATCTGTTCGACGATCTGTACGCACGGGAGTCTAGGGCCTGCTAAAGCTTCGGTAAGCAGAGCGTCACGCATCCGTCAGGGCACGGCGTCACGGTTCGGACAGGCACGACGTCCCTCGGCGCGGCCGTGCGTGGTGGGGTTATCCCCCGTGCGCCTTGGCGGCCGCCCTCATGGCGTCACGGCGGCGGTCCGTGCACTCTTGCGCGTATGACCGCACGTACGTCGTCCCCGCAGGACCGGCACGACCCGCTGAACCCGCATGCCTGGAACGCTTCGCACGCCTCGCGTGCCCGGCACGACCAGCCGCCGCGTCCGCGCCTCGCGTACGACCCGCATACCTGGAAGGAGCTCGCGTACCTTCTGGTGAACCTCCCGGTGGGGATCGTCGGCTTCGTCTACGCGGTGACCGCGCTCGCCCTCGGCGTCGGTCTGACGGTGACGGTCATCGGTCTGCCGCTGCTCGCGACGGGGCTGCTCGGCGCGCGGCTGTTCGGCAGGGCGGAGCGGGCGCGGGCCAGGAAGCTGCTCGGCGTACGGATCGACGAGCCGAGCCCGATGCCGCGGCCGGCCGGGCACGGGTTCCTGAGCTGGCTGTGGTCGAGCCTGAAGGACTCGGTGGGCTGGCGCACCCTGCTGTACGCGTTCGTCCGGCTGCCCTGGGGCGTGCTGACCTTCGCCGTCGTCATGGTCGGGTTCTTCGTGCTCTGGCCCGTGCTGCCCTTCATCGCCCGCGGACTGACCAACGTCGACCGGGCGATGGTGCGCGGCCTGCTCTGCCCCTCCGACGAACTGGAGCGGCGCATCGCCGAACTGGAGTCGGACCGCGGGGTCGTCGTGGACACCGCCGCCGCCGACCTGCGCCGCATCGAACGCGATCTGCACGACGGCGCGCAGGCCCGCCTCGTCGCCCTCGCCATGGGGCTCGGCCTCGCCAAGGAGAAGCTCCTGGAGGACCCGGAGGTCGCGGCCTCGATGGTCGACGAGGCGCACGGCGAGGTGAAGCTGGCGCTCCAGGAGCTGCGCGACCTGGCCCGCGGCATCCACCCCGCCGTCCTGACCGACCGCGGTCTGAACGCGGCGCTGTCCGCGGTGGCCTCGCGCTGCACCGTGCCGGTCCAGGTGACCGCCGACCTGCCGGCCCGCCCGGCGGCCGCGATCGAGGGCATCGCGTACTTCACCGTCTCCGAGCTCCTGCAGAACGTCAGCAAGCACAGCGGGGCGCGGTCCGCGAGCGTCGAGGTGTGGCGGGCGGACGAACGGCTGCTGATCCAGGTGTGGGACGACGGGCGCGGCGGGGCCCGCCTCGACGGCGGCACGGGCATGGCGGGCCTCGCGGACCGGCTGGGCGCGGTCGACGGGCTCTTCGTGATCGACTCGCCGCCGGGCGGGCCGACGACGATCACGGCGGAGCTGCCGTGGCGCGACCGTGCCGCCACGGGGGACGCGGCGGCCGGATCGCCCGGCGCGCGCCGCCCCGACCGCCCGTCCCGCTCGCGCCGCGGCTGAGTCCGGGGCGCGAGGCACCGGCGGAATCCGGGACCGCCGCGGAATCCGAAGCCGAGTCGGGGCGTCCGAGGCACCCTCCCGCACGGCAAGGGCGTCTTCAGGAGTGAACGGCACACACGCCGCCCGAGCGGCACGCGCCTCCGCAACGGCAGCGGCACACACGCCTCCAGAACGGCACGCGCGTCTCCAGAACGGCACGTACACCTCCGGGGGTAGGGAAAACCCCCGGTTCGGAACGCCGACACGCTCCATGGCCCGGCGCCGCCCCGGCCGCGAGGCTGGAAGCACACCCTCCAGGCAGCTGGAACGGAACGGAGCGGACCGGCGTCCAGGCGGCCGGAACCGTACGGCCTTCCCGGCAGCCGGAACAGACTTGAGCAGAAACGGACGGCAGCGATGGCCACGGAATACGGACAGGGGTACGCACACATGGACCGGCCGGACTTCCGGGGAACCGACGTCGAGGGGCGGCGCCACCGGCTGCCCGCCGGACTGCGCGCCCCGATCGAGGCCCGCACCTGGAAGGAACTCGGCTACACCCTGCTGAGCCTGCCGATCGGCATCACGTCCTTCGTCCTCGCGGTCACGATGCTCTCGCTCGGCGTGGGCCTGCTGATCACGTTCATCGGCATCCCGGTGCTCGCGGCCGGTCTGGCCTGCTGCCGCGGCGTCGGCGCCCTGGAGCGGACGCGGGCCCGGGCACTGCTCGACCTGGAGGTCGCGCCCCCGGAGCCGCTGCGCCCCAAGGGCGGCGGCGCGCTGGCGCTCATGGGCGCCACCCTCAAGAGCGGCGCGTCCTGGCGGCACGTGCTCTACTCGCTGCTGCTGATGCCGTGGGCGATCTTCTCGTTCGTGGTGGCGGTGCTCTTCTGGTCGTACGGCTGGATGATGCTCACCTACCCGCTGTGGTTCTGGCTCTTCCCGATGTACGGCGGCCAGGACGGCCTGCAGCTCTACGGCGACGACGGCCACCGCATCTACCTCGACAACCCCTTCGAGATCGGGATCACCGCCGCGACGGGTCTGCTCGTCACGCTGGCCACGCCCTGGATCCTGCGGGCGCTGACGACCGTGGACCGGCTGCTGGTCATCGGGCTGCTCGGCCCCTCCCGGCTGGCGACCCGCGTGGTCGAGCTGGAGTCGGACCGCGGGGTCGTCGTGGACACCGCCGCCGCCGACCTGCGCCGCATCGAACGCGATCTGCACGACGGCGCGCAGGCCCGCCTCGTCGCCCTCGCCATGGATCTGGGCCTGGCCAAGGAGAAGCTCGCCGAGGACCCGGAGGCCGCGGCGCGCATGGTGGACGAGGCGCACGGCGAGGTGAAGGTCGCCCTCCAGGAGCTGCGCGACCTGGCCCGCGGCATCCACCCCGCCGTCCTGACCGACCGCGGCCTGGACGCGGCGCTGTCCGCGCTGGCCGCCCGCTGCACCGTCCCGGTCCAGGTCGAGGTGGACCTGGCGAGCCGTCCGGCGGCCGCGATCGAGGGCATCGCGTACTTCACCGTCTCCGAGCTCCTGCAGAACATCAGCAAGCACAGCCGCGCGACGCAGGGCTCGGTCGACGTCTGGCGGGCCGAGAACCGGTTGATGCTCCAGGTCACGGACAACGGCGCGGGCGGTGCCGACGTGACGGCGGGTTCGGGCCTCGCGGGCCTGGCGGAGCGGCTCGACGCGGTCGACGGGATCCTCGTCGTCGACTCGCCGGCGGGCGGTCCGACGACGATCACGGCGGAGCTGCCCTGGCGGCAGTCCTAGCCGCTCCGCCTCCCCGGGCGCCCCGCCCCCGGTTCGTACGCCGAACCGGGGGCGGGGATCTGGCGTGGAGGGCCGGGACCACGCACACAGGGCAGGCGCCGCGTACGCGGAACAAGCACCGCGCACACGGAACGAGAACGCGGACGCGGAACGGGAACGCGGACGCGGAACAGGACAAGAACCCTCGCGGAACCGGCGGGGAACCGGGCCGGAACCCGGCCGGAACCGGACCGGAACCAGCGTGACACGAGGGAAGAACCGGCACTGAACAGGACCGGCGCCGGAGCGGAAAGGGCGGGGAACCCGTGGTCACGGCGGCACCGCCCGACCAGGCGCGGAGGACGTCGGCCCGGCGACAGCGCCGTGTCGGAGCATCGGGACAGTCCGGCGAGCGGCCGGTGGGCCGACACGGATCGCGCGATACTGAGGTGCCGGGTTCGTCCGACGCGAGGGGCGTCGGACGGATGCGGACCAGACAAGCGCGCCGGGGGGCCAAAAAGTGGAGGACAAAGTGCGGGTGGTCATCGCCGAGGATTCAGTGCTGCTTCGGGAGGGCCTGACCCGGCTGCTGACCGACCGGGGGCATGACGTTGTCGCTGGTGTGGGTGATGCCGAGGCGCTGATCAAGACCATCACGGAGTTCGCCGCGCAGGACGCGCTGCCGGACGTGGTCGTCGCGGACGTGCGGATGCCTCCCACCCACACCGACGAGGGGGTGCGGGCCGCGGTGTTCCTGCGCCAGCAGCATCCGGGGCTCGGGGTCCTGGTCCTTTCGCAGTACGTGGAGGAGCAGTACGCGACCGAACTGCTCGCCGGGTCCAGCCGGGGCGTGGGCTATCTGCTCAAGGACCGGGTCGCGGAGGTGCGCGAGTTCGTCGACGCGGTGGTGCGGGTCGCCGAGGGGGGCACGGCGCTCGACCCGGAGGTCGTGGCGCAGCTGCTCGGCCGCAGCCGCAAGCAGGACGTCCTCGCGGGGCTTACACCGCGCGAGCGCGAGGTACTCGGCCTGATGGCCGAAGGACGGACGAACTCCGCGGTCGCCCGGCAGCTCGTGGTGAGCGACGGCGCCGTGGAGAAGCACGTGAGCAACATCTTCCTGAAGCTCGGCCTGTCCCAGAGTGACGGGGATCACCGTCGGGTGCTCGCGGTCCTCACCTATCTCAACTCCTGATCAACTGACACCCTGTCAGATATCGACCCGGGAGCCGACGAAAACCGCAGACAGGCACCCCACCGTCACACAGAGCAAGGGCAGAGCCGGAGAGAGCCACAGACAAGTCCTAGAACCAAAGGATGAGCGGGGAGCGTCATCTATGAAGGGCCGGGGGGCGAGGCAAATCATGGCAAACCAGTGCATCAAGGCGTCTCAGAAGTGCGTCCGGAATGCGAGCGACCCCAGGAAGGCGACCCTTACAGACGTAGGGTGGACCTTGGGAACGCTGGTCGTCCTGGCGTTTCCGCTCAGTCGCCTCGAGGGAGGTCCAGTTCAGTGACCAGCCAGGTCAGTAGCCAAGCCGAGCAGGCCGACGGAGCAGTCGTCGGAGAGCAACGCAAGCCTGCGGGTGACAAAGATGTGCGCCGCCTGGACCGTGTGATCATCCGCTTCGCGGGTGACTCCGGTGACGGTATGCAACTCACGGGCGACCGTTTCACTTCGGAGACGGCGTCCTTCGGCAACGACCTGTCGACGCTGCCGAACTTCCCGGCCGAGATCCGGGCCCCCGCCGGAACGCTTCCCGGCGTCTCCTCCTTCCAACTGCACTTCGCCGACCACGACATCCTCACGCCGGGCGACGCGCCGAACGTACTGGTCGCGATGAACCCGGCGGCGCTGAAGGCGAACATCGCCGACGTGCCGCGCGGCGCGGAGATCATCGTGAACACCGACGAGTTCTCCAAGCGCGCGATGCAGAAGGTGGGTTACGACGAGTCGCCGCTCGAGGACGGCTCCCTGGACGGCTACAGCGTGCACCCGGTGCCGCTGACCACGCTGACGGTGGAGGCGCTCAAGGACTTCGACCTCTCGCGCAAGGACGCGGGCCGGTCCAAGAACATGTTCGCGCTCGGCCTGTTGTCGTGGATGTACCACCGGCCGACCGAGGGCACCGAGCGGTTCCTGCGGGCCAAGTTCGCCAAGAAGCCGGAGATCGCCGAGGCGAACATCGCGGCGTTCCACGCGGGCTGGAACTTCGGCGAGACGACCGAGGACTTCGCGGTCTCCTACGAAGTCGCCCCGGCCGCACAGGCGTTCCCGACCGGCACCTACCGCAACATCTCCGGGAACCTCGCCCTGTCGTACGGCCTGATCGCGGCGGGCCGGCAGGCGGATCTGCCGCTGTACCTGGGCAGTTACCCCATCACGCCGGCCTCCGACATCCTGCACGAGCTGTCGAAGCACAAGAACTTCGGCGTGCGCACCTTCCAGGCCGAGGACGAGATCGCGGGCATCGGCGCGGCGCTGGGCGCGGCGTTCGGCGGATCGCTGGCCGTCACCACGACGTCCGGTCCCGGCGTGGCGCTGAAGTCGGAGACCATCGGCCTCGCGGTCAGCCTCGAACTGCCGCTGCTGATCGTGGACATCCAGCGCGGCGGCCCCTCGACCGGCCTGCCCACCAAGACCGAGCAGGCCGACCTGCTCCAGGCGATGTACGGGCGCAACGGCGAGGCGCCGGTGCCGATCGTGGCGCCGAGGACGCCGGCGGACTGCTTCGACGCGGCGATCGAGGCGGCCCGGATCGCGGTCACCTACCGCACCCCGGTGTTCCTCCTGAGCGACGGCTACCTGGCCAACGGCTCCGAGCCCTGGCGGATCCCCGAGGTCGACGAACTGCCCGACCTGCGCGTGCAGTTCGCCTCGGGCCCCAACCACACCGACGCCGACGGCACCGAGGTGTTCTGGCCCTACAAGCGCGACCCGCAGACGCTCGCCCGCCCGTGGGCGATCCCGGGCACGCCGGGCCTGGAGCACCGCATCGGCGGCATCGAGAAGCAGGACGGCACGGGCAACATCTCCTACGACCCGGCCAACCACGACTTCATGGTCCGCACCCGGCAGGCCAAGGTCGACGGCATCGAGGTGCCCGACCTGGAGGTCGACGACACGAGCGGCGACGCCAGGACCCTCGTCCTGGGCTGGGGTTCGACGTACGGGCCGATCACCGCGGCGGTCCGCCGGCTGCGCGCGGCGGGCGCGCCCATCGCCCAGGCGCATCTGCGCCACCTCAACCCCTTCCCGCGGAACCTGGGCGAGGTCCTGAAGCGTTACGACAAGGTGGTGATCCCCGAGATGAACCTCGGTCAGCTCGCCACGCTGATCCGCGCGAGGTATCTGGTGGACGCGGTCTCGTACAACCAGGTCAACGGAATGCCGTTCAAGGCCGAGCAGCTCGCCACGGCTCTCAAGGAGGCCATCGATGGCTGACACGAAGACGGCCGAGTCGGAGGGGACCGGGAGCACGATCGAAGCGCTTTCCCTGGTACCCAAGGCCGAGGCCAAGCAGTCCATGAAGGACTTCAAGTCCGACCAGGAGGTGCGCTGGTGCCCCGGCTGCGGTGACTACGCCGTGCTGGCCGCGGTGCAGGGCTTCATGCCCGAGCTGGGCCTGGCGAAGGAGAACATCGTCTTCGTCTCCGGCATCGGCTGTTCCTCCCGTTTCCCGTACTACATGAACACGTATGGGATGCACTCCATCCACGGTCGCGCCCCGGCCATCGCCACCGGCCTCGCCTCCTCGCGACGGGACCTGAGCGTGTGGGTGGTCACCGGTGACGGAGACGCCCTCTCCATCGGCGGCAACCACCTCATCCACGCGCTGCGTCGCAACGTGAACCTGAAGATCCTGCTCTTCAACAACCGGATCTACGGCCTCACCAAGGGCCAGTACAGCCCCACCTCGGAAGTCGGCAAGATCACCAAGTCGACGCCGATGGGATCGCTGGACGCGCCCTTCAACCCGGTCTCGCTCGCGATCGGCGCCGAGGCGTCGTTCGTGGCCCGGACGGTGGACTCCGACCGCAAGCACCTCACGCAGGTGCTCCGCGAGGCCGCCGCGCACCCCGGCACCGCGCTGGTGGAGATCTACCAGAACTGCAACATCTTCAACGACGGCGCCTTCGAGGTCCTCAAGGACAAGCAGCAGGCCGAGGAGGCGGTGATCCGCCTGGAGCACGGGCAGCCGATCCGCTTCGGCACCGACCTGTCGAAGGGCGTCGTGCGCGACGCGGCGACCGGCGACCTCAAGGTCGTCGCCGTCACCCCGGAGAACGAGGGCGAGATCCTGGTCCACGACGCGCACTCCACGTCGCCGACCACGGCCTTCGCGCTCTCCCGGCTCGCCGACCCGGACACGCTGCACCACACGCCGATCGGCGTGTTCCGCAACGTGGAGCGTCCGGTCTACGACACGCTCATGGCCGACCAGCTCGACACGGCCATCGAGCAGAACGGCAAGGGCGACTTGGCCGCACTGCTCGCCGGCGGCGACACGTGGACGGTCGTCGGCTAGCCCGAACCGCCCGCCACGAAGCCCGGTCCTGTCTCTTCAGGACCGGGCTTCGTCTTTCGTCTTTCCTCTTTCGTCTTTCCTCAGGACCGGGCCTCGTCGTACGCCGTGCGCGCCTTCTCCACGTCGGCCATGCGCCGCTCCGTCCAGGTGGCGAGGGTCCTGACCTGCTCGGCGGCCTCGCGGCCCAGCTCCGTCAGGGAGTAGTCGACGCGGGGCGGGATGACCGGCTTGGCGTCGCGGTGCACGAGGCCGTCGCGCTCCAGGGTCTGCAGGGTCTGGGTCAGCGACTTCTCGCTGACGCGGCTCGTCTCGTCGATCGCGCGGCGCAGCTCGCTGAAGCGGTACGAGCGCTCTTCGAGGGCGATCAGGACGAGGACGCCCCAGCGGCTGGTGACGTGCTCCAGGACGAGGCGGTAGGGGCACATCGCCTCGACGCGCGGGTTCCGGTTGCTTACGGCCATGCAAGTAGCTTACTTCAAAGTGGGTACTTACGAATAGTTAGTGCCGACGCTAAGGTGAGCTCCAGACCGCACCGAAGCGTTACTCACCAGGAGATTTCAGACATGAGCATCGTCGTCACCGGAGCCACCGGACACCTCGGCCGTCTCGTCGTCGAGGGCCTGCTCGCCGCCGGCGTCCCCGCCGGGGAGATCGCGGCCGTCGTCCGCGACAAGGGCAGGGCCGCCGACCTGGCCGAGCGCGGCATCGAGCTGCGCGTCGCCGACTACAGCGTCCCCGAGACCCTGCGCGGCGCCTTCGCCGCGGGCGACCGCGTCCTGCTGATCTCCGGCAGCGAGGTCGGCCGACGGGTCCCGCAGCACCGCGCGGTCGTCGACGCCGCGCGCGAGGCGGGCGTCGCGCTCCTCGCGTACACGGGCATCCTCGGCGGCCCCGAGGCCGACTTCGACCTGGCGGCCGAGCACAAGGAGACCGAGCGGCTGATCCTCGACTCCGGGCTGCCGCACACCTTCCTGCGCAACGGCTGGTACCACGAGAACTACACCGAGCACCTCGCCCCGGTCCTGGAGCACGGCGCCGTCGTCGCCTCCGCCGGTGAGGGCCGGGTGGCCTCGGCCGCGCGCGCCGACTACGCCGCGGCCGCCGTCGCCGTGCTGACCGGCGAGGGCCACGAGGGCAAGGTCTACGAACTGAGCGGCGACGTCGCGTGGAGCTTCTCCGAGTACGCCGCCGAGGTCGCGCGGCAGAGCGGCAAGGACATCTCGTACGCGAACGTCCCCGCCGAGCAGCACCTCGCCGTGCTGACCGGTGCCGGGGTCCCCGAGCCGATGGCCGCGGTCCTCGTCGACGTGGACGCGGCCGTGGCGCGGGGCCGCCTGGCCGGGACGAGCGGTGAGCTGGCGCGGCTGATCGGGCGCCCGACGACGCCGATCGCCGACGCCGTGGCCGCCGCGCTGCGCGGCTGAGAACCGATCCCCCCGATGTCATGAGCGTCTCTTGTTTACGGGCATGACAGGCGACCGCTTCCGGCGCTACCTTCAGTGGGGCAGCGTGGGACTGCCGTGCACCGAGGAGGGGCCGTGGACAGCGGAGGGGCCGTGGACAGCGGAGCAGCCGGGCAGTCGAGGAACGAGCAGCGCATAGGCCTGCTGAACGGCTTCGCCGCGTACGGGATGTGGGGTCTCGTCCCCCTTTTCTGGCCACTCCTCAAACCGGCCGGGGCAGGCGAGATCCTCGCCCACCGGATGGCCTGGTCGCTCGTGCTGGTCGGCGCCGCGCTGCTCTTCGTGCGGCGCTGGGACTGGGCACGCGAGCTGCTGCGCCAGCCGCGCAGGCTGGGCCTGGTGGTGATCGCCGCGGCGGTCATCACCATCAACTGGGGCGTCTACATCTGGTCCGTGAACTCCGGCCACGTCGTCGAGGCGTCCCTCGGCTACTTCATCAATCCGCTGGTCACCATCGCCATGGGCGTCCTGCTGCTCGGCGAGCGGCTGCGGCCCGTGCAGTGGGCGGCGGTCGGCGTCGGGGTGGCGGCCGTACTGGTGCTCGCGTTCGGATACGGCAGGCCGCCGTGGATCTCGCTGTGCCTCGCCTTCTCCTTCGCGACGTACGGCCTGGTGAAGAAGAAGGTCAACCTCGGTGGCCTGGAGTCGCTGGCCGCCGAGACCGCCGTGCAGTTCCTGCCGGCCGTCGGCTATCTGGTGTTCCTCGGCACGCAGGGCGACCTCGTGTTCGGCACGGAGGGCGCCGGGCACGCGGCGCTGCTGGCCGCCACCGGTGTGGTGACCGCCGTTCCCCTGGTCTGCTTCGGGGCCGCGGCGATCCGGGTGCCGCTCTCCACCCTGGGGCTGTTGCAGTACCTCGCGCCCGTCTTCCAGTTCGTGCTCGGCATCGTCTACTTCCACGAGGCGATGCCGGCCGAGCGGTGGGCCGGCTTCGCCCTGGTGTGGCTCGCGCTCTCGCTCCTGACCTGGGACGCGCTGCGGACGGCACGGCGCAACGCGGTGACGCTGGCGGCCGCGCGGACGGTGGCCTCGACGGCGGCGATCGTCGAGGCGGGCGCCGACACGACGGGTCCCACTCACGCCACGGGCTCCACGGGAACCACGAGTACTGCTGGAACCGTGGGTACCACCGGCACCGCTCGTGAGGAGCGGGAGCCGGCGGTCTGACGGGACGCGTTCCGGTGGCGGTGCTCGCCGGGCGCGCCCAGGTCTCGCGCGGCCTTCGCCCGGACCTTCGGCGAGCTGGTCGGCAGGCCGCCGATGGCGTACCTCACCGAGTGACGGATGACGCTCGGCGCGGAACTGCTCGCCGAGCCGGACGGGCAGCCGTCGGCTCACTCACGGCGGCCGGCCGAGCTCTGCCCGCGACGGACTGTGTGCTGCCCGCGACGGGCCGGGCGGGCCCGCGCCCGGTCCTGTCCCTTCCCCGGCGCACCCCGACCGCCGCGACGACCGTGCCCAGGGCCACCATCACCACCGGCACGAGCAGCGCCCACCGGAACGCCGACAGATCCGCCTCGGCACCCGCCCCCGAGCCCGCGTCCTGGTGCGTGGCGCCCGCCGAGACCAGGCCGTAGACGGCCGTCACCGCGGATATCCCTATCGCCGCACCGAACTGCGTGGCGGTCTGCAGCAGCCCGCTCGCCAGGCCCTGCTCCCGCTCGGCCACGCCGTCCGTCGCCGCGATCAGCTGCGGGCCGAGCGTGAGCGCGAAGCCCGTGCCCGCGAGGAGCAGCGTCGGGAACATCGCCAGGTAGGGCCAGTCCATGCCGACCGGCAGGAACAGCGCGTACGCCACGAGGGCCAGCACGAAGCCGCCGAGGATCACGCGCGCGTTGCCGAACCGCCTGACCAGGCGTGGAGTGAGCGTCGGCGACAGGAACACGTCGCAGCCCAGCACGACCATCGCGACGGCGGTCTGCCAGGACGACCAGCCGCGCAGCTCCTGGAGGTAGAGCGTCAGGACGAACTGGAACCCCATGAAGGCCCCGAGGTAGAGAAGCGCGCCGAGCCCGGCCCGCACCACGGACCCCGTACGGAAGATCCCGAGCCGCACCAGCGGATCCGCCGCGCGCCGCTCGATCCGTACGAACAGGCCGAGGAGCAGCAGCCCCGCACCCATCGCGCCGACGATCAACGGCCAGTCGGAGAAGCCGTGTTCGAGCTGCACGATGCCGTAGGAGAGCAGCAGCATGGCCCCGGCCGCCGTGGCCGCGCCCGGCAGATCGAACCCCCGCCCGCGCGTCCGCGCCGCCCCGGCCCGCGCCTTCGGGGCCTCCCTCGGAATGAGCCGCAGCGCCCCCGCGAGGATGACGCCCGCGACGAGCACCGGCGTGAAGAACACCCACTGCCAGCCGAGTTCGGTGAGCAGCCCGCCCACCACCAGGCCGAGCGAGAAGCCGCCCGCCGACGTCCCTGCGAAGATCAGCAGCGCCCTGTCCCGCTCGGGGCCCTCCGCGTACGAGGTGGTGATGATCGACATCGCCGCGGGCGTCATGAACGCGGCGGCCACCCCGGTCACGAACCGCGCCACGACCAGCATCCACCCCTCGGTCGCGAAGCCGCCGAGCCCGGAGAAGGCCATGAAGACGCCCAGCCAGAGCAGGAACATCCGCCGCCTGCCCAGCAGATCGGCCGCCCGCCCGCCGAGCAGCGTGAACCCCGCGTACCCGAGGACGTAACCGCTGACGACCCACGCGGCCGTACCGGTCGACAGGCCGAGGTCGGCCCTGATCGCGGGGATCGCAATCGCCAGCATGGCGATATCGATGCCCTCCAGGAAGATCGTGCCGCAGAGGACGAACAACAGCGCCCAGGCGCGTGCACCCATGAGGCAACTCCTTTGTGGGCGTGAGCGGTTACTCGGATGAGGGTCGGTTCCCTCTTGTAACCAAAGGAATCCTGCGGCAGCATCGGGAGCCGTGGAAGAAGGCACTTCAAAGTCACCGAGTAACCCCGGAGGCACCGTGGACCACGAAGGCGCCGTGGACTACGGCGACGCCGACCCCTTCCAGTGGGACACCCGTGAGGACTGCCAGGTGCGGCAGATCCTCGACCGGGTCGCCGACAAGTGGTCGCTGCTGGTCATCGCGCTTCTCGACCGCCGCCGCCTGCGCTTCACCGAGCTACGGCGCGAGATCGACGGGATCAGCCAGCGGATGCTGACGGTCACCCTGCGGCAGTTGGAGCGCGACGGCCTGGTCAAGCGCACCGTGCACCCTGTCGTACCGCCCCGGGTCGAGTACGAGCTCACCCCGCTCGGCGGCACGCTGCACCACACGATCCAGGCCCTGGTGTCCTGGACGGAGGAGCACCAGAACGAGATCGCCGCGGCGCGGGCCGACTACGACGCGCGCACCGCCGAGGAGGAGGCAGCGGCCGCCACCACCTGAGGCGCGCCGCAGTCGCCGTCACGGGCATCTTCGCCGTCACGGTCCCGATGGACTTCGCCGTCACGGTCCCGGCCGGCTTCGCCGTCACCGTCACGGCCCCGGGCGGCTTCGCCGTCGTCCTCGCCGTCGCGCCGAGCCGCCAGGAACACGGAGACCACCCAGAGCAGACTCAGGTCGATGCCCAACTCCACGACGGCCGCGAACTGGTCCATCGTGAACTTGAATATCTGTCCGACCAGAAGGTCCACGAGCAGCTCCGCCTGGAAGAGCCGGAAGGCGGCCCGGTGGTCCCCGCGCAGGCGTATCAGCCCGGCGATCCCCAGGGTGGCCGAGACCACCTCGGTGAGGGCGACCGCGACATTGGCGCCCGGCTGCGGCTCCTGGAGCAACTGCCCGCCGAAGAGGTCCGCGGACATCCAGACCGCGAACAGCAGCGCCTCGGCCAGCAGCAGGAACACGACCAGCCCCAGCACGACCCGGGTCCGCGCCAGCCACCGCAGCGCGCGCCCCGCGGCGGACGCCGCCGTGCGCCAGCGGGAGGGGGCGGCGGGCGGGCGCGCCGGAACGGTGGCGAGCAGCCGCGCCAGCGCCGCGTCCACCTCGCGGTCCGAGCCCTCGACGAGGCGTATCGCCGTCCGGCGCTCCTCTTCCGTGAGGCCCGTGGTGACGCCGGCCAGGGCGAGGTCGGCGGCGTTCGCCGTGCGCTGCCGGGCGTCGAGCGCGCTGGTGTCCGCCGTGCGGCGGCGTATGCGGTGGGTGAGGAGGAGCAGCAGGGTGAAGCTCAAGTAGATGATCCCTGCGGCCGGTTGGTAGAAGTACCCCGGCTCGTCCGTGATCTGCTTGCCGATCTCGTCGATGAAGAGACCGAAGCCGATGCCGCCGGCAAAGGCGCCGGCGAGCCGGGCCGCGCGCCCGAGGAAACCGAGCGTGAGCAGGATCGCCGCCGCCATCAGCAGCCCGCCCCACAGCATGTGCGCGATATGGATCTTGCTTGCGCCGCCCCCGCCCAGCTTGGGATAGCCGGCCTGGGCGAGGAAGGCGCGGGTGACCAGGACCGTGGCGATCCCGGTCAGCGCGAAGGCGTTGACGTACACAGCCGCGTCCGCGGCACGCACGAGCGCCCGGCGTCCCCTGCCCCCCATGCTCCGCCCCTCCCTCCGGCCCCTGCTCTGCCCGGCCCTCTCCAGCCGCCATTCCAGAGTGACGCCAGCGACACCGCCGCGTGATCGGGGACCACCCCGATCCGACCCTCAATCACCCCCTAGGTGCCGGGAGTTCACGGCTCCCCGCAGATACCGCCGCGTCACCCCGTGCGCCACAGCGCTGTAACCGCTATAACTGGTTACATGACAACCCTGCACTGGAAGCTCGTCATCGACGCCGCCGACCCGCACGCCCAAGCCGCCTTCTGGGCGGAGACGTTGGGCTACGAGATCGAGGACAACAGCGCGCTGATCGAACGGCTCCTCGGCTTCGGCGCGGCGCCGAAGGAGGCGACCGTCGAGTTCCGCGGCCGCCTCGCCTGGCGCGACCTCATCGCCGTGCGCCACCCCGACGACCCGTACGACCAGGACAGCGGCACCGGTCTCGGCCGCCGGATCCTCTTCCAGCGGGTGCCCGAGGCCAAGACCGGCAAGAACCGCCTGCACGTCGACGTGCACTCCGAGCCGGGCCGTCGCGATGCCGAACTGACCCGGCTCCAAGAGCTGGGCGCCGCCGTGGAGCGGCACGTCAAGGAGCCCGGCGGCGAGTGGGTGGTCATGACGGACCCGGAGGGGAACGAGTTCTGCCTCCACTAGTGGACGCGGGCCGCCGCCCCCGGCTTCCGCAGCATCTCGACCAGTGCCGAGACGCTGTGCTCGCGGTGCCCCTCCGCGACCGCGCGCCGCACCAGGTCGTTCATCGGGGCGAGCCAGGAGACGTCGATCCCGCCCTCCTCGGCGATCTCCTGGTCGTACGCGGCACCGTCGTCGAAGACGCCGACGGTCGAGGCGGGGCGGGTGTAGTCGCCGGAGTCGATCTCCTCCGCCAGGGTCGGCAGGATCGAGGCGATCATCTCCAGCCACTTCACCTCGTACCGCACCATCGAGGCGACCTCCAGGCCGCGCGCCTGGAGCAGCGCCGCGCCCTGGAAGAAGCCGATCAGGGCGGGGAGCAGCGTGCTGCCCACCGCCAGCTCGTAGAGGGCGGCGAGGTCCGGTTCGGTACCGAGGTGGACGGTGTCGCCGCCCAGCACCCGCAGCGTCTCCTCGTACGCGTCGAACGCCGCCCGGTCGCCCGCGTAATAGAGCAGCGTGTCCGGCCTGCCCACGGCGGGCGGCACGTTCTTGACGGCGCCGTCCAGGAATCGCGCGCCCCGCGCGACGGCCCAGTCGGCCATGCGCCGGGCACCGGACGGCGTACCGGAGTTGAGTGTGACCAGGGTGCGCCCGGCGAGCGTCCCGGCGGCCGGCTCCAGGGCGGCGAGCGTCGCGTCGTACGTCGACAGGCAGGCGATGACCAGAGGGCTCGCCGCCACCGCCTCCTCGGCCGTCGCCGCCTGCGCCGCGCCCCGGGCGACGAGCGGCGCCGCCTTCTCCGCGCTGCGGTTCCATACGGTCGTCGGATGACCCGCCTCGATGAACGCCTCCGCCAGAGCCGTCCCCATCAGGCCGAGCCCGATGACCGTCACGCGTGTGCGCGTGCGCGCGTGGTTGTCGTTTCCGTCCGCCATGTCCTCTTCCCGCGTTGGTGGTTGATCGTCCCGTCCGGCCTCCTCATGCTGGGACTGACGTCGCACATCGCTCAAGTACGCACTAATAAGTGCGTACTTACCATTTGGTAAGCCGGGAGCGTCGGCTTGGTAAGTCGGGGCGTCGAAGAGGGAGGTCGTCCGGCATGTCACCGCGGTCGCGCGCCCATCTCTCCCTGCTCGCCGTCTGCGGCGCCTTCGCGCTGCTGTCGCTCGCCCTGCTCACCCCTCCGGTGCTGCTGGCCGCGCACTGGGCGCAGCGGCGTCCTGCGGGGACCGTGTCGTCGGTGACCGGGCGGCTGCGGTGGGGCTGGCTCGGGCGGTGCCTCGCGGTGGGGCTGCCGCTGGTCGCCGGGTCGCTGGGCGTCATGCTGCTGCTCCCCGACCCGTCGGGCGGCTCGGAGGGCATGGTGTGGGCGGGGCTCCCGGACTTCCTGCTCGGCCTCGCGATGGTGTGCGTGCTCGTGCCGTTCCAGGCCTCGGCCGAGGAGTACGTGTTCCGGGGCTGGCTGACCCAGGCGGTCGGCGCCTGGTGCCGCTCGCCGTGGGTGGCGGTCGTGCCGCAGGCGCTGCTGTTCGCCTGCGCCCACGGGTGGGGCACGCCGTGGGGCTTCGCGGACCTGACGGCGTTCGGTCTGATCGCGGGCCTGCTGACGATCCGTACGGGCGGTCTGGAGGCCGCGATCGGTCTGCACGTCCTCAACAACCTGCTGGCGATGGGGCTCTCCGCCGCGATCGCCGGGGCGCTGGCCTCCGAGGAGACGGCCGCGGACATGGGCGCCGCGGCGGTCGGCATCGACGTGGTCATGCTCTGCGGCTACGCGACGGTCGTGCTGTGGCTCGCGCGGCGCCACCGGATCGCGGCGGTGTCGCCGGGCGCGGAGACCGGCGCCGAGGCGGGAGCGGACCGTTGACGGACCCGGAGGCCTCCGACGCGCCGCCCGGCTCCTTCGACGCCTCGGCCACGACCAGGGCGACTCCGGTGACCGTCGTGCGCATGCGTGAACTCTCCCGTTGCGAACGTGACGTGCGTGCGCGTACTTAATCACTTGCGGCGCCCGATCGCCGACTGCTGCACTGGCGGGGCCGGGGAGAGCCCGGCGGAGTCGACGAAGGAGAAGGTAATGCGGCGTTCGTGCATGTCCCACGCGAAAGGACTTCCCCCCTCTTCAAAGGACATGACGGTACGTGCATTCATCTGCTCCGCACACCCTGAACCTGGGCATCCTCGCCCACATCGACGCCGGTAAGACCAGCCTGACCGAGCGGCTCCTGCACTCCGCCGGTGTCATCGACGAGGTCGGCCGCGTCGACGACGGCACCACACGGACCGACTCGCTCGCCCTGGAGCGGCAGCGCGGCATCACCATCAAGTCCGCGGTCGTCTCCTTCGTCATCGGCGCCCCCGAGGGCACCCGCGACGACGGCGGCGTCACGGTCAATCTCATCGACACCCCCGGCCACCCGGACTTCATCGCCGAGGTGGAGCGGGTCCTCAGCGTGCTCGACGGCGCCGTGCTCGTGGTCTCCGCCGTGGAGGGCGTACAGGCACAGACCCGCGTCCTGCTGCGGACCCTGCGGCGGCTGCGCATCCCCACGCTGATCTTCGTGAACAAGACGGACCGGCGCGGCGCGCGCCACGAGGGCGTCCTGCGCCACATCGCCGAACGGCTGACCCCGGACGTCGTCCCGATGGGCACGGTCAGCGGCATCGGCACGCGCGACGCGCGCTTCGCGCCCTTCACCGCCGAGAACGCCGACGGCGGTGGCTTCACCGCCCGCCTCACCGAGCTGCTCGCCGGGCACGACGACACGCTTCTCGCCGCGTACGTCGACGCCCCCGCGTCCCTCTCGTACGGCCGTCTGCGCACCGCACTGGCCCGGCAGACCCGCCGCGCGCTGGTGCACCCGGTGTTCTTCGGCTCGGCGGCGACGGGCGAGGGCGTCGCCGAACTGACCGACGGCATCCGGGAGTTGCTGCCCGCGTCCACCGGCGACGGCCAAGGCCCGGTCTCCGGCACCGTGTTCAAGGTCGAGCGCGGCACGGCCGGTGAACAGATCGCCTACGTCCGCATGTTCTCGGGCACGGTCCGCACCCGCGACCGGGTGGAGATCGTGGCGGCGGGCGGCGCCGAAGGGCCGGCCCGCGAGGGCAAGGTCACCGGCGTCGCCGTCTTCGAGCGGGGCACGGACGTGCGGCGCGCGGAGGTGCGGGCCGGGCAGATCGGCAGGCTCTGGGGGCTCGGCGGCATCCGCATCGGCGACGTGATCGGCGTCCCGCGCGCGGGCGCCGCCCCCGGCGGGCACTTCTTCGCGCCGCCGACCCTGGAGACCGTCGTCACCCCGCTCCGCCGCGCCGACCGCGGCGCCCTGCACCTCGCGCTCACCCGGCTCGCCGAGCAGGACCCGCTGATCGGCCTGCGCCAGGACGACGTCCGCCAGGAGGTGTCGGTGTCGCTCTACGGCGAGGTGCAGAAGGAGGTCATCCAGGCCACGCTCGCCGAGGACTTCGGGCTCGACGTCTCCTTCCGGGAGACCACGACGATCTGTGTGGAGCGGGTCGTCGGCACGGGCTCGGCGTTCGAGATCATCGACAAGGACCCCAATCCGTTCCTCGCCACGGTCGGCCTGCGGGTGGCGCCCGCGCCGGTCGGCGCCGGGGTGGAGTTCGGCCTCGGGGTCGAGCTCGGTTCGATGCCGTACGCGTTCTTCCGCGCGGTCGAGGAGACGGTGCGGGAGACCCTGCACCAGGGCCTGCACGGCTGGCGCGTCCCCGACTGCGTGGTCACGATGACGCACGCCGGGTACTGGCCGCGCCAGAGCCACGCGCACGGCACCTTCGACAAGAGCATGTCGAGCACGGCCGGGGACTTCCGGAACCTTACGCCGCTGGTCCTGATGGACGCGCTGCGCGAGGCGGGCACGGTGGTGCAGGAGCCGATGCACCGGTTCCGTCTGGAGGTGCCCGCCGACACGGTCGGGGCGGTGCTGCCCGTGCTCGCCCGTCTGCGGGCGGTGCCGCACACGCAGACGGCGAGCGGAGCGGCGTACCACCTGGAGGGCGACGTCCCCGCGCAGCAGGTGCACGCGCTGGAGCAGCAGCTGCCCGGACTCACGCGCGGCGAGGGCGAGCTGGAGTCCGCCTTCGACCACTACGAGCCCGTACGCGGCGGCACGGTCCCCACCCGCGAGCGGACGGACCACGACCCGCTGCACCGCAAGGACTATCTGCTGCGGGTGGTGCGCCGGACGAGCGCCGGAGGGCGGGAGGCAGGTGCCGGTGTCTGACGGCCGCCTCCCGCCGTGGGACGCCGCTCAGGCGCCCGCCGCCGGGATGCCCAGCTCCCGCAGCCGGTCGCGGTCCGCGATGATGTTGATCTCCGTGATCCGGCCGTCGACGACCGTGAAGGAGCCGAGCGAGACGACCTCGCCGCCGGGCGCCGCGGCCAGGCCCGGCAGGCCGTTGACGAGCACCACGTACTGGTGGTCGGCGAGCGCCGCGAACATCGCGGCCTGCCCGGCCACCGTCGCCGCGCCCCGGATCACCTTCGACAGGCCCGAGGACAGTTCGCCGGTGTCCGCGCGCAGCACGACGTCCGGGTCGAGGAGCGCGAGCAGCGCCTCGAAGTCGCCGGCGCGCGTGGCGGCCATCCAGGCGTCGACGACCTCGCGCTGCCGGGCGACGTCCGTCTCCGGCGCGGGGGCCGAGCCCTGCACCCGGCGGCGGGCGCGGCTGGCCAGCTGCCGGGTCGCGGCCGCCGAGCGCTCGACGACGGGCGCGATCTCGTCGAAGGGCACGGCGAACATGTCGTGCAGCACGAACGCGAGGCGCTCGGCGGGTGCGAGGGTCTCCAGGACGACGAGCAGCGCGAGGCCGACCGAGTCGGCGAGCAGCACCTCCTGCTCGGGGTCCACGGCGTCGGCCCGGCTCACGACGGGGTCCGGCACATGGCTCTCCAGCGCGGACCGCTCGGAGGTGTCCAGGGGGTCCTCGCGCCGGGACTGCCGCGAGCGCAGCAGGTCCAGGCAGATCCGGCCGACGACCGTCGTCAGCCAGCCGCCGAGGTTGTGCACCTCGCCCGAGCCCTCCCCCCGGCCCGCGGCACCCTCGGTGCGGCTCAGCCGCAGCCACGCCTCCTGGACCGCGTCCTCCGACTCGCCCAGCGAGCCGAGCATGCGGTACGCGACCGCGTTCAGGCGGGGCCTGTGCTCCTCGAACCGGGCCGCGAGGACGGCCTGCGCCGATGCGTTCTCGTTCATCTGTCACACACTCCCGTCGCGTTCCGTCACCACTGTGACGGATCTGCCCCCACACATGTGACGACCGGGATGAACAGTAATGACCCCTTCTCCAGCCCTCACGACCAGTACTGATCCAAGGAGTTGCCCATGGAGATCGACGCCGGCCTCGTCCGCCGTCTGCTCGCCGAACAGTTCCCGCAGTGGGCGGGCCTGCCCGTCGCCCCGGTGCCGCGCCCCGGCATGGACAACGCGACGTTCCGCCTCGGCGACGACCTGTCCGTACGCCTGCCGGGCCACTCCCGGTGGATCGGGCAGGTGGAGCGCGAACAGCGGTGGCTGCCGTGGCTCGCCCCGCGGCTGCCGCTCACCGTCTCCACGCCGGTCGCCCAGGGCCGGCCCGGCCAGGGCTACCCCTTCCCCTGGTCGGTCTACCGCTGGCTGGAGGGCGAGGTCGCGACCACCGACGGGCTCGCCGACCCCGTGCGGACGGCGACCGAACTCGGCGCATTCGTCCGGGCGTTGCAGAAGGCGGACCCGACGGACGGCCCCGCGCCGAACCTGAGCAACGCCTTCCGCGGCGAGCGCGTGGGCACCGAGTGCGACTCGCTGGCCGCCGACTCGCTCGTCCGCGCCAAGATCGCGAAGCTGGACGGCATCGTCGACACGGGCGCCGTGACGGCGGTGTGGGAGGCGGCGCTCGCGGCCCCCGCGTGGGACCGCGACCCGGTGTGGCTGCACGGCGACCTCGCGACCGGCAACCTCCTCGCCGTGGACGGGCACCTGAGCGCCGTCATCGACTTCGGGACGCTGGCCGTGGGCGACCCCGCCTGCGATCTGATCCCCGCCTGGATGTTCCTGCCCCCGTCGGCGCGGGACGCGTTCCGCGCGGCGGTCGACATGGACGAGGCGACCTGGGCGCGGGCCCGCGGCCTGGCGCTCGCCGGATCGCTCCCGGTGCCGGACGACCCGTTCTTCGCGGTGCCGGAACGGGTGACGGCGGCGCTGCGCCACCTCGGCGCGGTGCTGGACGACTTCGCGGAGCAGGCGGGCGGGTAGCGGAGGGTGCTCGCGGGGGCCATGCCCGGGGCGATGCGCTGGGGGGGATGCGCTGAGGGCGGTACGGCGGGATCGGGACGACGTCAGGCCGACCGCCGCGCGGGCCACACCTGGAGAACCGGCCTACCCCTGAAGGATCGGCCTACCCCTGGAGGACCGGCGCCAACGCCGCCCGGAGGTCCGCCGGTTCGCGGTACAGGAGGCCCGTCATCCCGAGCTCCTGCGCCGCGGCCACGTTCTCCTCGCGGTCGTCCACGAAGAGGCAGCGGTCCGGGGCGACCCCGGCCCGCCGCGCCGCCGTCTCGTAGATGCGGCGGTCCGGCTTGACGATGCCGAGGTCGGCGCTGCCGATCACGTCGTCCACGAGCCCGTCGGGGCCGGTGAGGCCGAGGAGGGCGAGGTCGTCGGCGAGCCAGGGCGTCGCGTTGGTGACGAGCAGGACGGGCAGCCCGGCCGCGCGGACCTGCCGGAGCAGCCCGACCACCGTCTCGTCGGCGCGGAACTTGGCCTCGGCCAGCGTCGTCCCGAGGGCGCGCCCGCGCTCCCTGGGCACCCGGTCCGCGAGCCGGTCGGCGATCGCCTCGATCCACTGCTCCTTGGTGATCTCGCCGCGCATCAGCGGCAGATCGGTCTCGGGCGCGAAGGCGACCTCGGCGGTGGCGCCGCGCGGCAGCCCGGCGTCGCGCTCGGCCTGCTCCAGTTCCGCCATGTCGTAGAAGCGGATCACGCCGTCGAGGTCGCTCAGCACGGCGTCGAACGCCCGGCCGGAGATCGTCGTCATCGCATGTGTCTATCACGCGGTTCGGGTACGGGACGCCGGTGCCTCCCGTACCGTCCGACGGTGTGAGCACCGACGACAGACACATACCGTTCGCCCGCCTGCACAACTTCCGTGACCTGGGCGGCTACAGGACCGCCGACGGCCGTGCCGTGCGGTGGGGGCTGCTGTACCGCGCCGACTCCCTCGGCAAGCTGAGCGCCGACGAGGGGGCGGGCGAGGCCGAGCGCGCGGACTGGGCGCGCTTCCGCTCGCTCGGCATCCGTGCGGTCATCGATCTGCGGTACGGCTTCGAGATCGACGCCAAGGGCCGCGTACCGGAACAGGCCGGGGTCGCCCACCACCACCTGAGCATCGAGCACCGGCCCTACGACCAGCCCTCCCTCGGCCCTGACGTCCTGCCCGGCCCCTACCTCGCCGAGCGCTACACGGAGGTCGCGCACGACGGCGTCAAGGAGATCCGCGCCGCGCTCGACGTCATCGCGGACGCGGCGGCCGACGAGGCGCCGCTCGTCTTCCACTGCGCGTCCGGCAAGGACCGCACGGGCCTGATCGCCGCCCTCGTCCTGACGCTGCTGGGCGTCCCCGAGGACGACGTCGTGGCCGACTTCACGCTCACCGAACTCGCCTCGGAGCGGCTGCTCGCCGACTGGCGGGCCGCCCACCCCGACGCCGGTGAGATCTGGCCCGCCTACCCCTGGGCGCCCCCCGAGGTTATGCGCCTGTTCCTCGCCGAACTCACCCGGCACCACGGGTCCGTCCGCGGGTACGCGGCCGAACTCCTCGGGGTGGACGAGGAGTTCGTCGACAGGCTGCGCGAGGCCCTGCTGGAACCGGCCGAGCCGGCTCAGCCGGCCTAGCCCGCCCGGTCGGCTTGGCCCGCCCGGTCGGCTCAGTCGGCGACTCCGGCGAGCGCGCCGGGTTCGTAGGCACCTCCCTGGTTGTCGAGGATCACGCCGAGCCGGTTGGTCGCGTTGATCATGGCGATCAGGGAGACCAGCGCGACGGCCTGGTCCTCGTCGTAGTGCGCGCGCACCGCGGCCCAGGTCTTGTCCGCCACCCCGGTGGAGGCGTCGGCGATGCGGGTGCCCTCCTCGGTGAGCGCCAGCGCGGCCCGCTCGGCCTCGGTGAACACGGTGGAGTGCCGCCAGGCGGCCACCAGGGCGAGCCGGGCCGCGCTCTCCCCGGCGGCCGCGGCGTCCTTGGCGTGGATGTCGACGCAGAAGCCGCAGCCGTTGATCTGGCTGGCGCGCAGCTGCACCAGCTCCTGGGTGGCCCTGGGCAGCGACGAGTCCTGGATGACCAGGCTGACGGCGTAGATCCGCTTGCCGATCCTGGCGCCGGTCTCGTTGGCGAACAGATCCATACGGGGTTCCATGACGTGTCCTCACTGGTGACGTCGTGCCGGGCGGAGCGTTCGCCCGGCGTCCTGACGAACACGAGATGCCGGCCGCCGGACCCCTGTGACAGCGCGACGGTGTGACGCGGGCCACCGCGCCGGGCTGTCACAGGGCGGCGGGGACCGGCGTCCTGTGCGTGACACGGTCCAACGGTCCAGAGGGACGTCGAGGAGGCGGGAGCCGGGCATGAAGGAACGGGAGCCGGACATGAGGGAAACGGAAACCGGGCGCGGCGGGCGGACCGACGCGGCCACCGAGGCGTTCGTCGCCCACCGCAACCTGCTCTTCACCGTCGCCTACGAGATGCTCGGCTCCGCGGCCGACGCCGAGGACGTCCTCCAGGAGACCTGGCTGCGCTGGGCGGACGTCGACCTCGACACCGTGCGGGAGCGGCGCGCGTACCTGGTCCGGATCGCCACGCGCCAGGCGCTGACCCGGCTGCGCACGCTCAGCAGGCGCAAGGAGTCCTACGTCGGTCCCTGGCTGCCCGAACCGCTGCTGACCGCGCCCGACGTGGCGGAGGACGTCGAGCTGGCCGACAGCGTCTCCATGGCGATGCTCCTGGTCCTGGAGACGCTCGCACCGACCGAGCGCGCGGTGTTCGTGCTGC
>NZ_LIRJ01000429.1 GCF_001419745.1 Streptomyces silaceus | reverse complement strand
TCCGCCCCTCCAGGACCTTCAGGGTGTCCTCGACGGAGAGGCATTCGTTCAACCCGTCGCTGTGCAGCGCGACTTGGACATCGTGCTCCTCGGCCACCCGCAACGCCGTGTCAAGGGCGCGGGTGTGCGCGCCGAGGTCCTCGTGCACCTTGAACCCGCAGGCACCGCCCTCCGCGAGCGCCTCGACGAGCGGCGCGGCGTCGGAGGACGAACCCCGCGCCAGGAAGCCGATGTTGACCGGCCAGGCGTCGAAGGCGTTGAACGCGTGGCGAAGGGCCCACGGCGAGTTGACGCCCACGCCCCACATCGGACCGAACTCCTGGCCGATGATCGTGGTCACGCCGGACGCGAGCGACGCCTCCATGATGCGGGGCGAGAGCAGGTGGACGTGCGTGTCGATGGCGCCCGCGGTCGCGATCAGGCCTTCGCCGGAGATGATCGTGGTCCCGGTGCCGACGACGACGTCGACGCCGTCGAGGGTGTCGGGGTTGCCGGCCCGCCCGATGGCGTGGATGCGGCCTTCCCTGATCCCGATGGACACCTTGCGGATGCCCTGCACGGCGTCGATCACGACGACGTTGCTGATCACGACGTCACAGGTATCGCGGACCGCCGCGGCCTTCAGGTGCAGCCCGTCACGGGCCGTCTTGCCGAACCCGGCGAGGAACTCGTCGCCGTACTGCTGCGCGTCCGACTCGATCCGGATCGTCAGCCCGGAGTCACCGAGCCGGACCCGGTCACCCGCGCGGGGGCCGTGCACGGTGGCGTACTCGTGCGGATCGATGTGCCGGCTGCCCGGCGCGCAGTGATCGCTGTGTCGGGTGGGCCTGCTCATGCGCGCACTCCTTCCAGGCTGTCGGTGGCGCCCATGTCGTCGGCGCTCGCGCCCAGGTAGCCGCAGGCGGCGGCCTTGCGCAGCGCCGCCTCCTTCGCGCCGGGCGCGTCGAGGGGGCCGTCGACCAAGCCCGCGAAGCCGATCGCGATCCGGGCTCCGCCGATCGGCAGCAGCCCGACCTCGACGGTCGCGCCCGCGTCGAAGCGGGTGGACGAGCCGGTGGGCACGGCGAGGTGCAGGCCGTAGGCGGCGGCGCGGTCGAAGTCGAGCCGCGGGTTGGCCTCGAAGAAGTGGAAGTGCGAGGTCACGGAGACGGGCACGGTCGCGGTGTTGCGTACGGCCAGCGTCACGACCGGCTCGGGCACGGCGGTCTCCGTCGCCGGGAGCACGGCGCCGGGAGCGGCGTCGTCCCGGGGCCCTGCGCCGAACGGGTCGGCGACGACGGCCAGCCGCGTGCCGTCGTCGAAGACGGCCTCGACCTGGATCTCGGTGACCACGTCGGCGACGCCCGGCAGGACGTCGTCGGGGCCGAGGACGGCACGGCCGCGCTCGACGGCCTCGACGAGCCGGAGCCCGTCGCGCGCGGCCTCGCAGACGGTGTCGGCGATGAGGGCGGTGGCCTCGGGGACGTTGAGCCGCAGGCCGCGGGTGTGCCGGGACCGCGCGAGCTCGGCGGCGGTGAACAGCAGAAGCCGGTCACGTTCGGTGGGGGTCAGCGGCATGGGGGCATCACTCGCTCCGGGGAAGTCCAGGGGGCCTCAACCGCTCATCGACAGGTTCTTCTGGCGGCGGGCCGGCGGCATCACTGTGACACTGACTGAATTTTCAGTCAATAGATGGGAGACGGGAAGAGGCGCTGGCACGAGTAACGGGGAACGGGTGCGTCGGCGGGAGAGAGGGGGAGAGGGTGGAGGGAGGGGCTGATCCCCGCTGCGGAGGCAGGGCGGGCTGCGCCCCTACGCGCCGATGGGTTACTTCCGCGTCCGTCCAGGTGGCTTGCTTGCGCGTCCCCGCAGGCGGGCTGCTTCCCCTCCCCGCAGACGGGCCGCTCGCCCTTCTCGCAGAATGACCGCTTGCCCTCCCCGCGCCGGGCTACTGGCCTATTCGCCGCGCAGCAGCGCGAGTTCGGCGTCGATGGCGCCGCGCATCAGGTCACGGGCGTGCTCGATCTGGAGGCCGCCGCTGAGCCAGCGCATGCTGAGCCCCTCCAGGAGGGCGGTGAGACGCTCCCCGGCCGCGGCGAGCGCGGGCGCCGGGGTCATCGGCCGCACCTGGCCGAGGAGGGCGGCCACCTCCTGCACCCACACCAGGGTCGCCCTGGCCAGGTCCTCGCGCAGCACCTCGTCGAAGACGGCGCTCGCCCGCAACTCGCCCCAGGCGGAGCTGTTCTCCCTGACCTCCGGGGTGTCCTGCAGTTCGAGCAGCAGGATCTCGTCCAGTTCCTCGCGGGGAGCGAGCGGCTCGGCGTCGGGATCGCGGCCGGTGGTGTAGCGCTCGGCGCGGTCGTTGATGAACTCGAGGGTGTGGCGCAGGATCCCGGTGCGATCCTTGAAGTGGTAGTAGATCAGCCCGGTCGAGACGCCCGCTTCGGCGGCGAGCTCCTCGACGCGCAGGCCGCGGACACCGCGACGGGCGATCAGCCGTGCGGCCGCTTCGAGGATCTGAGTAGTGCGAGGCGCCATGGATCCAAACCCTACCGGGCCGGTCGGGGCGCGGTGATCTCGGCCGATCGCCCGGTACGAGGGCGTACGCGCCGCAGGGCGAGGAGCCGGGCGGCGCACCGGCGGCACCAGTCGGCGGCGCGCCGGCCGACCCGCCGCGCGGAACCTCAATCGCTCCTGACGTGGCGGCTCATGACCACCGTGACGGGACCTTCGTCGGGCACGGCCTCGACGAGGCGGGCGATGACGACGCTCTTCCCGTCGGGGCTGCGCACGCAGAAGGGACGTTCGTCGGCGAGGTCGTCGAACGGGAGCGCGGTCACCGGTTCCGTCTCGATGCCGCGCACGCAGTCGGCGGGACTGAGCACGTACCCGGCGGCCACGAAGGCGTCGCTGTCGTCGGGCAGGACGAACTCGGTGTCGGTCCGCTCCAAGTACCACTCGGCGGTCTCGGCGGGGACGACCTTCCCGGCCGAGAGGTCGAACTCGTAGTCCGGGTCGGGGGCCGTGAGTTCGGCGTCGGCGTAGTCGGGGACGTACGCGGTCTCCGACGAGGGCGACGACGAAGGAGGGGGAGAGGGCTGCTGCGACGAAGGGCGGTCGGACGGCGTGGCGGGAGCGCGGGAGGCGTCGGACGCGTCCCGCGCACGCGAGGTGTCGTCGCGGCGGTCCAGGACGTAGTACGCGGCGCCGCCGAGCGGCACGAGGACCGCGAGCGCGACCACCAGGGCGACCACGGTCCTGTGCCGCCGGCCGCGGACCGGCTCGGGGCCGGTCCGCCGGTCGCGCCGTGACACGGAGCCGGTCGGCCCGTCGCCGTCGGGAGCCCGCCGCGTCGCGGGGGCCGCCGCGACGGTGGGCTGGGCGTGGACCCGCGCGGTGCCCCCGGCCCCGCGCGCCGGGCCCGGCCCCGCACCCGGGTCCCGCGTCGCGTCGCGCGTGGCGATCTCGCTGCTGACCCCGTGCGGCAGCCACCCCTCGGTGAACTCCGGGTGCGCGCCCATGGCGGGATGGGCGTGCGCGGCGGCGATCAGGTCGCCCGGCCCGGGCCGGTCCCAGGGCTGCTTGGCCAGACAGCGGCCGATCAGCTCGTGCAGCTCCTGGGGGACGCAGGACAGATCGGGCGCCTCGTGGACCACCCGGTACAGCGCCGCGGATTCGGGCCCGCCCCCGAAGGGCAGCACGCCCCCGGCCGCGTACGCGGCGACCGCGCCGAGGGCGAAGACGTCGGTCGCCGGGGTCACCGCGAGGCCCTGTGCCTGCTCCGGTGCCATGTACGCGGCGGTGCCGATCCGCAGCCCGGTGCCGGTGAGCCCCGTGGCGTCGGCGGCGCGGGCGATGCCGAAGTCGATGACGCGGGGGCCGTCCCCGGCGATCAGCACGTTGGCGGGCTTGAGGTCGCGGTGGACGACCCCCGCCCGGTGGATGGCCTGGAGCGCCTCGGCGATGCCGGCCACGAGCAGCAGCACGGTGCGTACGGGCAGCGGGCCGTGCCGCCCGACGACCTCCTGGAGCGAGAGCCCGGGGACGTACGCGGTCGCGAGCCAGGGCGTGGGGGCGTCCACACCGGAGTCCACCACCTGGGCCGTGAACAGGCCGTGGATGCTCCGGGCGCTGGCCACTTCGTGGGCGAAACGGCTGCGGAACTCGGGGTCCGCGGCGAACTCGTCCCGCACCGCCTTGAGGGCGATCGGCCGCCCGCCCGGCGTGTGGGCGAGGTACACGACGCCCATCCCGCCGG
>NZ_LIRJ01000428.1 GCF_001419745.1 Streptomyces silaceus | reverse complement strand
GGGTGGGGGCAGGTCCTGGCGGGCGGCGGCGCGGCGCATGCGGCGGGAGTCCGGGAGTCGCGGGTGATCGCGCGGCGGGCCGGGACCTTCGAGGTACTGGCGCTCCTGGACGCGCACGGGCCGTTCCCCGGCAAGCGGCAGGACCACTTCGCGGGCGCGACGGCGTCCGACTGGCGGCGGGCCGAGCGGATCGATCCGGCGGCGTTCGGCCCGGACGACACCTGGGAGCTGGACTTCCGGTGCTACGCGATCCGCGGGCCGGGCGGGCGCGTCACGCTCGTGGACACCGGGATCGGACCCGCCGGCAGCCCCGCGTCGGGGTGGGCGCCCGTACCCGGCCAGCTGCCCGAAGTGCTGACGGCGGCGGGCATCGGTGCGTCCGACGTGGACACCGTCGTCCTGACCCATCTGCACGAGGACCACTACGGATGGGCCGTTGCGCCGGACCGGACGCCGATGTTCCCGGAGGCACGGCATGTCGTCCAGCGCGCGGAGACCGCCACACTGGGGGAGCACGACAGCGCGATGTCGTACGTCGTCGGCCCCTTGCGCGCGGCCGGGCTCCTGGACGAAGTCGACGGCCGGGTACGGCTCTTGAGCGGCGCCCGTGGTGGCAGTGGTGCGGGGCGAGGGCACGGCGGCGCGGTCACCCTCGTGCCGACACCCGGCCACACCGCGGGGCATCAGTCGGTGCTCGTCGAGGGCGGTGCGCGGCGGATCATGGTCACGGGCGACGTACTCGTGCACGCGGTGCAGCTCGCGAACCCGGCCGTGTCCTACGGTTTCGAACGCGACAAGGAGGCCGCGCGGCAGAGCAGACAACGCCTGCTGGCCGAGGCGCGCCGCACCCGGGCGGTCCTGGCGACGCCTCACCTCAACCGGGCCTTCGTGCCCGCCGTGGAGTCCCGGGAGTCGGGATGATCCAAGGCCAGGCTTGGGGGAGAGCAGTAAACCCGAGGATTGACTTGGTATTCGGGCGCGCGGGACGATCCTTTCGGGCCCGGGGCGGCAACCCGGCCGAGCCAGGCGTCCCGCTCCGGACGGCGCGCCGGGCGCAGGCCGGGTGCCGACCTCTTCCTCGGGGCGCGCGGGCCTCATGGCCCCCACCGGCCCCACAGCCCCTGCAACCCCCACGGCCCTCACGGCCCCCACGAAGGAGCGGAGTCGATGACGCCGACCGACGGCCCGGCCCACGCGGCGCACCGTCTCCTGACCGACCTGGGCGCGGGGCGGCTCGACCATCCCGGCGGAACCCTCCTGGCCCACCTCGGCCGCGTGCGGGACCGGCTCGACCAGTGGGGCGCCCGCCCCGCGCTGCGGCTCGCGGGCCTGTGCCACGCGACGTACGGCACCGGCGGCTTCGCCCCTGTGCTGCTGCCGCCCGCCGACCGCCGCCGCCTGCGCGACGTCATCGGCACGGAGGCCGAGGCCATCGTGTTCCTCTACGCGAGCTGCGACCGGCAGGCGACGTACGCGAGCCTCACCACGACACCCACCGGCGAGTCGGCCGCGCCCGACCGCCGAACGGCACCCACCGGGCGGACGATCCGCTTCCACGACCGCTTCACCGGTCGCACAGGGATCCCCGGCCCGCGCCGGAGCCGGGATTTCGCCGAGCTGACGGCGGCGAACGAACTGGACATCGCCTGCGTCGACGGTGCCTTCCGTGAGCGGTGGGGTGCCGACCTGATGGGTCTGTTCACCAGGCTCCGCCCCTGGCTGACCGACGCCGCGTGGCAGGCCTGCGAGAGGGAACTCGGCGGCGTCTGACACCCGACCGCAACGGGCACAGGATGTCGGGTCCGGCACAGTGGTCCCTTCCTAACGTGATGAACACAAGGGAAGGAGGCAGGAGTGCTTGAGCAGCTGAACCGGGCCCTGGAGCACATCGAGTCGCATCTCGACCGGCGGATCGAGGTGTCCGAGCTGGCGCGGATCGCGGTGACGTCGGAGTACCACTTCCGGCGGATGTTCTCCGCGCTGGCCGGGGTCCCGCTCTCGGAGTACATCCGGCGCCGGCGGCTGACCGTCGCGGGTGCCGAGGTGCTCGCCGGTGAGCGGACGCTGCTGGAGATCGCGGTGCGCTACGGCTACACCTCGGGCGAGGCGTTCGCGCGTGCGTTCCGCGCCATGCACGGCGTGGGTCCGGGCGAGGCCCGGCGCACCGGTGCCGCTCTGCACTCCCAGCCACGTATGTCCTTCCGTCTCGTCGTCGAAGGGAGCAGCAGCATGCGATACCGGGTCGTGGAGAAGGAGGAGTTCCGCGTGGTCGGCAGGAAGGCCCGCGTTCCGCTCGTCCATGAAGGGGTGAACCCCGCGATCGCCGAGTTCGTCCGGGGCATCGACCAGGAGACGGTCCGGCGCATCGCCGAGCTGTCCGACCAGGAACCGAAGGGGATCGTCGCGGTGAGCGACGACCTCGACCCGAGCCGGGCCGAGGGCACCGAACTCGACTACTACCACGCGGTGGTGACCCGGGCGGAGGTCCCCGACGACCTGGACGCGCTCACCGTTCCCGCGGGGACGTGGGCCGTCTTCGAGAACTCCGGCCCGTTCCCGCAGGCGCTCCAGTACCTGTGGCGGGACGTGTTCACACAGTGGTTCCCGTCCAACCCGTACCGGAGCCGTCCGGGGCCGGAGATCCTGAGCGTGCGGGTGTCGCCGGACGGGTCCGAGGCGGACGCGGAGCTGTGGATTCCGGTGGAGCGCGTGGAGGTCTGAACGGCCGCACCGGAGAGGTTCCTCGGCGGCTTACCGCCCCTGGGGTGGCGGCCGACCGGTGGCCCACCGGCACCTTATATAAGAGTTGACTTATATAAGGTGCTGGTGGCATGCTCGGGACGTGCACGCATTCGATGTGCTGGGTGATCCCGTCCGGCGACGCATCCTGGAACTGCTGGCCGAGGGCGAGCAGACCTCCGGGGCGGTGACCGCGACGATCCGCGAGGAGTTCGCGATCTCCCAGCCGGCCGTGTCCCAGCATCTGCGGGTGCTGCGCGAGAGCGGCTTCGCGACGGTGCGCGCCGAGGGCGCGCGGCGGCTCTACGCCGTCGACGCGGCCCCGCTGCGCGACGTCGACGCCTGGCTGGAGCGCTTCCGCGGCTTCTGGGAGCAGCGCCTCGACGCGCTCGGTACGGAACTGGCCCGCGGCAAGCGCGCCAGGCGGTCGCACGACGGCACACAAGGGGGCGGTGAGCGCGGTACGGACCGTCGTACCGTCACGAGCGAGAGCGAGGAGACCTCCGATGGGTGACATCGTCGACCGGATCAACGCCATGCACCGCCAGGTGCGGGACACCAGGACCCCCAAGGGCACCGGCCGCAGCATCGTCATGCGCCGCACCTACGACGCCGGAATCCACGACGTCTGGGAGGCGTGCACCGACGCGGAGCGCCTCGGGCGCTGGTTCCTGCCCGTCACGGGCGAGCTGAAGCTCGGCGGCCACTACGCACTGGAGGGCAACGCGGGCGGCGAGGTGCTGCGCTGCGAGCCGCCGCGACTGCTGAGGGTCAGCTGGATCCTCGGAGAGCCCAAGGAGGGCGACTTCAGCGAGGTCGAGGTGCGCCTGACGCCCGAGGGCGAGGAACGCACCCTCTTCGAGCTGGAGCACGTGGCCGTCGTCGACCCGGAGTTCTGGGACACCTACGGCCCCGGCGCCACCGGCGTCGGCTGGGACCTCGGTCTGGTCGGCCTGGAGAAGTACCTCGCCGAGGGCGAGGCGTTCGACCGCGAGGCGACGCAGGAGTGGAGCGAGTCCGAGGAGGCGCGGACGTTCCTGACGGCCAGCAGCGAGGCCTGGGGCCGGGCGAACGAGGCCTACGGCACGCCCGCCGGCACGGCCGCCGCGATGACGTCGGCCACCACGAACTTCTACGTGCCGCCCGCCTCCCGGCCCTGACCCGCGCCGGTGTCCGCGTTCCTCATGGACGCGTGCCGGAAGCGTGGGAGGAGCGTACCCGGGGCCGCCGTCCGAGCAGCTCGGCCAGGCCCTGGCGGGTGGCGGCCAGGACGACCCGGTCCTCCGGGCGCAGTACGTAGCCCGGGTGCAGGTCCCACACCAGCCCGGCCGGATGCTCGGTGCCGTCCTCGGGCGGCGCGGAGGTCAGGTCGGGCAGGCGGTCGTCCGGCGCCGCGCAGTCGAGGGCGAGCACCCGCCAGGATCCGGCCCGGAACGATTCCTCGATGGTGCGGCCCTCCAACTGCGGATGGCCCGCGACGTCGAGGGCGGCGAAGAGCAGGACCCGTCGCTCGACGGGGATCGCGCCGAGGATGTGACGGCCCATCATCGCCACCGCGAAGGCGGGCGCGGCGAGCGTGGAGACGCTCCGGCTGCGGGTGAGCGCAGCGGGGTGCGCGGCGCGCAGGGTGCGGTAGACCGCGGTGGCGAACGCGTCGTCGTACAGACGGAGCACGGCGCGGAGGTCGGGCTTCAGGGAGCGTGCGTACAGCGCCGCCTCGAGGTTGGTGGTGTCGCTGTTCGACAGGGCCATCAAGGCGTGGGCGCGGTGCACCTTCGCCGACTCCAGGACGCCCTCGTCGGTGACGTCCCCGATGACCGTCGGGACGCGCAGGCGACGGGCGAGCGGGACACCGCGCGCGTCCGGGTCCTCCTCCACGCACACCACGGGGATGTCCATCTCGCGCAGCCGGGCGAGCACACGGGTGCCGATCTTGCCGAGGCCGAGCAGGACGACGTGGCCGGAGAGCCCGCGGGGCGGCCGGCGCAGGGCGGCCGCGTTGCGGAACGTGCCCAGCGCTTCCAGGACGGCCGCCAGAAGGACGGGCAGGAACAGCAACCCGGCCAGACCGGACAGGAGTTGGAGGATCTGGCGGGAGGCGGGCTCGTCGAGCGCGGGGTCGTCGATGGCGAAGAGGTCGAGCAGGGTGAGGTAACCGGCGTGCAGCGGGTGGGCGCCGGGCACCGCCACCCAGTTCGCCACCGCCAGGCCGAGGACGCAGGCGGTGAGCCCGGCCAGCGACCAGCGCAGCCGGGGAGAGAAGAACGAGCCGAACGGGAGCCCGCGCCGCGTGAGGCGAACCGGCGTCTGCGCGGGCCCGGCGTGCGAGACGGTCTCCAGGACGACGGTGCCGCGGCCCGTCGCGCCGGCCACCGTCCGGGCGTCGGGCAGCAGTTGCGGCCCTTCTTCCTGGTCGTCGTCGTCCGAACCCTCCGCGCCCGCCGGGTCGTTGGTGGTCGCCGACAGCAGGGCGAGGGTGCACAGGCCCGGGTCGGCGACCTGCCCGTGCCCCGGCGGAGTGCGTTCCACGGCGCGGAGCAACAGGCCGTCGGCGTGGACGACCTTGCTGGTCCCGGCGACCGCGGTCGCCGCGAGCGCCGGGGCGGCGGTGTCCGCGTCGGACAGCACGGTGGTGGAGGTGTCCACCGTGGTCAGGTCGAGGCCGGGCGCGGCGACCGCGGACGCCTGGTCGAGCAGTTCCTCCAGGTGCTGGCCGAGTTTGCGGTTGTAGAGGCGGATCACCAGGCGAAGACGCGGGTTGAGACGGCGGGCGGCCAGCGCGGCATGGATGTTCGTCTCGTCGTCGTCATGCACGAGGGCCAGCGCGGCGGCCTCGCGCACGCCCGCCTCGACGAGGGTCGCCTCGTCGGGGGCCGGGGATTCGAGAACCCGCGGCTCCGGCGCGACTCCGTCCGGCGCGGCACGCGTCGCCCTGGCCATGACGGCCTGCAGGCGGCCCAGCAGAGCGGTGGCGGCCCGCCCGGCCGACCCCGCCGGCGTCGCGTCGCTCGCCCGCGCGGACGGCACGACGACCGTGACGGTCTCGCGGTAGACCGTGTGCAGCTCCGCGGCCAGCCGCTCGGCGAGCGCGTCGTCGCCGCACACGACCATGTGGCCGGTGGGCGGGGGCTGTTGCATCTGTGAGGGGAGTGAGGAGGACACGTCATGAGAGACCACGGCGGGGCGCCCGCCGGTTCCCGCGGTTCACTCGTTCACCACGGGTTTCCCGTCTGATGGATCTTGAAAGGAGTCCGTCCGCGTAAGATCCAAGTCCCGTGAACAGCAACACGATCCCGTTACCCGAGAGCACACGCCGCGCCGCCCTCGCCGCCCGTTGCCGTGCCGTCGTCGAGGCGCGCTGGTTCGCCGTCACCGTCTTCGCCCTGATCCTCGCCAACGCCGCCGTACTCGGTGTGGAGACGTACAGCGGTGTCACCGACCGCTTCGACGACGAGCTGAAGCTGCTCGAGCACTGTTTCCTGGGGGTCTTCACCGCGGAGATGCTCCTGCGGATCGCATCCCACGCGGACCGTCCGCGCGACTTCTGGCGCGACCCGTGGAATCTCTTCGACCTGGCCGTCGTGGTGTGCGCGTTCCTGCCCGTCGTCCGGGAGAACGCCACCGTGCTGCGGCTGCTGCGCCTCGCCCGGGTGCTGCGCGCCGCCCGCTTCCTGCCCCAACTGCGCATCGTCCTGGTCGCGGTGGGCCGCAGCCTGCCGGGAACGGTCAGCTTCCTGCTGGTCGGCGGGCTACTGCTCTACGTGTACGCGATGGTGGGCTGGGTCTTCTTCGGCGACGCCGACCCCGAGCACTTCGGTTCGATCGGCCGCGCCGTGCTCACCCTGTTCCTGCTGATGACCCTCGACGGACTCGGCGACGCGGTCCGCGCGGGCCTCGAGATCTCCCGCTGGAGCATCCTCTACTACGCCTCGTACGTCCTCATCGCCTCGTTCGTGCTGGTCAACGTCCTCATCGGCGTCGTGATCACCTCCCTCGACGAGGCCCGCACGATGGAGGAGCGCGAGGCGCGGGAAGCGCCGGCCCCTGCCCTTGCCTCCGCCCCCGTCCCCGCGCCCGTGCCCGTGTCGGAGGCGGACGTGCGGGTCCGGATCGCCGTGGCCCGCAGGGCCCTCGACGAACTGGAGGACAGCCTCGCCGCCTTCGCCGCGCCCCGCCGGTCCGGCGGGGAGGAGAGTGTGTCGCCGATGTCAGGGAACACGTAAATCGACAGGAGCGTAGAAACAGACGGAAGCGTCGAAAGAGGGAGAGGCGGACCGGCATGGAGATCTCCGGCATCTTCACCGCGATCGTGATCGGCATCGTCATCGGAATCCTGGGCCGCCTGGCCATCCCGGGGCGCCAGCGCATCGGCATCGCGTGGACGATCCTGGTCGGCATCGCGGCCGCGCTCGTCGGCACGGCCGTCGCCGCCGCCTTCGACGTCGCCGACACCAAGGGCATCGACTGGATCGAACTGGCCATCCAGGTCGGCCTCGCCGCCCTGGGCGTCGTAGGGGTGGAGCGCCTCAAGGGCCGCCGCTGATCCGCACCGGGTTCCTCCCGGATGATCCGCTCCGGGCTACTCCCGTGGTCGTATGCGAGGCCGACGCGGGACGCCTACGGTGAGGGCGTGATGACCTTCGACCGCCTTGTGGCCCGTGCGCGGGCGCTGCCGCCGCAGTCGGTGGACCTGCTGGTCGCGGTGGTCGTCGGTCTGTTCGCCGGCGCCGACCTGGCGGTGAACGAGCCGGGGTACCGGCAGGCGGACGGGTTCTCCTGGCTGCTGTTCGCCCTCTCCCTGTGCGCGCTGCTGTGGCGCAGGAGGTGGCCCGTCGCGGTGGCCCTGGTGACGGGGGCGGCCTGCGCGGGCTGGGCGCTGTACGGGCACATCGGCGAACTGCTGAACCTGCCGGTGATCGTCGCCCTCTACACCGTCGCCGTCCAGGGCAGTCGGCGCCGTACCGCCTGGGCCGCGCCGATCGCCGCGGGCGCGTCCGGCGTCGTCGCCCTGACGGTGGGCAAGGACGTCGTCAATCCGCAGGGGCTGCCCGTCCTGGAGATGGTGTGGCCGCTCGTCCCGCTGCTGCTGGGCGAAGTGGTGCGGACGCGGCGGCAGTTGCTGGCCGAGTACGCGGCGCGGGCCGAGCGCGCGGAGGCCGACCGGGAGCGGGAGGCAGCGCGCCGCGTGGCCGAGGAACGGACCCGCGTCGCCCGGGAACTCCACGACGTGGTGGCCCACACGGTGGCCGCCATGACCGTGCAGGCAGGGCTCGCCCTGGACGCGCTGGACCGCAGGCCCGACGTGGCACGGGAGGCGATGCGCACGGTGCGCGACGCGGGCAAGGAGGCCGTACGGGAGCTGCGCGCCACGGTGTCCGTGCTGCGCGAGCCGGGCGGCGAGAGCACCGCCCCGGCGCCGGGCGTCGCCCGGATCCCGGACCTGGTGTCCGGCCTCACGGGCAAGGGGATCGACATCGCGCTGCGGCAGGACGTGCCCGCATCGGCGGGCCTGCCGCGCATGGTCGACCTGGCCGCCTACCGGATCGTGCAGGAAGCGCTGACGAACGTCGTGAAGCACGCGGGCGCTCGGCACGCCGCCGTCTCGGTCGGGTTGCGGGAGCGGCGCCTGTGCGTCGAGGTGGTCGACGACGGGAAGGGGGACGGCGGGCAGGGGCCGGGCGGTCCCGGCGC
>NZ_LIRJ01000427.1 GCF_001419745.1 Streptomyces silaceus | reverse complement strand
CCCCCACCCCTCCGGCCCCTGGCACCGTCTCCGGCACCTGTTCACGTCGCATTCGCACGACAGCGCCGACAAGGTCGACACCGCGCTGGAGACCTCGGCGCGCGGGATGCGGGCGCTGTGGGTGTCGCTCGTCGTGCTCGGCGTGACGGCCCTCGCGCAGGCCGCGGTCGTCGTGGTGTCCGGCTCCGTCGCCCTGCTCGGCGACACCGAGCACAACGCCGCCGACGCCCTGACCGCGGTGCCGCTCGGCATCGCGTTCGTCCTGGGGCGGCGGGCCGCGACGCGCCGCTTCACGTACGGGTACGGCCGGGCCGAGGACCTCGCCGGGATCGTCGTCGTGCTCACCATCGCCGCCTCCGCCGCGTTCGCCGCCTGGACGGCCGTCGAACGGCTGCTTGAACCAGAGGACATGCGCCACGTCCCGGTGGTGGCGGTCGCCGCCGTCATCGGCTTCGTCGGCAACGAGGGCGTGGCCCGCTACCGCATCCGCGTCGGCCGGGAGATCGGCTCGGCCGCGCTGGTCGCCGACGGACTGCACGCCCGCACCGACGGATTCACCTCGCTGGCGGTGCTCCTGGGCGCGGGCGGTGCCGCCCTCGGCGTACCGCTCGCCGATCCCGCGGTCGGGCTCCTCATCACGGCGGCGATCCTGCTGGTCCTGCGCGACGCGGCCCGCGAGGTGTTCCGGCGCGTCATGGACGCCGTCGATCCCGCGCTCGTCGACGCGGCCGAACGGGCGCTGCTGGAGGTGCCCGGGGTACGGGAGGTCGGTGAGCTGCGGATGCGGTGGATCGGCCACCGGTTGCGGGCCGAGGTCGCGGTCGTCGTGGACGGCTCGCTGAACGTGGGCGCGGCGCACCGGATCGCGGTCGAGGCGGAGCACGCGCTGCTCCACGCGGTGCCCCGGCTGACCGCGGCCCTGGTCCACGCGGATCCCGCGCCCGCCGCCGGTGAACGGGACCCGCATCTGGCCCTCGCCCACCACGCGCGGGCGCGGTCCGCGCCGTCCCTCACTCCGCCCGCAACTGCTGGAGCAGGCCGAGCCGGTCGATGACGGCGTGGCGCTCGCTGATCCCGCGCCTGACGCGCTGCTGCCGTCCTTCGTGTGACGGGATGTCGTACGGCGGTGTGCCTCTGCGGCACCCCTGGTGCCCCTGCCGGGGCGGCGACCCCCTCAAGTGGCCGCCCCGGCAGGGGAGATGGGGTCAGGCAGTGGGCTCGGGCAGTTCCGACCGTACTTCACGGGCCGCGGCCACCAGGCTCGCCAGCGACGCCCTGGTCTCCGCCCAGCCACGGGTCTTGAGCCCGCAGTCCGGGTTCACCCACAGCCGGTCGGCGGGAATCGCCTCAAGTCCCTTGCGCAGCAGGGCCGCCGCCTCCGCCGTGCCGGGCACGCGTGGCGAGTGGATGTCGTACACGCCGGGGCCGACCTCGCGGGGGTAGCCGCCCGTGGCGAGTTCGTCCGCGACCTGCATGTGCGAGCGGGCCGCCTCCAGGCTGATGACGTCGGCGTCCAGCGCGTCGATGGCCCTGAGGATGTCCCCGAACTCCGCGTAGCACATGTGGGTGTGGATCTGCGTGTCCGGGCGTACGCCGCTGGTGCTGAGCCGGAACGACTCCGTCGCCCAGTCCAGATAGGCGGCCTGGTCGGCGGCGCGCAGCGGCAGCGTCTCGCGCAGCGCGGGCTCGTCGACCTGGATCACCGAAGTGCCCGCCTCCTCCAGGTCGTTCACCTCGTCGCGCAGGGCGAGGGCGACCTGGCGCGCGGTGTCGCCGAGGGGCTGGTCGTCGCGGACGAAGGACCAGGCGAGCATCGTGACGGGCCCCGTGAGCATGCCCTTGACGGGCCGGCTGGTGAGGGACTGGGCGTACGACGTCCAGCGCACCGTCATCGGCTCGGGCCGCGAGATGTCGCCGGCGAGCACCGGCGGGCGCACATAGCGGGTGCCGTACGACTGGACCCAGCCGTGCTGCGTGGCCAGATAGCCGGTGAGCTGCTCGGCGAAATACTGGACCATGTCGTTGCGCTCGGCCTCGCCGTGCACCAGGACGTCCAGGCCCGCCTTCTCCTGGAAGGAGATCACCTCCTGGATCTCCGCCCTGATGCGGTCCTCATAGCCGTCGATGTCCACCCGGCCCGCGCGCAGGTCGGCGCGGGCGGTGCGCAGTTCGGTGGTCTGCGGGAAGGAGCCGATGGTGGTCGTCGGCAGCTGCGGCAGGCGGAGGCGGGCCCGCTGGGCGCTCGCGCGCTCCGGGTAGGAGTGGGCGCGGCGGGCGTCGGCCGCGGTGACGGCGGTGACGCGGGCGCGGACCGCCGGATCGTGGGTGAGCGCCGAACCCGCCCGGGACGCCAGATCGGCGCGGTTGGCGGCCAGTTCGGCGGTGATGGCGCCGTGCCCCTGGGACAGTCCGCGCGCCAGCGTGGCGATCTCGGTGGTCTTCTGCCGGGCGAAGGCCAGCCAGCGGGCGATCTGCGGGTCGATGTCGCGCTCGGCGGTCGCGTCCAGCGGTACGTGCAGCAGCGAGCAGGACGCGGAGACGTCGACCCGGTCCGCGAGGCCGAGGAGGGTGCCCAGCGTGCCGAGGGACTTCTCCAGGTCGTTGAGCCAGATGTTGCGGCCGTTGACGATGCCCGCGACCAGCAGCTTGCCGGGCAGCCCGCCGACGGCGGCGAGGTCGTCGAGCTGACCGGCCGCCGACTCGGTGAAGTCCAGGGCGAGGCCGTCGACCGGCGCCTTGGCGAGCACGGGCAGGGCCTTGCCGAGCCTGCCGAAGTAGGAGGCGACGAGCAGCCGGGGCCGGTCGGTGAGGGCGCCGAGGTCGCGGTAGGCGCGCGCGGCGGCGTTCAGTTCGGCCGGGGTGCGGTCCTGGACGAGTGCCGGCTCATCCAGCTGGACCCACTCGGCGCCCGCGGCGCGCAGGTCGGCGAGCACCTCCGCGTACACGGGGAGCAGCCGGTCCAGGAGCGTCAGCGGCTCGAAGTCGGGGGCCACGCCGGGCGCCGGCTTGGCGAGCAGCAGATACGTGACCGGGCCGACGAGGACCGGGCGCGCGGTGTGCCCCTGCGCGAGCGCCTCCTTGAGCTCGGCGACCTGCTTGCCGGAGTCGGCGGTGAAGACGGTGTCGGGCCCCAACTCCGGGACGAGATAGTGGTAGTTCGTGTCGAACCACTTGGTCATCTCCAGCGGCGCCACGTCCTGGGTGCCGCGGGCCATCGCGAAGTACCCGTCGAGGGCGTCGGCGGCGACGGCGGCACGGTGCCGGGCGGGGACCGCGCCGACCATCACGCTGGTGTCCAGGACGTGGTCGTAGTACGAGAAGTCGCCGGTCGGCACCTCGTGGAGGCCGGCGTCTGCGAGGTGGCGCCAGGCGGTGCGGCGCAGCGCGGCGGCGGTCTCCCGCAGCTCATCGGCGCCGACCCGGCCCTTCCAGTAGCCCTCGACGGCCTTCTTCAGTTCGCGGTTCTGGCCCTGGCGGGGGTAGCCGTACACGGTGGCGCGCACTGCCGCGGCTGCGGACTGGGATGTCACGGAACTCTCCTTCGCGAGCGTGTCTGTGCCGATCCCGGCGGCGACGGAGGCGCGAAGGGTGTGACGCGTCGGGGGAGTGGACCGGCGCCGTGCGCGCGGCCGTCCGCCCGATGTGTACGCCGACCCGCCCTCGAGGTCACCGAGATCTCCGTGCGCGATCGGTCGCGCACGGGCAACGGGCAGGTCTTCGGACTCGCGGGCCCGCCCGTCGCCTTCGAAGGAAGGCGCGGACACCTACTGGCCGTCGCTTCCCAGGACCGGCTCTCCGGTCCCAGTGCGTGTGACGGCGGTCGTTCCCGCTCACCGCTGCGGGGCAGTCCCGGATTCCCACCGGGTTCCCTCTTGCGACGCGCCTGCCTGGCGGGCAGGGCGAACCAGCTGCAGTGGTCAGCGTATACCCGTCGAAGGTCACGCAGGTGGCCCGCGGATGTCGACCCGGTGCCGGGGAAGGCGGGGTGGACTTACTAGGACGTCCAACTATATGTTCGTGAACAGAGCCCGCGGTGCAGGGAAGCCGGTGTGAATCCGGCGCGGTCCCGCCACTGTGACCGGGGAGTGCGTTCTCGCCGAGCGATACGCCACTGACGGACAAGTCCCGTCGGGAAGGCGGGAGAACGCACGCCGATCCGGGAGTCAGGATACCGGCCGCGGGGTGTTCCGTGTTGTCCACGAGGATGGAGCAGACACGCATGGCACCGGTCCGTACCCACGACCCAGGTGATCCGGCGGAGCGCGCGGCGGCCACCGCCCGCACTCGACTCCCCGACGGTTCCTAGGCCTTCGCGTCCCACGGCATCCCCGGCCGCGCCCCTCGACGGGCCCGGCCGCCGGTCCGCCGTGCCATCCCCGGATCTCACCTGACGAGAGCAGGCTCTCATGGTCCGTGAACTGACTCATCTCATCTCCGGCAAGCACGTGCGCGGGGCCTCCGGGCTCTTCGGTGACGTGTACGACCCCAACTCCGGCTCCGTGCAGGCCCAGGTCCCGCTGGCCGGCCGTACGGAGACGGCCGAGGCGATCGCCGACGCCGAGGGCGCGCAGCGCGCGTGGGGCGAGTGGAACCCGCAGCGGCGCGCCCGCGTCCTGCTGCGCTTCCTCCAACTCGTCGAGGGCGAGCGGGACTCGCTGGCCCGGCTGCTGTCCAGCGAGCACGGCAAGACCGTCGCCGACGCCCACGGCGACCTGCAACGCGGCCTGGAGGTCGTGGAGTTCGCCGCGGGCATCCCGCACCTGCTGAAGGGGGAGTTCACCGACAACGCCGGCACCGGCATCGACGTGCACTCCCTGCGCGTCCCCCTCGGCGTCATGGCCGGGATCACTCCGTTCAACTTCCCCGCGATGATCCCGCTGTGGCAGATGGCACCCGCGCTGGCCTGCGGCAACTCCTTCGTCCTCAAGCCTTCCGAACGCGCGCCGTCCGTGCCGCTCAGGCTCGCCGAACTCTTCCTGGAGGCGGGCCTGCCGCCCGGTGTCCTGAACGTCGTCAACGGCGGCAAGGAGGCCGTCGACACCCTCCTGGACGACCCGCGCGTCCAGGCGCTCGGCTTCGTCGGATCCACCCCGATCGCCGCGCACATCTACGCCACCGCCGCCGCGCACGGCAAGCGCGCCCAGTGCTTCGGCGGCGCCAAGAACCACATGATCGTGATGCCGGACGCCGACCTCGACCAGGCCGTGGACGCGCTGATCGGCGCCGGATACGGCTCGGCGGGGGAGCGCTGCATGGCCGTCTCGGTCGCCGTCCCCGTGGGCGAGGAGACCGGCGACGCGCTCGTCGCCCGCCTCAAGGAACGCGTCGCCGACCTGCGCATCGGCCGCTCCGACGACCCCGACGCCGACTTCGGGCCGCTGGTGAGCCGCGAGGCACTCGACCGCGTCCGCCGCTACGTCGACATCGGCGTCAACGAAGGCGCCGAACTCGTCGTCGACGGACGCGACTTCACCCTGCCCGGACACGAGAACGGCTTCTTCGCCGGCGCCACCCTCTTCGACCGGGTCTCGCCGCGCATGCGGATCTACCGCGAGGAGATCTTCGGGCCGGTGCTGTGCGTGGCCCGCGCGGCCGACTACGAGAGCGCACTGCGCCTGCCCACCGAGCACCCCTACGGCAACGGCGTCGCCCTCTTCACCCGGGACGGCGACACCGCACGGGACTTCTCGCGCCGCGTCGGCGCCGGCATGGTCGGCGTCAACGTCCCCATCCCGGTCCCGGTCGCGTACCACACCTTCGGCGGCTGGAAGCGGTCCGGCTTCGGCGACCTCAACCAGCACGGCCCCGACGCCGTCCGCTTCTGCACCCGCACCAAGACCGTCACCTCGCGCTGGCCCGCCGGAGCCAGGGAAGGCGCGAGCTTCACCATCCCGACGATGGGATGACCGCCATGACCCCGCTCACCGGCACCCTCACCAAGGACCAACTCGCCCTCGCCGAGGTCACCCTGGACTTCGCCGAGGAGCACCTCGCCCCGCACGCCGTCGCCTGGGACCGCGACAAGCACTTCCCCGTGGACGTGCTGCGCAAGGCCGCCGCGCTGGGCCTCGGCGGCGTCTACGTCCACGAGGAGCACGGCGGCTCCGGCCTCGGCCGCACCGACGGCACCCTCGTCTTCGAGGCCCTGGCCACCGGCTGCCCCTCCATCGCCGGATACCTCTCCATCCACAACATGGTCGCCTGGATGATCGACCGGTACGGCGACGGAGACCAGCGCGCCCGCTGGCTGCCCGGCCTGTGCGCGGCCGAGACGCTGGGCAGCTACTGCCTCACCGAGCCCGGCGCGGGGTCGGACGCCGCCGCGCTGCGCACCCGCGCGGAACGCGACGGCGACGACTACGTCCTCACCGGCGTCAAGCAGTTCATCTCCGGGGCGGGCGCCTCGCACGTGTACGTGGTCATGGCCCGCACCGGCGAGGAAGGGCCCGGCGGCATCAGCGCGTTCGTCGTCGAACGGGACGACCCCGGCCTCTCCTTCGGCGCCGACGAACGCAAGATGGGCTGGAACGCCCAGCCCACCCGCCAGGTCGTCCTCGACGGCGTGCGCGTCCCCGCCGACCGACGGCTCGGCGCCGAGGGGGAGGGCTTCCGCATCGCCATGACCGGCCTCAACGGCGGCCGCCTCGGCATCGCCGCCTGCTCGCTCGGCGGCGCGCAGAGCGCCCTGCACCGCAGCGTGGCCCACCTCGCCGACCGCGAGGCGTTCGGCGCGCGCCTCCTGGACGCACAGGCGCTGCGGTTCCGGCTGGCCGACATGGCCACCGAACTGTCCGCGGCCCGCGCCCTGGTCCGTCAGGCCGCCGACGCCCTCGACCGGGACGACCCGCGGGCCCCGGAGCTGTGCGCCATGGCCAAGCGGTTCGCCACCGACACCGGCTACTCCGTCGCCGACCGCGCCCTGCAACTGCACGGCGGCTACGGCTATTTGAGCGAGTACGGCATCGAGAAGATCGTCCGGGACCTGCGGGTCCACCAGATCCTGGAAGGAACGAACGAGATCATGCGCCTGATCGTGGCCCGCGGTCTGACCGAGGCGGTCCGATGAGCACCGCCGAGGACCCCCTCCTCGGGAGGGGCGACGACCCCGTCCTCCTGCGTGTCGAGGGCCGCGCCGCCCACATCGTCCTCAACCGTCCCCGGGCCCTCAACGCCCTCACCCACGCCATGGTCCGCCGCATCGACGCGGCACTGACCGCCTGGGAGAGCGACCCCGCCGTCGAGACCGTCGTCCTCACCGGTGAGGGCGGGCGCGGCCTGTGCGCGGGCGGCGACATCAGGTCCATCCACGAGGACGTCACCACGGGCACCGGTGACGCGACACGCGCCTTCTGGCGCGACGAGTACCGCCTCGACGCCCGCATCGCGCGCTACCCCAAACCGTACGTCGCCGTCATGGACGGGGTCGTGATGGGCGGTGGCGTCGGCATCTCGGCGCACGGCAGCGTCCGCCTGGTCACCGAACGCTCCCGCGTCGCCATGCCCGAGACCGGCATCGGCTTCGTGCCCGACGTCGGCGGCACGTACCTCCTGGGCCTGGCGCCCGGCGAGCTCGGCACCCATCTCGCCCTGACCGGAACACAGTTGACGGCGGGCGACGCGCTCAGGTGCGGGCTCGCCGACCACTTCGTACCGTCGGCCTCGCTCCCCGCCCTGATCGCCGACCTCGCCGGGGCGCCCGTACGCGACGTACTCGCACGGTACGTGCGGGACGCGCCGCCGGGGCCGCTCGCCGACGAGCGGCCCTGGATCGACCACTGCTACGCCGCGGAGACGGTCGAGGAGATCATGGCCCGCCTCCTCGCGGACGGCTCGCGGCCGGCGAAGGAAGCCGCCGAGGCGCTGCTCTCCCGCTCGCCCGTCGCACTCAAGGTGACGCTCGCGTCCCTGCGCCGCGCACGTGGACTCGGCTCGCTGGAAGCCGTGCTGGACCAGGAGTACCGCGTGTCGTGCGCGGCCCTGACCGCCCCCGACCTGGCCGAGGGCATCCGTGCCCAGGTCATCGACAAGGACCGCTCGCCGCGCTGGAACCCCGGCACGTTCACCGAGGTCTCCGACGTCGACGTCGACCGCTACTTCGCGCCGCTCGGCGCACAGGAACTCGCGCTGGCCGCGGGCCGCGCGGGACAGGAGCAGGCGTGGTGAACACGACCGACGGCACCACGACGCACACGCAGACCACCGGCCGTCCCGACGAGGAGACTTCCGACGCCGTGCGCAGGACCATCGCCTTCATCGGCCTCGGCCACATGGGCGGCCCGATGGCCGCGAACCTGGCCGCGGCGGGCCACCGCGTCCTCGGCCACGACCTGTCCGCCGAAGCGCTGACCGGCGCGGAGAAGAGCGGGGTCGTCCGCGCCGCCTCGGCCGCGGAGGCCGCAGCCGAAGCCGACGTGGTGATCACCATGCTCCCCGCGGGACGGCACGTCCTCGCGCTCTACCGCGACGAAGGGCTGCTCGCCGCCGCCACCCCGGGCACGCTGTTCGTCGACTGCTCCACCATCGACGTCGCCGACGCCCGGCTCGCCCACGAGGCCGCGGCCGTCGCGGGGCACCGCGCCCTGGACGCCCCGGTCTCCGGCGGAGTGGTCGGGGCCGAGGCGGGCACGCTCACCTTCATGGCGGGCGGAGGGGCGGCCGAGTTCGCCGAGGCCGAACCCCTCCTCGCCGTCATGGGGAAGAAGGCCGTGCACTGCGGGGCCGCCGGTGCCGGGCAGGCGGCGAAGATCTGCAACAACATGATCCTCGGCATCTCCATGGTCGCCGTCAGCGAGGCCTTCGTGCTCGGCGAGAGCCTCGGCCTGTCCGCGCAGGCGCTGTTCGACGTGGCCTCCACCGCGTCCGGACAGTGCTGGGCGCTCACCTCCAACTGTCCCGTGCCGGGCCCCGTCCCCACGAGCCCCGCCAACCGCGACTACCGCCCCGGCTTCGCCGCCGCCCTCATGGCCAAGGACCTCGGCCTGGCCGCCGGTGCCGCGCGCGCCGCCGGGGTGGACGCCGAACTCGGTCTGCGGGCCGCCCGGTTGTACGAGGAGTTCGCCGCGGGCGAGGGCGCGGCGCGGGACTTCTCCGCGATCGTCGAGACGATCAGGCGACGGTCGGGGGTGCCGGCCACGGACTGAGAGGGTGCCCGTTCCCGCCACCTCCTGTGACGCACGCCACAGGAGGTGGCGGGAACTCGACGGTCGATCCGGCCGACTCCTGGACCGGTCCGGCTGACACCGGACCGCGGCCCCGTCGAACCAGCAGAGCCAGGAGACCGCCCCATGCCCGCCGAACCCACCGTCCTCGCCGAAGGCGACGGGCCACAGCCGACAGAGCCGGCCGGTCCTCCGGAGCACGACCGGACACCGGAGGACCGCACCGCGGGCCGGCGCTCCGGCTGGGCGTCCCTGCGCCCGCTGGTCCTGCGCCTGCACTTCTACGCCGGCGTGCTGATAGCACCGTTCCTGCTGGTCGCCGCCGTGACCGGCCTGCTGTACGCGGGCTCCTTCCAGGCCGAGAAGATCGTGTACGCGGACGAACTCCGCGTCCCCGTCGCCTCGGACAAGCATGAACTTCCCCTGGCCCGGCAGGTCGCCGCGGCCCGCGCCGCGCACCCCGAGGGCACGATCAGCGCGGTCCGCCCCGCACCGGAGGACGGCGACACCACGCGCGTCCTGCTGTCCGAGGTGCCCGGCGTCGACGACGACCGGACCCTCGCCGTTTTCGTGAACCCGTACACGGGGGAGGTGCGCGGGGCGCTGGAGCAGTACGGCTCGGGCGGCGCCCTGCCGCTGCGGACCTGGATCGACGAGCTGCACCGCGATCTGCACCTCGGCGAGCCGGGCCGGCTCTACAGCGAACTGGCCGCGAGCTGGCTGTGGGTGATCGCGGGCGGCGGCCTCGTCCTGTGGTTCGCGCGGCGCAGGGCACAGCGGAAGGTGCGCGGCGCGACGGGCCGCCGCCGCACGCTCACCCTGCACGGTTCGGTCGGCGTGTGGGCGGCCCTCGGCCTCTTCGTCCTGTCGGCGACCGGCCTGACCTGGTCGACGTACGCGGGAGAGAGCATCGGCGACCTCCGTGAGGCCGTCGGCCAGACCACGCCCGCGGTCTCGGCGAGCGTCACGCCCGGCGGCGCGGCCGGGGCGGGCTCGGGAGGCGAGCACGCCGGTCACGGCGGGGCGGCGGGGTCCGGGTCCGCGGGGTCCGGGGACGCGGTCGGCGTCGGGCTCGACGCCGTCCTGAAGTCCGCTCGTGACAAGGGCCTCTCGAACCCGGTGGAGATCGTGCCGCCCGCCGACGCGTCGTCCGCGTACGTCGTCCGGCAGATCGGGCGCAGCTGGCCGGAGAAGCAGGACTCCGTGGCCGTGAACCCGGCGAACGGCGAGGTCACCGACGTCCTGCGGTTCGACGACTTCCCGCTGCTCGCCAAGGTGACCCGCTGGGGCATCGACGCGCACACCGGCACCCTCTTCGGCCTGGCCAACCAGATCGTGCTCGCCGCGCTGGCGCTCTGCCTCGTCCTGCTGATCGTGTGGGGCTACCGGATGTGGTGGCAGCGCGGCCGCGGCCCCTCCTTCGGCCGCCCGCTGCCGCGCGGCGCGTGGCGGGACGTACCGCCGTACGTCCTCGTACCGGCGATGGCCGCGATCGCCGTGCTCGGCTACTTCGTGCCGCTGCTCGGCGTCCCGCTGGCCGTGTTCCTCGCGGTGGACATCGTGCTGGGGGAGATCGCGTACCGGCGGGGGAAGCGGAGTTACGCCTGAGGCCCCTGAGCCGTCCGATCGCGTGCGACGCGTGAGGCGCATAAGACGTGTGAGGTGAACGGTCAGGCGGGCGGCTTGTCCGCCGCGACGCAGAACTCATTGCCCTCCGGGTCGGCCATCACGACGTGATGGCCGTCGAACTCGGCGATGACGCTGCCGCCCGCCGCGACGAGCCGCCTCGCCTTCTCCTTGACGCGCGCCCAGCGCTCGTCGGCACTGCCGTGGCCCGGCACGCGGACGTCGATGTGCAGGCGGTTCTTCGCGGTCTTCGGCTCGGGAACCGTGAGGATGGACAGGCGCGGCCCGTGGCCCTCCGGGTCGCAGAGCCACGCCCCGCCGTCCGCGGTGTCGTCCTCGGGCAGGTCGAAGCTCGCGAGCCACTCCTCGCGGGTGGTGAAGGGGGCGGGCGGGGGCTCGTCGACGTAGCCGAGCGCCGTCTTCCAGAACGCGCTCAGAAGCCGTGCGTCCGCGCAGTCGAGGGTGAGATCGATACGGGTTGCCATGACCGGACCGTACTGCGCGGCACTGACAGGACCGCCGAGGACCTGCGGAGGGCGGCGGGGTGTAATGGGGCGATGGACACAGGGACCGCCCGGATCTGGGACGCGCTGCCGCCGGCCGTGCGGGAGCGCGTGGACGAGCTCGTGCTCGCGGACCGCATGGTGGTGGCCATGAAGGAGATCTGGGAGGCGTTCGCGGAGGGCGGCGGGGTCGCGCCGGGCGCGGTGATGCCGCGCCCCGGTCTGCGGGACTGCCAGGACGTGGTGGCCTCGCGCCACCAGGCGCTCGCCGACCGCATCGTGCCGCCGCCCCGCCCCACGGTGGCCGACCTGGCCGGGCTGATCAGGGCGGAGCCGGAGCCTCCGCTGGCGATCGAGGCGCTCTGGGACGGGGACACACGGGGCTGGATGGTGGACGTCGTCGCGGTGTTCCCGGCCGGGTCCGCCGCGTCTGCCGTGCCCGGCGCGCCCTGCGGTTCTGGTTCCGCCGCGCCGCCCCGCGACCTCTGTCTCGCCACCCTCCGCGAGGGCGGCGACCTGCGGATCCTCAACGGGCAGGTGCCGCCCTGGCCGGAGGCCGTGGAGGCGCGCCGGATCGGCGCTGAACTGGCCGAACTGTTCGGGGTTCCCTTCCACTTCGCGAGTCCGGACGAGCCAGACGACCAGGCCCCTCGATGGTGGGAGACGCCCTGATCCGATGCCGGGGTGCGCGCTGATCGGCGCCCCATTCGCAAAGAGGTGCGATACGTGAGTGTGACCCGCGTCAGAGCGGGCACCTGATGGGTGAGCCCCGCCGTGTCTCCCCCGTCGCGGCGGGGCTCCCTCGTGGGGCGGGCGCCCACTGGTTCTCGGGGCCGGCATCAGGGTCCGATCCGCCCCACGGGTGATCCCCGCCCCGGACACGGAATCCGGGACGGACCACCCGCGCGCAGGACGCCCGCCACGGGTCCGGCCGTGTCTTCTGAGGGGCATGGGCATGGACCGGCGTACGAGCATGAAGGCGGACCTGGGCGTCGCGGCGGCGACCGAGCCGCGGCGCGGCGCGTACGCCACCGCGCACTACGACCGCATCACCCGCACCCTGCGTCGCCACGGCCTGACCTCGCTCGACGTGGTCTCGCCCGCCCCCGAGTGGGCGATGACCGATGCCTCGCTGCCCCTGCCCGCCGACCTGCGCGACGCCTACCGCTACACCCGCCATCTCGCCTCGGCCCGCGCCGCGTCGGCCACCCCGGAGGCGCTGCAACTGTGGGACGGGACCTCGACGCGGGTCAACAGGCCGTGCAGGCAAGGTACTTGGTCCGCTCCATGGTGGAGGGGCTCGCGGCGTGCAATCAGCGGCAGTTCTGGTCCGCGGGTCCGCCCGTGCACGACGAGGGCGTGTACTTCGGGCTGCTCAGCCGGGAGTTCCAGCCCTGGCCCGCCTACAGCGCGTGCGCCGCGCTGACCTCGCTGCTCGGCGAGGCGCACCACGTCGCCGCCGTGAAGGGGCTGCCCTCGGGGGCGGTCGGGCACGTCTTCGACACGGGGGAGCGG
>NZ_LIRJ01000426.1 GCF_001419745.1 Streptomyces silaceus | reverse complement strand
GCCCGGGTCCTGCTCCTCGCCGCCGCCCTCCTGAACGCGGCGCTCGCCGTCCTCGTCGCCGCCCCGCTGCCCCGCGTACCGCTCCTGGTGCTCGTCGCGGCCGTGATCACCTCCTGGGGGCTCGTGCTCCTGCCGCCGGGACTCCTCGGCCTCGCCGCCGCCGCGCTCGCGGGGCGGCGCCACCCCTGGTGCGCGGGTCTGGCGGCCCTCTCCTCCTTCGCGGCGCTCGTCTACGGAGTCATGCCCTACGCCGCCGCCTACTCGGCCGCCGAGCGGCAGGGCCAACACCTGGCCGCCGCGCGGTACTTCGACGGCGTCAACTACGCCAAGGTCCCCGACCGCGCGCGTTCCCTCACGTACGCGCGCGTGGGCGGCGGAAAAGGGAGCGGCAAGGGGGACGGCAGGAGGGCCGGGGGAGCGCAGCGCGTGAAGAGGGAGCGGCTGCGGCTCGACCTGTGGGAGCCGTCCGGGCGGCCGGCGGTGCGGCGCCCCGCCGTCGTCTGGGTGCACGGCGGCGGCTGGAACAAGGGCCACCGCAGCCAGAGCCCCGAATGGAACCGCTGGTTCAACGCGCGCGGCTGGTCGGTCTTCGACATCGACTACCGCCTCGCGCCCCGGGCCACCCAGCTCGACCAGATCGGCGACGTGAAGTGCGCGGTGGGCTGGGTGCGGCGGCACGCGCGCGCGTACGGCGTCGACCCCGACCGCCTTCTGCTGGCGGGCAGTTCGGCCGGCGGCAACCTCGCGCTCGCCGCCGCCTACACGGACGGTGACGACCGGGTCCCGGCGTCCTGCGCGGTGCGTGACAGTTCGGTCTCGGGGGTGATCTCGCTGTACGGGCCCACCGACATGCGGCGTCTGATCGCCGGCACCGCGCTGCGCCGCGACCCCATCATCCCGCGTCTGATGGGTGGTTCGGCGGCGACGGCCCCCGCCCGCTATCGTCTGGGCTCACCCGCCCGGCTCGTGCGGGGCGACGTGCCGCCGACCCTGTTGCTGCACGGGAGCGCGGACCGCGCGGTCCCGGTGGCGCAGGCGAGGGAGCTGGCACGGCGTCTCAAGGTGGCGGGTGCCCCGGCGACGTACGTCGAACTGCCGTGGGCCGACCACTGTTTCGACGTGAACTGGGGAGGCTGGGGCAGCCAGATCGCGCGCGCCGCGACCGAACGTTTCCTCGGCGCGCTCGACCGATCTCTATATCCGGGGAAAGGCCCTGCGTAAAGACCAGCGACGGAAGAAATCATCACTTCGGGTGATTCCATGGCCTTGGGTTGCACCCAACAACCGACGGTTGCCACGCTGTTGCTGTCTGTCAACCTGATGGGAGTGGCCAGTGACTTTCGGTGAGCAGCCGGCGTATCTGCGTGTCGCGGGTGATCTCCGCAAGAAGATCGTCGACGGTTCGCTGCCGCCGCACACCCGGCTCCCCTCGCAGGCGAGGATCCGTGAGGAGTACGGGGTGTCGGACACGGTCGCCCTGGAGGCGCGCAAGGTCCTGATGGCCGAAGGCCTGGTCGAGGGGCGCTCCGGCTCCGGCACCTATGTGCGCGAGCGCCCCGTCCCCCGCAGGATCGCCCGCACCGGCTACCGCTCGGTGAACGGCGGATCGACCCCGTTCCGCCAGGAGCAGGCGGCGGAGGGGGTGCGCGGCACCTGGGAGTCGCGCAGCGAGCAGACCGAGGCGGGTGCCGCGGTCGCCGAGCGGCTCGGCATCCGCGCGGGCGACCGCGTGATGTGCACCAAGTACGTCTTCCGGGATGCCGGCGAGGCCATGATGCTCTCCACCTCGTGGGAGCCCCTCGCCATCACCGGGCGCACGCCCGTGATGCTCCCCGAGGAGGGCCCGCTCGGCGGCTGCGGTGTGGTGGAGCGGATGGCGGCCATCGACGTGATCGTGGACAACGTCGCGGAGGAGGTCGGCGCCCGGCCGGGTCTGGCCGAGGAGCTCACCGCGCTCGGCGGCGTCCCCGGCCATGTGGTCCTGGTCGTCCAGCGCACGTACTACGCGTCGGGCCGCCCGGTCGAGACGGCCGACGTCGTGGTGCCCGCCGACCGCTACCGGATCGCGTACCACCTGCCCGTGAAGTGACGTCCGGTGATGGGGAGTTAACACCCGCCCCGCTGCCGTAACCCCGGAGCAACACCATCCCGCGGCCAGCCGTCACGCGGGGCTCCTACCTTCCCCGTCCGTACCCGCACCCCGGTCGGACGACAGGAGCCCCCATGACGGACACGACGGTCGGCCGCGAGCCGACGGGCCCGGCGGACGCGATGCCGCCGGTCGCGGAGCCCGAGGCCGGCTCCGCGCCGCCCCGCCGCAGTTACGCCAAGATGGCGGCCGACGAGAGCCGCGAGGACTACTCGCTGCGCTACGCCCCGCACTCCTTCCGGCGCTGGTCCCCGACCATGGTGGCCTCCACCGCGCTCGGCGGCATCGCCTACCTCGCGGACTTCGCGATCGGCGCGTCCATCGTCTTCACCTACGGCTTCACCAGCGGCCTCGCCTCGATCCTGTGCGCCGCCACGATCATCTTCGTGACGGGCATCCCGATCGCGCGGGCGTGCGCGCGCTACGGCCTGGACATGGACCTGGTGACCCGAGGGGCGGGATTCGGCTATTTCGGGTCGACCCTCACGTCCCTCATCTATGCCTCCTTCACCTTCATCTTCTTCGCCCTCGAAGGTTCGATCATGGCCCAGGCCATGCACCAGGCCGTCGGACTCCCGGTCGAGATCGGCTACTTGGTGACGACGCTGATCGTCATCCCGATCGTCTTCCGCGGCATGGGCGCGCTCGCCAAGGTGCAGGCCTGGACGCAGCCGGTCTGGCTGATCGGCATGGTGCTCCCGTTCGTGGTGCTCGCCTTCGAGGCGCCGGACGCGTGGGGTGCCTTCGGGTCCTTCGGCGGCACGGAGGGCGCGGGCAGCGGCTTCTCCTGGATCGGCTTCGGGCTCGGCACGGGCGTCGCGCTCTCGCTCATCGCGCAGATCGGCGAGCAGGCGGACTACCTGCGCTTCATGCCCGCGCGGACCGAGCAGAACAGGCGGCGCTGGAACCTCGCCGTGCTGGCGGCAGGACCCGGCTGGGTCGTGATCGGCGCGGCCAAGCAACTGGGCGGCGCCTTCCTGGCGTTCGTCGCCCTGGCGGCCGTCGGGAAGACGCACGCCCTGGAGCCCGTCGCTCCGCAGATCGAGGCCCTCAAGCCGTGGCTCGGCTCGGTCGCGCTGCCCGCCGCCGCGCTGTTCGTCATCGTCTCGCAGATCAAGATCAACGTGACCAACGCCTACAGCGGCTCGCTGTCCTGGTCGAACTTCTTCTCCCGCGTCACCCACCGCCACCCGGGCCGGGTCTGGTACATCTTCCTCAACCTCGCCATCGCGCTGACGCTGATGGAGATGAACATGTTCGCCGCGCTGAACAAGCTGCTCGGCTTCTACTCGAACGTGGGCATCGCCTGGATCACGGCGGTCGCCGCCGACCTGGTCATCAACAAGCGGGCGGGCTGGAGCCCGAAGTACATCGAGTTCAAGCGCGCCTATCTGCACGCCGTGAACCCGGCCGGGTTCGGCGCGATGGTGATCGCCTCGACGGTCTCGATCCTCGCGTTCTTCGGTCTGTTCGGGCGGTACGCGGAGGCGTTCTCGACCTTCATCGCGGCCGGACTCGCCCTGGTGCTGTGCCCGTTGATCGCCTGGGCGACGAAGGGACGCTACTACCTGGCGCGGCCCAACCCCGTCAACGGCCCGCACGTGCCCGTCCCCGACGTGACGGCCACGCACACCTGCGGCGTCTGCGCGACGGCGTACGAACTGCCCGACATCGCGGACTGCCCCGTCCAGGCCGGGCCGATCTGCTCCCTGTGCTGCTCGCTCGACGCCGACTGCGGGGACGTCTGCCGCAAGGCGCCGACGGGTGAACCGGTGCTGATGCCGCTGCCGACGGTGCGTACGGACTGAGCCGTCGCGCGCCCCGGTCGTCCCGTGGCCGATTGCTTACCTCCTCACCACCCCCTGCGTATCTCTTTGTGCAAAGTCGTATCCGCTGAGTGAAGGTCGGGCGTAGGCTCGGGCATATGCGGAATGCGGTTTCCTTACTGACCGAGGCGTGGCGCGCGCCGGGGGTGGCGAGCGGAGGGGCGCAATGAACGACGGGACGGTCCTGCTGCCCTGGCTCGTGATACGGCAGGACGACAACGGCAACCGCTACCGCGTGGGCAGGTACGCGACGAAGGCGGAGGCCCAGAAGATCGCGGACAGCCTCGACGACCGCGGGCACAAGCAGCTCTACTCGATCGAGAGGCTGAGCCGGAACGTCGGGGGAAGCGCCCCGTAGCCCCGTGGCCCTGTAGGGGATGCGAGGCCCGCCCCAGGAGCCCGGGACCCGGCCCGTGGGGGGCCCGTCCCGGCGGAGCGCCTACGCTCCAGCGCATGGACGAACAACGCATCGTGGTCGGCGCCGCCCTGTACGACGAGGGGCGCCTGCTCGCCGCACGGCGCACCGCGCCGCCCGAGCTGGCCGGCGGCTGGGAGCTCCCCGGGGGCAAGGTGGAGCCCGGTGAGCCGTGCGAGAAGGCGCTGCTGCGCGAACTCCGCGAGGAACTGGGTGTGGAGGCGGAGCTGATCGAGCGCGTCCCCGGCGAGTGGCCGCTCGCCAAGGGGTACGTCCTGCGGGTGTGGACCGCCCGTCTCCTCTCCGGCACCGCCCGGCCCCTCCAGGACCACGACGAGCTGCGCTGGCTCGCCCCCGACCAGGTCTGGTCGGTCGACTGGCTGGCCGCCGACGTGCCCGCCGTCAGGGCGGCGCTCGGCCTGCCGCACGCCACGCACTGACTCCGCCTACGCCGTTCGTGCCACAGTGCGCCCCAGTACGCGGTAAACCCGCCGGGATATCGGGTATGTGCCCATTAACCCCATGAAACCGGACAGGTTCCCGGACAGGTTCCGCTTCTGGTCTGGAAGTGATCGGCGTGATCGACACCGAAGGCGACTGCGCCGAGTGGGATTTCCCCGCGCATCCCGGCGCCGTCCGCACCGCCCGCACGGTCGTCCGCAAGCAGCTCGGCGACTGGGGCCTGGCCTCCCTCGGCGATGTCACCGTGTTGCTCGTGAGCGAGCTGGTGACCAACTCGCTGCGTCATGCCTCCGGGCCCATCGGCGTACGTCTCGTACGTCCCGTGGACCCCTCGGGCACCCTCCTTGTGGAGGTGTCCGATCCGCTCCCGGACCCGCCCCTGGAGCGCGTCGCCGCACCCGACGACGAGGGCGGTCGCGGCATTCAGCTGGTCGCACGCTCGGCCCGGCGCTGGGGGACACGGCCGGGCCGCACGGGCAGTACGGGAAAGACGGTGTGGTTCGAGCTGCCGCTGCCGGGTTAGAAGACTGGCAGTGTGCGATGGGCGTCGGACACAAGAGCGGCACGGGCCAAAAAGCGTCGAGTCCGTGCTGTGATCGTGAACGCCGTGTGGCGCTGTGCCGTAGTGCTGGATACTGCGGTCAGCCGTATGCGGTGACCGGTGCCGGACGCGGTGAGCTGGAGGGGACGGTTCGCGTGAGCGAGATACCAGCGAAGGCGACGGAGCCCGAGGGGCCGTCGGGCGACGCGATGGCCGAGGACGCGGGCGAGGCCGGGGTCGGTGAGACCTGGCAGAGCAGCCCGCCCGGCTCGATCTACGACTACATCAAGGTCGCCTCCTTCTCGATCGGTGCCGACGGACTCGTCGACCAGTGGAGCACCCGCGCCGAGCGGCTGTTCGGCGTGGCCGCGCGTGACGCCGTCGGCAAGGACCCCATCGAGGCCTTCGTGCCGGCCGAGCTGCGCCCCGGCGGCCACCGCAAGATGGCGGAGATCCTCGACGGGCGGGAGTGGACGGGGTCCGTGCCCTTCCGGGTGCCCGACGGGTACGGGGACGGCGTCGCCGGGCAGGAGGGCATCGCCGAGGTCTACGTCATGCCGACCGAGACGGAGGACGGCGAGCGGGCCGCGGTCTGCATCGTCGTCGACGTCCGCGCGCTCCGGCAGATCGAGACGGACCTCGCCGCCTCGCAGGCCATTTTCGGACAATCCCCTTTCGGTTTCCTGCTGTTCGGCACGGACCTGAAGGTGCAGCGCGCCAACCGCCGCTTCGCCGACGTCTTCGGCGGCGGCGTCGAGGACCACAGAGGCCGCACCGTCCACGACTACCTGCCCCGCCACGAGGCCGACCGCATGGCCGCCGCCCTCAAGCGCGTCCTGCAGACCGGCGACTCCGTGACGGACATGCAGATAGTGGGACCCGCTCCCGGCAGCGGCGAGCGCCGCCACTGGTCGATCAACCTCTACCGCGTGCACAGCGGCTCGGGCCGCCCCATCGGCGTCGCCGGCCTCGGCACCGACGTCACCCGGCGGCACGCCGCCGCCCGCGAGGCCGCGCACGCCCGGCGCAACCTCGCCCTCCTGAACGAGGCCGGGTCCCGCATAGGCAACTCCCTCGACCTGGAGGCCACCGCACGCGAGCTGCTCGACGTCGCCGTCCCCGGCTTCTGCGACCTCGCCTCCGTCGACCTCTACCAGGGCCTGCTCGACGGCGACGAGACACCGCCGGGCCTCGCCGACGGCAGCGCGGAGCTGCGCCGGGTGGCCTTCGCAAGCGCCGTCGCCGACGCGCCGTTCCCGGAGGGCACCGGGCCCGTCGCCGTCGGCGCCGTGCACCGCTTCGCGTTCTCCTCGCCCTGCGCCGACGCCCTGCGCGCCGCCCGCCCGCGCCTGATCACCGCCGCCGACAGCGCCTCCGCGAGCCGGCTGACCGGCGGCCTGGTCCAGTCGACGCTGGCCGTGCCGATGATCGCCCACGACACGGTGGTCGGCCTCGCCCAGTTCTCCCGTACGAAGGGCAGCGAGCCCTTCGGCGAGCGCGACCGGGCGCTCGCCGTCGAGCTGGCCGCGCGCGCCGCCGTCTGCATCGACAACGCCCGGCTCTACCGCCGCGAGCACGAGCGCGCGCTGATACTGCAGCGCTCCCTGCTGCCGCCCGGCGACCCCGAGGCGTCCGGTCTGGACATCGCCTGCCGCTATCTGCCGGGCAACGCCGCCACGGAGGTCGGCGGCGACTGGTTCGACGTCATCGAACTGCCCGGCCACCGCACCGCCCTCGTCGTCGGCGACGTCATGGGGCGCGGGCTGCGCGCCGCCGTCGCCATGGGTGAACTGCGCACCGCCGTGCGCACCTTGGCGCTCCTGGACCTGGAGCCCGCCGAGGTACTCTCCGCGCTCGACGAGATCGCCCGGGGCCTCGGCAACCCCGCGGGCCCCCAGCAGGCCACCCGCGCCGCCCGCAAGGCCGCGGACGCGGACCTCAGCGAGGTCTACCTCGCCACCTGCGTCTACGCCGTCTACGACGCCGTCACGCGCCGCTGCACCTTCGCCAACGCCGGGCACCTGCCGCCCGTCCTCGTCGAGCCGGGCGAGGACGCGCTCATGCTCGACGTACCCCCGGGCATGCCGCTCGGCGTCGGCGGCGAGCCCTTCGAGGACGTCGAGGTCGAACTCCCCGAGGGCGCCCTCCTCGCGCTCTACACCGACGGTCTCGTCGAGTCGCGCGACCACCCGCTCGACGAGGGCCTGAACGCGTTCGTCCGCGCCCTCAGCGACGCGCCGCCCGCCCTGGAGGACGTCTGCGACCACGTCCTGACCAGCCTCGACACCCACCACGGCGAGGACGACATCGCGCTCCTGATGGCCCGTGTGGAGGGCCTGCCCGCCGAGCACGTCGGCGACTGGACGCTGCCGCGCGACCCCAAGTCGGTGGGCCGCGCCCGCGAACTGGCCTGCGACCAGCTGCGCGACTGGGACCTGGAGCGGCTCTGCGACACGGTGGAACTGCTGGTCAGCGAGCTGGTCACCAACGCGCTCCGCTACGGCGAGGGCGAGATCAGGCTGCGCCTCCTGCTGGACCGCACCCTGGTGTGCGAGGTGTGGGACGCGGGCTTCGTCCAGCCGCGCCGCCGCCGGGCCCGCGACACCGACGAGGGCGGGCGCGGCCTCCAGCTGGTGGGGCTGCTCAGCGCCGCGTGGGGCTCCCGTCGGACGCCGCAGGGCAAGACGGTCTGGTTCGAGATGGCCCTGCCGAACGGCGACACGGAGCCGATGGACGCGGCGGAGGCGCTGCTCAGTCTGTTCTGAGGCGTTCTGGGGCGCTCTGGGGCGCTCTGGGGCTTTCTGCGGCGCGGCTGTCGCGGGGGCCCGGGGCGGCTCTCGCGGGGGCCGGGAGGGCTCTCGCGGAGCCCGGGAGGGCTCAGGTGGTCGCCTTGAGGGCGGCGAGGCGGGCCTCGACCTCCGCCGCGTCGCCCAGGCCGTCCAACTG
>NZ_LIRJ01000425.1 GCF_001419745.1 Streptomyces silaceus | reverse complement strand
CGCCGTCGTCGGCGCCTCGCTCGCCCTGTACTACCCGGCGCTCACCGGCGTCGTACCGGACGTCGTGCCCGCCGAGCACCTGCACACCGCCAACGCCCTGCTCCGCTTCGGCATGAACGGCGCCCGCCTCCTCGGCCTCTCGCTGGCCGGCGGCATGGTCGCGCTCGTCGGCGCCGGCTGGGCGCTGGCCACCAACGCGGCCGGGTTCGTCGTGTCCGCCCTGCTCCTCCTGACGCTGCGCCTGGGCCACCGCACCCGCGGGGCCGCATCCGTCTCGGTCGTCGCCGATCTGCGCGAGGGCTGGCGGGAGTTCGCGGGGCGGCGCTGGCTGTGGGTGAGCGTGGCGCAGTTCGCGCTGGTGATCGCCGCGATGCAGGCCGCCTTCGGGGTGCTCGGACCCGTCGTCGCCAAGGCCTCGATGGGCGGGGCGCCCGCCTGGTCGACGGTGCTGCTCGGGCAGTCGGCCGGCACGCTCTTCGGCGTCCTGGTCGCGCTGCGGATCCGGCCGCGCCGCCCGCTCCTGGTGGCCACCCCGATGGTCTTCGCGATGGCGCTGCCCGTCCTCTTCCTCGGCCTGGGCGCGCCGCTCGCCGTGGTGGTCGCCGGTTCGTTCGTCCTCGGCGTCGGCATGACGACCTTCGGTGTCCTCTTCGAGACCACCATGCAGCGCGAGATCCCCCGCGCGTCCCTCTCCCGCGTGGCCTCCTACGACGCCCTCGGCTCCTTCATGATCGGCCCGCTCGGCCTGCTGGCCGCGGCGCCCCTGGCCGCCGGGATCGGCGCCCGGGCCGCCCTGCTGATCTGCGCGGCCGTGATCACGGTGACCACGGCCTGCGCCCTGCTCGTCCCGGACATCCGCCGCCTGACCGCGCCACGGACCGGCGGGGCCGCCGAGAGCCGGGGCGCCGAAGGCCGGGCGGGAGAACGCCCCGCGGTCGTCGAGGACCGGGACGCCCGGAAGTGCCCCGGCTCCGGCGGACCCGCCGTCACGGCCACAGCAGCTCCCTGACCCACCCCTCGCCGCTCTCGTCCCTCCGGTACCGCAGCCGGACATGGCGCCGCCGTCCGTCCCCCTGGAAGAACTCCGCCTCCAGGGGGTCCAGGACGTACAGCGTCCACGTCGGCGCGTCCGCGTCCGGCTCCGCCCGCGCCCGCTCCCACGCGGCCTCGGAGGCGCGCGCCAACTCCTCGTACGTGCCCAGGACATCGCTCTGCCCACCCACCAGCGCGGCGGCCAGCGCGCCGGTCGACCGGGCGTGCAGATCGGCGAGGGCCTCGGCGTGCGGCGCCGCGGTGACCCGCCCCCGCACCCGGATCTGCCGGCCCTGCGCCGCCCAGTAGAAGTGCAGGGCGGCCTCGGGCCGGGCGGCGAGCTGGCGGCCCTTGCGGCTGCTCGTGTGCGAGGCGAAGTGCCAGCCCCGGTCGTCCGCGTCGTGCAGCATCACGGTCCGTACGTCGGGTCCGCCGTCCTCGGTCACCGTCGCCAGGCCCATGGTGTGCGGCTCGGGCTGGCCCGCCGCCACCGCCGCCGCGAACCACGCGTGGAAGAGGGGCAGCGGTTCGGCGGGCGCGGCGGCCGGGTCGAAGGCGGGCAGGTCGATGTCCCAGACCCGCTGGGCCCTGAGCAGCTCCTGGAACGCGGAAGGTGTCGTCGTCATACGGCGATTGTGACCCGCCGCCGACCGCCTGCCCGTCTGCCGCTGGCCCGGTTGCCGCTGGCCGCTCGCCGTCCGCCGTCCGCCGCTCGGCGTCCGCCGTCGCCGCCCGCCTCGTCCCCCGAGGTGCGCCCTCACCCGAGTACCCACCACCTCACCCCAGTACCCACCACCTCACCCC
>NZ_LIRJ01000424.1 GCF_001419745.1 Streptomyces silaceus | reverse complement strand
GGATCCGCCGCGAAGCGGCGGGGCAGGGTGCGCGGAGGCGCCGGGGGAGTGGCGCGGGCCCAGAGGCGAAGGCGCGGGGCGCGAGGGACGGAGGCGGGGACCCGCGCAGGGTCAGGGCGCGGCCGGCTCCGGCTCCGAGGCATCCGTCCGGGCCCGGCGCAGCCGCGCGTCGGGGTCCGTCGTCGCGTCGTAGGAGATGAGGCGGGGGAGGGCCGCCGCCAGGATGCCCACGGAGGCCACGCAGGCCAGGCCGCCCGACCAGATCGCGGGGAGCGTGCCCGTCCAGCCCGCCGCCGCGCCCGCGCGGACCTGGCCCAGCTGCGGGCCCACGCTGTAGGAGAGGACCTCGATCCCGGCGAGGCGGCCCCGCAGCTCGTCGGGGATCGTCTGGTTCCAGATCGTGGAGCGCCCGAGTCCGCTGAGCATGTCGCCCGCACCCGCGAAGGCCAGACAGGCCAGCACCACCCACACGTTCGAGAACCAGCCCGCCGCCGTGATCGCCAGGCCCCAGCCGGCCGCCCCGAACACCACGAGCAGCCCGTGCCGCCGGACCCGCGACGTCCAGCCGCTGGTGAGGCTGAGCAGCAGGGAGCCCACCGCCCCGGCCGCGTACATCAGGCCGAGCGACCACTCGGCGTCCAGGTCGTCCGCGAGGAACGGGAAGATCGTGTTGGGGAAGGCGAAGAACATCGCCGCCATGTCGATCGCGTACGTACCGAGCAGCACCGGCCGCGACCACGCGTACCGCGCGCCCTCGGCGAGCCCCTTCAGCGACGGCTTCTCCGCGTCGTGCGCGGCCGGCGCCGGCGAGAGGCGGGTGCACAGGAGCACGGAGACCGCGAAGCCGACGATCGTGACCGCGTACGCCGACGCGTGCCCGGCGTACGCGACGACCAGGCCCGCCAGTGAAGGGCCCGCGATGGCGCCCACGTTCCACCGCAGCGAGTTCAGCGCCGCGGCCGCCGTCAGCTGGTCGTGCGGCACGATCCGCGCCATCAGCGAGTCCAGCGCGGGCCGCTGCAGGCCCGCCAGCGCGGAGACGCCCGCCGCGACCACGTACAGCGGCCACAGCAGCGGGTCGGGCAGCAGCGCGTTCACCAGGAGCACCACGGCCAGCAGGCCCAGCGCCGCCTCGGTCAGGAGGATCACCTTGCGCCGGTCCACGGCGTCCGCGAGCGCGCCGCCGTAGAGCCCGAAGACGATCAGCGGCACCAGCTCGACCGCGCCCATCGCGCCGACCGCGACCGGCGAGTCCGTCAGCTCCTTGATCTGGAGCGGCAGGGCGACCATCGCCATGAAACTGCCGAAGTAGGTGACGAGACCCTGGACCCACAGCAGCCGGAAGTCACGGGTGGAACGCCAGGGGGAGAGGTCGGGCAGTATCGCGGAGAGAGGCACGAGAAGCCATGCTCAGCGCAGACCCGTGCACCGGGCAAATCAATTTCCGCGGGCACGCCCGTGCACCGCTCACCACCGCGTCGGCGGCGGCGCCGTCAGCTGGTCGGCCAGGCGCGAGAGCCGGTCCCGCAGCCGCCTGCGGCCCCGGGCCTCGGGCAGCGCGTTCTCCCCGGCCGCCGCGCTCACCAGGTGCTGGACCGTGTCCAGGTCGAGGTCCGGGCCCGGGGGCACCGACAGCGCCTCGTGCGACAGCGCGGCCAGGTCCCGGTCCCCGGAGTCGAGCGCGAGGACGGTCGCCCCGGCCTGCCGCGCGTCGTGCACCCGCGTCAGCAGCTCCTCGCCCGGCGCGTCCGGCGCCACCACGAGCAGCGTCTCGCCGCGCCGGGCCGCCTCGATCCGGCCGAGCCCGGTCGACAGATGGGCCGGGTCCTCGGCCAGCACCCGGTGCCGTACGAGCGTCGGGGTCAGCTCCGGCGTGCCCGACCACGCCGCCTCGTCGACCAGGTGCGCGGCCAGGTGCCACGGCTCGTACGCCTGCGTCCCCACGAGCAGCAGTCCGCCGCCGTGCGGCACGACGGAGGAGCGCAGCGCCCCCGCGAAGCGGCGCGTGGCCCCCAGCCACTCGGTCCCGGCGAGCACTTCGCGCAGCAGCGCGACTCGTACGGCGTCCATGGCGCCGCATCCTGCCCCAACACATCACTCGTGACCCGGAGTTCACCCGGAATTCCCCCGTGGCGGGGAAGGGCGGGGGATGACTGCTGAGACAACTGTTCCCTTCCGCGCGGGCCGCGAGGGGTACGCGAGCTTCCGCATCCCCGCCGTCGTCACCAGCGCCGCCGGTACCGTCCTCGCCTTCTGCGAGGGCCGCGTCGGCTCCCAGGAGGACTTCGGCAACATCGACGTCGTCCTCAAGCGCTCCGCCGACGGCGGCCGCACCTGGGGCCCGCTCCAGATCGTCGGCAAGAACGGCGCCGACCTCGCGGGCAACCCCGCCCCGGTCGTCCTCGACACCGGCCGCGTCCTCCTCGTCCACGTCAGGAACGCCGCCTCGGCCACCGAGGACGCCATCCGCCGCGGCACCGTCTCCGCGGCCGACGGACGCCGCGTCTGGGTGCAGCACAGCGACGACGACGGCCTCACCTGGTCGACGCCCCGCGAGATCACCGCGCAGGTGAAGAGGGCCGGTTGGCGGTGGTACGCGACCACGCCGGGCCACGCCCTGCAACTGGCCGGCGAGCACGGCGGCCGCACCGGCCGCGTCGTGGTCCCCGCCAACCACTCCCTGCCGCCCGCCGGCGCCGACAGCGGCACCGAGGGCAAGTACAACGGCGGCCACTGCCTGCTCAGCGACGACGCCGGCGCGACCTGGCGCATCGGCTACATCGACGACAACACCGACGGCTATGTCAACGTCAACGAGACCACCGCCGCCGAACTCCCCGACGGGCGGCTCTACTTCAACACCCGCAACGACTCCCCGGCCCCCGGCAACCGCGCCGACGCCCACTCCACCGACGGCGGCCAGAGCCTCGTCAGGCCCTTCCGGCCGCAGGCCTGCCTCACCGGTCCCGTCGTGGAGGGCAGCGTCCTGCAGCTGCGCGACCCCGACGTCCTGCTCTTCTCCGGCCCCGCCGACCCGGGCTTCCGCGCCCTGATGACCGTGCGCCGCTCCACCGACGGCGGCACCACCTGGCAGGTCGCGCACACCGTCGACGGACTCCCGGCCGCGTACTCCGACCTCGCGCGCCTCGACGAACAGACCGTGGGACTGCTCTACGAGACGGGGGACTTCGGCGCGTACGAGACGATCTCCTTCCGGCGGATACCCGTCGCGGAGCTGGTGTGACGTACGGAAGGACGTACGGAAGGACGTGCGGGAGGGCGTACGGGCGTCGGCCCGGCGTACAGGTGTCCAAGGATTCCGTACGGCTGAGTAAGGTCGCGGTATGACCTCTACCGACAGTGTGCAGAAGGCCCCCGCCAAGGACCCCTGGGACCTGCCCGACGTGTCCGGGCTCGTCGTCGGCGTGCTCGGCGGCACCGGTGACCAGGGGCGCGGCCTCGCCTACCGGCTGGCCCGCGCGGGCCAGAAGGTGATCATCGGTTCCCGCGCGGCCGAGCGGGCGCAGGGCGCGGCCGACGAGCTGGGCCTCGGCGTCGAGGGCGCGGACAACGCGGAGTGCGCGCGGCGCAGCGACATCGTGATCGTCGCCGTGCCGTGGGACGGCCACGCCAAGACCCTCGAAGCGCTCCGCGAGGAGCTCGCGGGCAAGCTCGTCGTCGACTGCGTGAACCCGCTCGGCTTCGACAAGAAGGGCGCCTACGCCCTCAAGCCCGAGGAGGGCAGCGCCGCCGAGCAGGCCGCCGCGCTGCTGCCCGACTCCCGGGTCACCGCCGCCTTCCACCACCTGTCGGCGGTGCTCCTCCAGGACGCGTCCATCGAGGAGATCGACACGGACGTCATGGTCCTCGGCGAGAGCCGCGCCGACACGGACGTGGTGCAGGCGCTCGCCGCCCGCATCCCCGGCATGCGGGGCGTCTTCGCCGGGCGGCTGCGCAACGCCCACCAGGTCGAGTCGCTGGTCGCCAACCTGATCTCCGTCAACCGCCGCTACAAGGCGCACGCGGGGCTGCGGGTCACCGACGTCTAGCCACGTGCGGGCGGGGCGGGGCATGGGGGACACTGGGCGGTGTACGGCGGTGTACGAAACGCCGTAATACGGCGTACGGAACGCCGTCATCCGGAATCGACAGGAGCCGACCCCATGCCCCGCCTCGCTCTGTACGCCCTCGTGGTCTGCGCGCTCGCCGTCGCCGCGGCCGTGATCTCCTTCGCCCGGGGCAGCTTCCTCGGCATCGTGTGGGTGCTGCTCGCGGGGCTCTCCTCGAACATGGCGTGGTTCTACCTGCGCAAGGAGAAGGCGCGGCGGGCGGCTTCGGCTACTGGTTGAGCGACGGCGGGACCTCCGCCGGGCCGTCCCAGAACCTGTACAGCTTCTGGCCCCAGTAGCTGTCCCACTCGCTGACGCCGAGGCCCCGCAGGATCGCGTCGATCGCGTCGAAGAACACGTGGTTGACCTCCGGGATCCACAGCACCGCGAAGACCGCGAGGAGCCCGAACGGCGCGAACGGCTCCACCTGGCGGCGCACCTTGTACGACAGCCAGGGCTCGATCACGCCGTAGCCGTCCAGGCCCGGGACCGGCAGGAAGTTCAGGATCGCGGCCGTCACCTGGAGCAGCGCCAGGAACGCGAGCGCGTAGCGGAACGCGTCCGGGACGCCGTCCAGCGCGCCCAGCCAGAACGGCGCCGTGCAGACGACCGCGAAGAGGACGTTCGTCAGCGGTCCCGCCGCCGAGATCAGGCTGTGCTTCCAGCGGCCCCTGATCCGGTTCCGCTCGATGAACACCGCGCCGCCGGGCAGGCCGATGCCACCCATGATCACGAACAGCACGGGCAGCACGATGCTGAGCAGCGCGTGCGTGTACTTGAGCGGGTTGAGCGTCAGATAGCCCTTCGCGCCGATGGAGATGTCGCCGCCGTGCAGGGCCGTGCGCGCGTGCGCGTACTCGTGCAGGCACAGCGAGACGATCCACGCGGCCGTCACGAAGAGGAACACGGCGACGCCCGGGTTGTTCGCGAAGCCGGTCCAGGTGGCCCAGCCGGAGACCGCCGTGACGGCGGCGATCCCCAGGAAGACGGGGCTGATCCGCCGGTCGCTGCGGCGGGTGGGGGCGGTGGTCATGGGG
>NZ_LIRJ01000423.1:236-12632 GCF_001419745.1 Streptomyces silaceus | reverse complement strand
TCCAGATGCCTCCGCAGCAGCCCCAGCAGTGCTCGGAATCCGGGTCGCAGTACGAGTCCCCTTCCTGGCACGGCCACGTCGGGTTGCCCCGCGCGGCCCGGACCGGTGGCGCGGGCGCCAGAGGCGGGGCGGGTGGCGCGGGGGCCTTCGCGTGGGCCGGGGGCACCTGCTGCTCGGCCCGCTGCTTGACCACGGCCCGCAACAGGCCGAGCAGGACGGCACCTTCGGGCGTCCCGGGGTCCTTGAGCTGGAGGCCGACGAGATGGTGGGTGTGGTCGTCGCAGGGCACCTCCCGCAGCACTTCGACGCGGTCGACGAGCGCGACGGGAACCGACACCCAGTTCTTGCAGACGGTCCCCGGCGCGAACTGGAGGGCGCCCTCCTCCTCGCCGGCCTTGACCATGCCGACGAGGGTGAGGGGCGTCCCCACCGTGCCGTTGGCAAGTGCCTGCCGGAACTCTTCTCCGCTGTACGAGCCGTTCATGAGGGCCTCCCAGTCGCCAGTGGCATGTGCGGCGGGAGCATGCCCGTACGGCCCCACCGTCATCGGCGGACCGGAACCGAACATCCCTTCCGTCACCCACCCGCACCGGGGGCGTGCACCGGCGCTGTACGGGTGGATTGGACTACGGCGCGGAGAGGGCGGCCTGGGTGGAGAGGGCGGTGTAGGCCGCTTCGGCCTGCCGTCCTGCGGGGGTTTCGGTGGGGGCGTGGGCGAGGAAGTCCCGGGTGCTTCCGGTGAAGGTGATGGCGCCCTCGGTGAGAACGGTGACGTGGTCGGCCTCTTCGGCGAGGTCGGCGACATCATGGGTGGACATCAGCACCTGCACCTCGTCGGTGGCGAGGTGGAGGATCAGGTCGCGGAAGACGCGGCGCTGGGTGGGGTCCATTCCCGCGGTGGGTTCGTCCAGGAGAAGGACCCGGGCGTCGTGGACGAGGGCGGAGGCCACACCGACACGCCGTAGCTGCCCTCCGGAGAGCTGTTTGGCCTTCGTGTCTCCGCGTTCCTTCATCTGCACCCGGCCCAGGGCGGCGACGGCCGCGTCCCAGGCGTCGGCGCGGCTCATGCCTTTGAGCCAGCCCGTGTAGGCGACTTGTTCGCGGGCGGTGAGGCCCGTCATCGCGGTGATGGTCTGGGGCATCCAGGCGACCTTGGTGCGGTACTCCCGTGCCGTCGAGGACAGGCGGCCCAGGCGCACGGCACCGGTGGCGGGCTGGTTGACGCCGGCGGCGAGCTTCAGCAGCGTGGATTTACCGGCGCCGTTGGGGCCGAGCAGGACAGTGAAGCCGTGCGGGGTGGTGTAGGTGAGCCGGTCGAGGATGCGGGGCTTGTTGCGGCCGTAGGCGTAGGACACGGCATGGAGTTCAACGGGCATGGCTCGGGCGGCCTTTCATGGGGTGCGGCGGATGCGGGCCTGGGCGATGAGGCCGCCGAGGAGGACGATCAGGCATACGCCGAGGGCGGGAAGGCTGGACGGGGCGTGCAAGGTCACCGCCCACGGCCAGGGGCGGTGGTAGTCCGAGTGGCCCAGGAACATGATGGCGAACACCCATCCGACAGGTGCCGCTGTGGCCGCCTTGGGGTGCGCTGCTCCGGCGAGCAGCATGAGGCCGGTGAGGAAGGCGGTGTTGCGACCGACCGTGGTCGCCTCGTCTGATCCCGCAGCCGCGCCGATGGCCACTCCGGCCGCCGCCACGGCGCACACGCACGTCAGGACGGCAAGCATGTCGAGACGGCGCAGGTTCCGGGTGGCCACTGCTTCGGCCTCGTCCAAACGCTGAGTGAGGCAGTGGGCGAGGGTGGAGGTGATCAGGAGAGGGGTGAGCTGCATGAGAAACACCTGGTTGGCACCGGCGGTCAGCATTCCGGGCAACTCGATGGACCGGTCGTGCGCGAGGGCGACGACGAGGACGCATACGGTGACGCCGGGCAGAAGCACGGGGAGCAGGCGGCGGGCCTTGATCCACCAGATCATGACGTGGTCCCGTGGCCGACGAGACGGCAGGCCTTGGCCTGCTCTTCGTGGAACCAGTCGGCCTGCTGCTTCGCGGGGAGCTTCAAGGCGTCGCCTGCGCGTTGGGTGACCTTGTTCAGGACCTGTCGGGGGTTCTGGAATACCCCGCCGTACTCCCCTTTGCGCCAGGCCGTGTAGGGCCGGTCCGCGTCGATGACGGCGGCGGCCCACAGCATGGCCGCGTCGTGGTTGACGACGTAATCGGCCGAGCGCGCCGACTCGAAGGAGGCGGGGAAGGCACACGGGAAGGTGACACTGTGGCGCAGGACCGCGTACCGGACGGCGGTCATGCCGCCCCCTGTCTGCCCGGCCTGCCGGGAGAGCGGCAGCCACCAGGTGGTGTCCGACGAGGCCTTGCGGTCGCGGCCGTTGAGGAGGCTGTCGGACACGGTGGCGGGCATGCGCACGTTGACTCCGGCGGCACGGAGCTTGGCCGTCGACGTCACGACCTGCTGACGTACCTGGTCGAGCTTCTCCACCGCGCCGCCGGTTTCCGCCATGCACACCCTCGGTGCGCTGCCGGTGCAGCGGGCGGCGGCGTGATGGGAGGTGACGGGGCCGTCCGCGATGTCCCAGGCCCCAGCGGCATGGGCGCAGGTGCTCATGAGCCCCACGGCTGCCACCGCGGCGCCGCCGCGTATCGCCCACCGACCTTGGCCTGCCGTACGGATCCACCATGCGGCCGCCGTCGCTGCCGGCGCGGCGACGAAGAGGAAGGGGACGAGAAGAGTGACGGCGCCGTATTCCTCGCCGAACCCGAGGGAGGTGTCCGGCTGGCCCGAGACGTGCCTGGGCCAGGTCGGGTCGTCGTACTTCACGGTCTCGACGATCACGTAGAACACGGCGACGGCGGACAGCGGTGCGCTGATCATGCGCGGGGTGAGGTGCCCGAGGGCACAGCCGATCACCGCGTACGCGCAGACGATGCCCATGGCCATGATCAACGGGGCCAGTGCGGCCGGTGTCGGCACGAGTCGGGTTTCTATCAGGCGCATCGCGACCGGCAATGCGAGCACCAGCCAGCCCGCGGCGACCACGGGCGCCAGCATGTGGGCGGCCACGCGGTGGCGGGACCGGCCCGGCGCGAGTTGCCACACCCCGTCACGCTTCAACCGCCCGCCCTCCCACACGGCAAGCCCGAGGGTGATGGCATAGGCGAAGGCGTAGAAGTAGGACAGCGCGACTTCGACCTGCTCGGGTGCCCACAACGGGCCGTTGACGACTTCCTGGTAGGAGTCTTCGAAGTGCAGGGCGTAGAAGTAGTAGAAGCCAATGATCCCGAGCCAGATCGGCGCGGTCCACAAGGCCGGGGTGGTGCGCAGTCGGGTGCGAAGGTTCAAGGGAAACGAGACCGCTCTGTGGAGGAATGGGGGAAGCCGGGAAGCGCGCGGGCGCTTCCCGGCTCTGCGTCATGCCGCTTCAGCCGTGACTAGTCCGCCTTTGAGGTGTCGACGTAGACCTTCTTCACGGAAACAGCGGTCCGGCTGTATTCGGAGTCGTTGTGCTTGGGAATGGTGAAGTAGCGGTTGTCGCCATTGGAGACATGCGTGTCCCACTCGCCCCTTGAGGTCTTGCCCGAGCCCTTGAAGCAGTTGGTGAAGCGCTTCGAGCCCAGGCTCTTGTCCAGGCCGAATGGAACGGCCTGGTGCAGCTGCACATGCAAGGACCTACCCAGCGCGCCTTCCAGGGTGCAGGTGGTGAACTTGATCTCGGTGTAGTCGTTGTCCGACCAGTGCCTGGACTCGTGGTTGCTGGGCAGCCAGCTGTCGATCTTGCTGGGGAAGCTCCGGGGCTCGACCCCGTCCTCGGTGGGGGCCGGTAACTCGAACAGGCCCTCTTCATCGAGGCTTACAGTGCCGGCGTCGTCAGTGATGTCGACGCTGTCACCGACAGGGTTGGTGTCGTCGGCGGTGGCGGTCGAGGTGAGCAGCGTGGTCGCCGCGAGGGCGCTCACGAGGGCCGCGGAGGTGCGTGCGAGTATGCGGCGTCTGGCCGCAGCGGTAGCCATGGTTTGAGAAGTCCCCCTCCAGAGAATGGCCTTGGGCACGGTGGAGTTCCCGCTCGAGACGGTGAAGGCCCTGTGCCCGTCAGGTGAAGATCACACAACCAGGTGGTGTCATCACCCACCGTGATGGAGGCCACACTTCCGTGCCGGCGGCTGAATATGGCTGGTACCGGTTAGTGGCTGATATCGGCGAGTGAAGGTGACCAGAAATCGGAGCCTCGGCATTCCGTATCCGGCAGGGCACATCGGCGCTCCCACAGAGAGCGGAAAAGGCTGAGAAGGAAACCGTGGGGCTAACGGCCCAGGATCGAGCCGAAGTCCGAGCCCGAGCCGAGGAACATGCCTGCCGCGATGAGGATCATCGTGGCCGGGAGCATGAAGACCAGGGTGACCATGGTTGCCTTGGGGATGGTCTTGGCCGCTCTGCGGCGGGAGTTCTGGGCGTCCGTGCGGCGCATGTCCGTGGCCAGTTGGATGAGGGTGTCCGCGATGGGGGAACCCAGTTCCTCGCCCTGTTGGAGGGCCGAGACGAACTGGGCGACCTGTTCGGAGGCGTTGCGGCGGCGGAGGTCGTCGAAGGCCTGGCGGCGGCTGACGCCCATGTCCATCTGGCGCAGGGTGATGCGGAGTTCGTCCGCCCACGGGCCCTCGTAGCGTTCGGCCACCCGGTCCAGCGCCTGGCGGAAGCCGAGGCCCGCCGAGACGACGACCGCGAGGACGTCCAGGAAGTCGGGGAGCGTGCGGTCGATGACCTCGCGGCGTTCGCGGATGGCCTGCCAGATCAGGGCGTCCGCCGCCGTCGCGCCGAAGGCGAGGGTCAGGAGGGCGAGGAGCGGAGAGCCGTTCGTGAGGAAGATCAGGCCCAGGAGCACGCCGAAGACGCCGTAGACCGCGCGCCGCGCCGCGTAGCGGTCGATCGTCAGGCCGCCGGGGTTGCCCGCCATGTCGATCCTGCGGCGCTTGGCGTCGACCCGTTTGGGGCCCATCAGACGCAGGACCAGCGGGGCGAAGCGCATGCCCAGGCGGTCCACCGCAGACCCCGCCGCCGAGACGCGGGTCGCGCCGACCTCCAGGGCCACGGCCAGGTCGGAGGGCAGCTTCGCGTCCGCGCGGTACATGCGGACGCCCTGGCAGACGCCCGCCACGGACAGGCCCATCACGGCGGCCAGAGCCAGTGCCAGCATCGTCGGAAACCTTCCTACACTTCGATCTTGCCGAGGCGCCGGATCACGAAGAAGCCGACGCCGTAGAGGCCGAGCGAGATCAGGATCAGGGTCTGGCCCAGCGGCGAGCCGGTCACCCGCTCCAGCGCGCCCTCGTTCGAGGAGTTGATCAGCAGCAGGGAGCCGAGGCCGAGCAGCGGGACCGTGAAGGCCGTCGCGTGGACCTCCGACAGCATCGTGCGGACCTCACGCCGCGTCTCCTTGCGGTCCTCCAGCGTCTGCGTGAGATTGCGCAGGGAGTTGACCACCGTGCCGCCGGCCTTGTTGGACAGGACCAGCGTCGTCACGAGCACTATCAGCTCCCGGGACGGGAGGCGTTCGGCCAGCTCGCCCAGCGTGTCGTCGATCGAGCGGCCGAGCGTCAACTGGTGTGCCACGTGCGAGAGTTCCTCGCCCGCCGGGGCCTCCAGCTCCTCCGCCGCCATGGCCAGCGACGTACGCAGGGCCAGGCCCGCCGCCGTCGCGTTGGCCAGGATGCGTGCCACGTCGGGGAGTTGGTTGATGAACGCCTCGATGCGCTTCTGGCGCTGCCAGTTGAGGAAGGCGACCGCGCTCCACACCGCCACGAGACCCGCGATCGGGCCGAAGAACGGGGCCAGGGTCGCGGCCGCGATCAGCCACAGCGCGGCGACGACCGCGACGACGTACGTGAAGAACTCGCCCGCCGTCAGGTCGAGCCCGGTCGAGGAGAGCCGGAGCTGGATCGCACGGCCCAGGCGGGTGCCGCGCAGCCGCCGGTCGACGGCCGCGAAGCGGCGGGCGCGGCCCGGCGGCCCGCCGTCGCCCGCGCCCGGACCGAGCGCCAACCGGTCCACCAGCGCCTGGCGTTGGGCCCGTCCCGACGCGTACGCGTGCACACCCGCGACCGCGAGCGTGCCCGTCAGGATCGTGGCGCCGAGCGCGAGGAGGGCAGGGTTGTTCATCCGATCGCTTCCCTCGTGTTCAGTACGTCGATGGCCTCGGCCACCCCGTACGCCGGCGGCACCGGTTCGTTCGCGACGTACAGCTTGTCGGCGATCTCGCGCGGCAGCGGCAGATGCTCGAAGTAGCCCTGCACGACGCGGTCGGGGCCCAGCGGGCGGGCCACGAAGCGGGTGACCGGCACGATGCGGAACTGCTGGCGGCCGTGCGAGACGAGCAGCACGATCTCGGAGATCCTCCGGGATCCGTCGGCGTGCCGCGTGAGCTGGATGACCACGTCCACGGCCGAGTTGATCTGGTCCTTCAGCGCCTCGAAGGGGATCTGCACCTCCGACATCGAGCCGAGGGTCTGCAGCCGCATCAGGGCGTCCTCCGCGGTGTTCGCGTGGACGGTGGCGAGCGAGCCGTCGTGGCCCGTCGACATCGCCTGGAGCATGTCGAGGGTCTCGCCGCCGCGGACCTCGCCGACGATGATGCGGTCGGGGCGCATGCGCAGGGAGTTCCTGACCAGGTCGCGGATGGTGATCTGCCCCTTGCCCTCGACGTTCGGGGGCCGGGACTCCAGACGGATCACGTGCTCCTGCTGGAGCTGGAGCTCCGCCGAGTCCTCGATGGTGATGATGCGCTCGTGGGCCGGGATCAGGCCGGAGAGCGCGTTGAGCAGGGTGGTCTTCCCGGAGCCCGTGCCGCCGCTGACGATGAGGTTGAAGCGGGCGCGGACGAACGCCGCGAGCAGCATCAGCATGTGCTCGTCGAGCGAGCCGAGGCCGATGAGTTCGGGGAGCGTGTACGCGCGCGGGAAGCGGCGGATGGTGAGCGTGGCGCCGGTCAGCGCGAGCGGCGGGATGATGACGTTGACGCGCTCGCCGGTGGGCAGGCGGGCGTCGACCATCGGGTTCGACTCGTCGACGCGGCGGTTCACGGTGGAGACGATGCGTTCGATCGTCTGCATGAGCTGGTCGTTCGAGGCGAAGCGGAGGGGGAGCTGTTCGACGCGTCCGGCGCGCTCCACGAAGATCGAGTCGGGGCCGTTCACCATGATCTCCGTGATCGAGGCGTCGGCGAGGAGCGGTTCGAGCACGCCGAGGCCGAGGGCCTCGTCGACGACGCGGCGGATCAGCTGGGCGCGTTCGGAGGTGGAGAGGACGGGGCCCTCGCGGCTGATGATGTGGCCCAGTACGCGTTCGAGGCGGACGCGGCGGTCCGCCGCCGCGAGCGAGGACATCTCGGCGAGGTCGATCTCCTCCAGGAGCTTGGCCCGGTAGACGGCGACGAGGCCGTCGTCCCGGCTGGGCTCGGTCTGGTGGGTGGGGGCCACGCGGTCGCGCAGGCTCATGTCGTCGTTCGACCTCCTTCGGCGGTTCGGGTACGGGATCGGCGGTTCGGGTAAGGGAATGGCGGTTCGGGTACGGGAGCGGGCCTCTGCGGCGGCGGGGGTTCAGTCGGCCGCGTCGTCGTTCGGCATCGTGGCCTCCTTGGTGACACTCCAGTTCGTGTCGACGAAGGGGAGCAGGGTGGGGACCTGGACCTCCACGGTGGCGGTCGTCGTGGCGCCGCCGTCGCTGACGCCCACGGAGGCGGTGAGTCCGCCGTCCATGGCCGCCTGGCCCGCCGCCTCGCCGGAGTTGCCCTGGGCCGCGGCGCGGGCCGCGGCGCGGGCGCCGGACCCCGCCTGGTTGGCGGCGTAGCCCACCAGGCCGAGCTGGATCGCGGCGAGGCCCACGAGGAGGAGGACGGGGAGGAATCCCGCGAACTCCAGGATGGATACGCCTCGGTCGCCCCAGCGGCCCTGTGGGGACGCCTCCGTGTCCGCACCCGGCGCCGCGGGCGCGGCGGAAGGAACGGTCCTCATTCGTCCTCCCCTTCCTTCGCCGCCCCCGCCTCCCCGTTCACGTGCCACCCCGCGTCGAAGCCCGGGAAGAAGACCGGCACGTCGACCGAGACACGGGCCTTCCAGACCGTGCCCTCGTCCGTGCAGGAGACCGACGCGGCCTGCCAGGCGTCGGGGAGGTGTTCCTTCGCGGCCGCGTCGCACGCGCCCCCCGCGCCCTCCCCCGCCGCGTACGCCGCCGTCGCGGCCCTCGCCGCCTCGTCCGCCGCGTTGCCGGCGAGGGAGTACGTGTAGCCGTACAGGGCGCACTGCCAGAGGATCGTCATGACCACGAGCAGCAGGGGGAACATGCCGGCGAATTCGAGGGTGACCGCGCCCCGGTCGCCCGTCGGGGCCTTGCGTCGCAGGGAGAGGCCGCCCCGCTTGGCGCCGGCGCCCGCCGCCTCCGGGTCGACCAGGCCGAGCTCGCCCGCGAGGCCCCACAGCGCCTGCTTGACCGAGGAGCGGCTGTCGAGGTCCTGCATGCGGCCCGCGTCGACGGCGGCCTGGAGCTCCTTGAAAGCGGCGGGCACCGTGGAACGGGCCGTCCGTGTGCCGGTGACGCGCTCCACCAGGGAGGGCTGGATCTCCGAGCCCTTGCCGTGGCGGTTGACGACGGTGACGGTCTCCTCGGCCTTGCGGATCTGGAGGCGGTCCCAGAGCCGCACCATGCGCTTGGCGGCGCGCACGGCCACGACGTCGGGGGTGACCAGCAGCACGGCCTGGTCGGCGAGTTCGACGGCGGTGGCGCTCGCGCCGGTGACGTAGGCGCCGCAGTCGACGACCACCACGTCGTAGCGGGCGCGCAGGGCGGCGACGGTCTGGCGGGCGACGCGGTCGGTGACCTCTTCGCCGCGCTCGCCCTCGGCGGGGGCGAGGAGCAGGCCGATGCCGGTCTCGTGGGTGTATATGGCGTCCTGGAGGACGCGGGGCGTGATGTCGCTGATGGCGGCGAGGTCGGCGACCGAGCGCCGGAACTGGACGTCGAGATAGGAGGCGATGTCGCCGGACTGCAGGTCGAGGTCGAGGAGGGCGACCGTGCGGCCCGACGCGCGCGCGGCGAGGGCGAGCTGGACGGCCGTCAGGGTCGCGCCGACGCCTCCCTTGGCGCCGCTGACCGCGACGACGGTGCCCGCGCCGCCGGGCCCGGCGCCCGGACCGGTGCCCCCTCCCCCGTACAGCTCCAGGCCCCCGCTGCCGAGGTGGCGCCGCATCCCCGTCGACCAGGCCGCCGCCGCCTGGACGCGCTCGGCGAGGGCGTCGTAGGCGAGCGGGAAGCCGACGATGCCGCGCGCGCCGGAGTCCATGGCGGCGGTGAGCAGTCCGGGGCTGGTGTCGGCGGTGATCAGGACGACGCCGACGGCGGGGAAGCGCAGGACGAGGTCCCTGATCAGGTCGAGGGCGGGGACGGGCCCGATGCGCTCGTGGACGAGGACGACCTCGGGCAGCTCGTCGACCGACTCGGCGGCGAGGTGCGCGAGGGTGTCGAGCAGCGCCGTGGAGTCGCCGACGGGCAGGGCCGGTTCGGCGTCGGGGAGCTGGCCGGTGAGCGTGGACAGGGCGCGGGCGGCCTCGATGTCCCCGACGGCGGGGAGGATCCGGATGGCCATGCGGACCTCCTACTTGTCCTCGTCGAGGGTGTACGTGCGGTCGCGGGGCGGCACGGTCGCGTCGCCGCCCGCGCCGACGAGGGCGAGGCGGACGTGCGTGGCGAACGACTCGGCGTAGGCGACGCGCTGGGCGTCGGCCGTGCCGAGCGCGAAGGTGATCGGCACCGCCTCGGTTGCCTTGCGGCGGGTGCGGTCGTCCTGGTCGGGTTCGAGCGGGGTCAGCTTGCCGACGTCGAGCACCTTGGCGCCCTCCACGATGACTTTGGACTGGTCCTTCGCCTGGTCGCTCTCGCCCTTGAAGGTGGCGTAGATGTTGACCGTCGAGCCGGGGGTGATCTTCCCCGCGACGCCGGTCGACGCGTCGATCATGATGGCGATCTCCTGCTGTCCCGGCCCGAGTTCGGGGCGCTTGACGATCATGTCGGACTGCAGCAGCGAGCCCTTGCGCAGCTGGGTGACGGCGATCTTGCCGCGGACGTCGCGGAGGTCGGTGACGGCGTTGTCGGACAGCCAGCGCTCGGGCATCTCGACCTTCTCGAACTGGTCGGCGGACAGCTCCTTATAGGGCGCGATGTCGTCCTTGAGCTTGTACGCGGAGGTCTCGGGGCCCACCTTCGAGTTGACGTCGCGGATCACCGACAGGACCCCCGCGAACGCGCCGAACGCGCACAGGACCGACAGGACCAGCAGGATGACGCCGCGGCGCTGGCGTGAGTTCATGGGCCGGACTACCTCGATCGGGTGCGGTTGGCTACGGACAGTGAGCGGGGTGGCGCGTGATCGGTCGTCGGTCGCGTACGGCGTACGGGGGCGGGTGCCGGACTAGGTCGCGCCGCGCGGCAGGGCGGTGGCGGCCCGTGGCAGGGCGGTCGCGCTGCGCGTGAGGGCGCGCACCGGTGGCGCCGGGCGTTCGGAGGGCGGCGGCAGCGGGGCCGCGCAGAACGCGCAGCGGTCGCCGATGAGTTCGAGGCCGCACCAGTGGCAGTCGTCGCGGCGGACGGACGAGACCAGCTGGTAGAGGACGGAGATGTCCGGGATGGCCGCGGCGAACTCGACGAGCTTGCCGGTGGCCCACCAGCGCGCGGACTCGGCGGGCAGGCGCGCCTCGGCGACGCCGGTGGAGTGCCAGGCGGGGGCGAGGGTCTCGGTGACCCATGCGGATGCCAGCTGCCCCGGAGCGTAGAGCATGCGCGTGCCGAAGCCCGGCCCCGGCAGGCTCGCCTCGCCGCCGCCGGAGACCTTGATCAGCTCGGGCCGCGGGGTGGCGAGGACGGCGAACTGGGCGCCGGGCACCCAGGACTTGGCGTGCGACTGGAGGGTGACGGGGACACGGTCGAGCCGGGCGACGGAGCCCAGCAGGGCGCCGGCGTAGATGTAGTGGGAGAGCAGGCGGGCGGCGGAGGCCAGGACGCCGGGGCTGAAGTCGCAGACCGACAGCTGGCGCAGCTGCAGGGCCAGGACGGCGAGGCCGAGCGGCGGCAGGTCGGAGCGGACGATGGCGATGCGGTCGCTCTCCAGGACCGAGCGGACGGCGTGCAGGCGCTGGGCGACGGAGGCGGGCGCGGAGGCCGGGCACAGGGCGACCACATAGCCGTGGTGCTCGATGAGGGTGTGCATTTCGGTGAGCGCCTGGTCCAGCGAGTACGACCGCGGGGACCGCACGGCCGACTGCAGGACGGCGGCCGACGGCGTGTGCCGGTCGGGTGACGGCAGCACGAGGTCGGGGCCGGTGACGGCTATGGCGGTCGGCAACGCGTACACCCCCGGTCGTCGTGCACTCCTGCCTCAGCACCATATCCAGGTGATGGCCGCCTCAACACCCAACTTCCCACTGTTCACGTGGAGGTGGGCCTGTCCCGGCGGGAAGCAAGTGGTGTTTGAGGCCTTGACAACTCAATTGGTCTGGACCAGCTTGTACGACCAAGCGGGGTCGCGTCAGTCCTGAAACGGCCGAGCGGAACGCGACCCGGCGAACAGCGGTGGCCACCGCTCCAGCGTCCTGTCCCCGACCTCACGACCCCTGGATCTCGACTTCCCCCCTCCTCACGACTCCCCCCACGGAGGCAGCAGTGGACCGCATACGCAGGAGAAGGACGGGTGCCGTCGCCGGCACCCTCACCGCACTCGCCCTCGCCGTCACCGGCCTGTTCGCCGGCGGCACGGGCACCGCGGCGGCCGACACCCGTGCCGTCCCCCAGCACGCGGTGACCGGTTACTGGCAGAACTTCGACAACGGCGCCCAGGTGCAGAAGCTGGGCGACGTGCAGGACGACTACGACATCATCGCCGTCGCCTTCGCCGACGCGACCGGCACACCGGGCCAGGTCACCTTCAACCTCGACTCGGCGGGTCTCGGCGGCTACACCGTCGACCAGTTCAAGGCCGACATCAAGGCCAAGCAGGCGGCCGGCAAGTCCGTGATCATCTCGGTCGGCGGCGAGAAGGGCGCGGTGGCGGTCAACGACGCGGCCTCCGCGTCGGCCTTCGCGGACTCGGTGTACGCGCTCATGCGGGAGTACGGCTTCGACGGCGTCGACATCGACCTGGAGAACGGCCTCGACTCCACCTACATGACGCAGGCGCTCAAGTCGCTCGCGGGCAAGGCAGGTTCGGGCCTGGTCCTGACGATGGCGCCGCAGACCATCGACATGCAGTCGCCGTCGAACGAGTACTTCAAGACCGCGCTCGCCGTGAAGGACATCCTCACGGTGGTCAATATGCAGTACTACAACAGCGGTTCGATGCTGGGCTG
>NZ_LIRJ01000423.1:0-164 GCF_001419745.1 Streptomyces silaceus | reverse complement strand
CTGCGGCTCCTTCAAGCCGTCCAAGACGTACCCGGACATCCGGGGCGCGATGACCTGGTCCACCAACTGGGACGCCGGTGCGGGCAGCGCCTGGTCCAAGGCGGTCGGGCCGCACGTCCACGACCTGCCCTGACGGGCGGCCCCCACACCCCGTCCCCGTATCC
>NZ_LIRJ01000422.1 GCF_001419745.1 Streptomyces silaceus | reverse complement strand
GCGCAGAAGGCACGCTGCGGGCCGGGTGAGGGCCGTTCCCCCTCCAGCCCCCACCCACCCCACTGAGACCGCATCTCAAGATCTCGGTGATACGCGTGGCGGTCAGACAAGTTGGGCTTCAGCCGCGCAGCAGTACCAGGTCCTCGCCCCAGGCATCGAGGACGTGATCGTGGCCGGCCGTGCGTGCTGCTTGCTCGATGTGTGCGAACAGGGCTCGCTGCGCGGTGGGAGTGCCATCGGCCAGGATGGCGTGGATGGCGGACAGGAGTTGGCCGGTGCTCCATCCGTCGTTCAGCGGGTGCCGATCGAGTTCCCATTGGAGGAATTTGTTGTAGGGGCGTACCCCCTGATGGAGAGCGAAGACCACTTCGAGGGCGAAGGGAATGCTCTCGGCGGCGTCGAGATGGGCAGGCTCCGGCCTGCCGTCGCGATGATTCTTGAGCGAGCGGTAGGTCTGGTTGACGTAGGCATCCAGGTAGCGGGCAGCGGCCGCATCGGCTTCGGCAGGGCTCAGCGTCCGCTTCGTGTCGAGAATGCTTCCGATGACGCCGTCCAGCCCGTCGAACAGCACCTGAGCGTGGACGTAGGCGTAGCGGAGCCAGCTCATCGGATCACCGCGCAGGCCGCGCCGCCGGAAGTCGTTGAGTGTCATGACCACAAGGTCGAGATGGGCGGAGCGGAAGCCGTCCAGATGCCGGATCGGCGACGGCGCCCCCTCGCGGAGCACGACATGGACGTCGAAGTCCGAGTGGGACGTCTGCATGCCTTCGTGCGCCTGGGAGCCGCTCAGGATCAGGCCCGCCACGTCGGGGTCGACGGTTGCCTGAGCGACGAAAGCTGCCATCGTGTCCTCGGACGACGGCCCGATGACGGGGAAGGTGGGCTGATGGTGGTTCACCACAGTGATCGCTCCATGCGGAATGAACCGCAGTCTGACGCTGCGGCTGCCAACGGGTCCGCGTCTGCCGCGTCAGGGACACGGCCGGGTGGATCACTTCACGGTGGTGACGTTATCGCGTTCGGGCGCGCGAAAGCAGTCGATTGTTGACTGGCCATAGTTTTATCGGGCGTGCGCTGAAGCGTTCCTGTGGGGTGTTCCGTCGCCCGGCCGGTCAGGCGTGCCGACGTACACGTGAACGGAATCCGGCCCCCATTCCGTACCCCCCTGCCCCCTGACAACATCGGCTGCCAGCCGGGGACCAGCACGCCACCGCGCCCCTCGCGCGCTGGACCAACCCGTGAAGCGCGCCCGGGGTGCGCTGCGCTGTGCAGCAGCCGGGGAGCGGGGCAGCTATGCGGGCTGGAGACCGCGGCCCTGGCGCCGGCGCTCATCGCGGCCCTCGGCCTGATGATCGCGTCCCGGCGGGTCACCGGCACCGACGGCAAGGGCACGGGCGATGCCGCCGCGCACGCGGCCGCCCACGCCGCCTCCCCGCAACGCGACGCCGGCACAGACGACATGACACCAGCCGAAGGCATCGCCCACGCAGTCACCGACTACGCCACGCAGTCCCCCATGACGACTGTTACGACCCGCTGGACCGCGTGCGGTGAGCCGCGTCGCGGTCAGCTGACCGGGCTCGTCCGGAGCTCTCCCGCGGGGGCGCTGGTGCGGCCGTGCTCGGAGTCGGCGAAGGCCTTGCGGACGAGCGGGCGCGCAGCCTTCGACTGGAGTGCGCGCATCGCCAGCGCGTTGACCCGGATTCCCAGCGCGGACTTGGGTGCCATGGACGCGACCCGGCCGGGCGGGAGTTGCTGCGCCGATGCCGCCCTGGGCCGCATGGTCCGCTCGAAGGCGGTCAGCGCGGCGGGCACCCGGGCGGTGTCGCCGGGCGCGCCCGTGGCGCGCAGCGCGGCCGCCAACTCGGCGGCACCGCGCAGGGCGAGGGCGGTGCCGAGGCCGCTGAGCGGGCTCGCGCACCAGGCACTGTCGCCGAGCAGGACGATCCGGCCGGTGCTCCAACACGGCACGTGCACCTGATCGAAGGTGTCCAGAGCGAAGTCGTCGGCCTGCCGGGCCGCGGCCAGGAATTCGGCGGTACGCCAGCCGACACCGGCGAACGTCCGCTCCAGCAGGGCGAACTGGGCCTCGCGGTCGTGCCGCGAGGGCAGCGTGTCGGCGGCGAAGGTCAGGCCGACCTCCTGCTGCCCGGGGTGGCCGGGGCGGGCCTCGACGCCGCGGCGGCCCGGTGCGTTGTGGGTCAGGAACCAGCCGTCGAGGGACGGCGTCCCGGACCGCTCGGTGAGGGTGAACCAGGCGTGGGCCAGGCCGAGGGGCCTGCGATAGTTCTCCTCCGGCCCGAACCGCAGCGCGCGGACCCGTGAGTGCGCGCCGTCGGCGCCGACCACCAGGTCGAACGTCTCCTCCGCGCCACTGCGGAAACGGGCGAGCACACCTGCCCCGGTGTCCTCCAGCGCCTCCACGGTCTCGCCGAACCTGTGCGTCACGCCCGTCCCGGCCGCCTCGTGAATGATCCGGGCGAGGTCCGTGCGCAGCAACTCCTCACGGGAAACGTATCCGCGCCCGTCGAACGCTTCCACCGGCATCTCGGCCAGACGCCGCTCCCGCGCGTCGATCCAGGCCGCGCCGCGCTGCGGCACCAGGCAGTCCAGCGCCTGCTGGAGCAGTCCGGCGCGGTCAAGAACCTCCCGGCTGTCGCCGCGCAGGTCGACGGTCTGGCCGCCGGTGCGCAGGGCCGCCGCGATCCACAGCAACAGAAGGATCAGTCGGCCAGGGCCGCCCAGCCAAGTGCCTGTCGGCCGAGCGGCGAGTAGAGTCCTTGGGCGGCCGCGTCGGAAACCGTCTCGACCAGGGCCCCGATCGTGGAGATCAGGGCCAGCGGAACGACTGTGGCGAGCAGGACCGTGCCGAACGCGACCACGGTGAGACCGCGGCCCGCCTGCCAGGCAACCTGGGCCAACCGCCCGTAGCCACCGGTGCGCGGCTGCGGCGGCCGGTCCGGCCCTGCCGGAAGACGGCGTCTGTTCCACCTTGCCACTCCAGAACTCCCATCGATCGGCGGGACGGTGGTCAAGATGTAGCTGGGGCCGACGTGCAGGGTCCAGCCCGCCATCGGCTCGGACACATGGGCATCTTCTCGGTGGGGTCCTCCAGGGGCTCGCTGCCGGTCCAGGCCGCTTCGAACGTGCCGTCGTTTCTGGCTGGTTGCGTCGTGACGGGGGGCTGCCGCGGTCCGGTGAAGGCGGTGGCCAGGTGCCGGTTACGCAGGAAAACTGCCCGTCGACCCGCACACGACGCCCACCATCCTCATCGGGCGGCGACGGACTCCTCCATCCAGACGCGGAACGCCGTCCCCGACAGCGAGATGATCACCAAGGTGTCCGTCGAGGTGGTCCTGCTCGCCGACGGCGTCGTCCTCTTCCTCTTCCTCTTCCTGCGGATCGTCCGCAGCAGGCACAGACACAGCCCGGTCATCGAACCCCGAGACAGCCGTGTCGCTGTACGGGGCCCGCATGGCCGCCTCCGCAATGCGGTCGGCGGTAGGCCCGTTTGAGGAAGGAAGGGAAGGCGGCCTCCCTACGATGTCACCATGATGATCTCTGATCAGGGACAGCCGCTGATACGTGTCCTTCACGACGATTCCCGAAGTGACCTGCGGGATCCGACTCGTCCGCGTCCTGTCCGTCTCTACCTGTGGGAGTCGAGCCGCCCACAGGCTGCGCCCGCTCCGCTTGTTGTCGTCTCTCACGGCACCGGAGGCTCGGGCAGCAACATGGAGTGGCTGGTACGGCCACTGCACGAGGCGGGGTTCCGGGTCGTTGCCCTTGACCATCACGGCAACAACTACGTTGACGGCTACGAGCCAGAGGGCTTTCTCCACGTATGGGAACGGCCCCGGGACGTCTCCTTCGCCCTCGACGTACTCGACGGGGAGCAACTCCTCGGCCCGGTCGGTGTGGCGGGTTTCTCTCTCGGTGGCTACACGGCGGCAGCCCTTGTCGGGGCCCGTGTCGATCCACAGATCCTCTGGGCCGTACTGACGGGCACGGTCCCCCTGCCGGAGATACCCGAGTTCCCCGGCGCGCTGGAGGCGCTTCGGAAGAAGTATCCGCCGAACGACTCGTCACGACGTGCCCTGGAGGCGGCCGCAGCAGACCTCTCGGATCCCCGAGTGCGAGCGGTCTTCCAGGTCGCCCCCGGAGCGGGCAGTCTCGTGACCCGGGAAAGCCTGGCAGCCGTGGAGGTTCCTGTGGGAATCCGCTGGGGTGGAGCAGACACGGTCAATCCATACGACGTCGACACCGAGCCATATTTGAAGTACATCCCCACAGCGAGTGGCGGCTCGGCCGGTCCCCATGTCCGCCATGACGACTTCTTCGCCCCAGAACCTGCCGATCCATCGGTCCGCGTTCAGGTCGGCAGGGAGGCGGCCGCCTTCTTCCAACAGCACCTGGGCTGACTCTTCGGCGGGCACGCCGTCAACATTGAGCCCTGAGCCACCAGCGCTGAGGCAACGGACGCTGGGGCTCAGCACGGCTGGCACAGCGCGTGCAGTTGGCGGTGGGTGATGGGGCAGCAGGCCGGTTTGAGGAAGGCTTCGTGAATGTCGGCCCGGCGTTCCCAACGCACGCGCAGGCGTCGGAAGCCGTGCAGCCAGGCAAAGGTTCGTTCGCCCCCCCCACACACGCAGGCAAACGCCAAGTCCAGTGCCCTGCCGCGTGCTTCGGCGCGCGATGGCCGGCACGATGCCCCGGGCACGCACCTGGTCACGGTAGATATCGTGGTCGTAGCCGCGGTCGGCAAAGAGTGAGTCCGGCTTGCGCCGTGGGTGGCCGACCCCGGCCGCGGACAGGCGGGATGGCGTCCAGCAGCGGCAGCGGCTGGGTTACTTCGTTGCGGTTGCCGCCGGTGAGGACGACCACGAGCGGGGTGCCGTGTCCGTCGTCGATGAGGTGGTGTTTGGATCCGGGACGGCCCCGGTCGACCGGCGATGGACCTGTGTGCATCCCGGCCGACGTGAGGGGTTGGGGCCTGTCGCGAAAGTTGATCTTGATTCTGGCTCGGGCGTGCCGGGCGATGTGTTCACCCCAGGCTGAGGGCGTAGCTGATGCCGTCGTCAATACCGGTCTCAAGGCCCACGCGGTGGGCTGTCTCGTACGGTTCGTCGCCGAAGGTCTGGCGAAGCCGCTGTTCACAGGCTTGGCGGGTCGCGAGGAATTCCTTGACCGCCATCCGGTCTCTGCCGATGGAGTGCCAGAGCTTGTCGGCCGTGCCGAGCAGCCGGGCGGCCTGCTCCAGGGCGAACAGGGCGAAGGACGTGGCCAGGGTGTCGAGGTTGATCGCAGCTCCGAAGGTGTCGTGCAGCTGCCACTTGAGGGCCAGCGAGTCGCGGGCGTGCCGGATGGCCGCTGCCGAATCGCCCTGGGCCAGCACGGCCATGGCCAGGAAGTAGAGGGCATAGGCACGCACCCACAGGTCGCCGTGATGCTCGCTCTCCTTGCGCTGGACATCGGCGACCGCGGCAGCCTGAGCGAGCTCTCCCGACCGGAGATGGGCGTAGGAAGCGACGCCGAGAGACAGGAGCCTGATCGCCACGGAGCGGCTGTGGGCCGCTCGGCGCAGTCCCTCACCCAAGACCGCGAGGGACTGCGCCGGATGGCCGGTCATCGGTACGCCCGTGCAGCGTTCCATCCGGGAGTCCGAGGAGGGCCGCGCCATGCCCCGGCATCACCAGAAACCACTCCGAGCCCGCTTGCCTCAGCGGGGTGCTTCACCCTGGGCGACCTCGACTTGGTGGTGGAAGGCGAGCGCCCCAACGGCACCAGTGGTGACGGACAGGGCCGCACAGCAGACGAGCACGACGGCGATCCAGCGCGCGGCGCGCGGCGGGCAGGGGGCTGGGGCGAGCAGGGCGGCGACACGCTGGGGCACGGGGCCGGTGGCGGCCGCGGGGGCGAAATCCGGGCGGATGGAAGGCGCGGTGCGGGCCGCATGTCCGGCGAGGGCGGCACGGGCGATGGCCCGTGCGGTCAGGCGCCGGTCGCCGGTGGCACGGGCGGCGGCTTCGTCCGCGGCGCGTTCGACGGCGAGACGGATGGCGGTACGGGTCGCGCGCAGGGCGGGGTGACAGTGGGCGGCAAGCTCGGCCGCGGCGAGGATGTAGTGGTGACGGCCCTGGTTATGGGCGCGTTCGTGGGCGAGGAGGGCGTCGCGTTCGGCAGCGTCGAGGCTGCGCAGCATCCCGGTGGTGACGACGACGCGGTGCGGGCGGCCGGGCAAGGCGTAGGCGTCGGGGTGGGGCGAATCGATGACGCACAGGTCGCCGGCGGTCGGGCGGCGGTCGGCCTCGTAGGTCGCCGAGCGAAAGGCGCGCAGTTGGCGCCCGGCCCAGCGGGTGAGCGTCCAGCTGCTGATGGCGAGCGCGCCCATGGCCGCTCCGGCCAGTGGGAGGACGATCAGCCCCGAGGGGACGTGCAGGGGGTGGATGAGCTCCGCCAGGCCGGCCAGGCCGGGCAGGGTGAGCAGTCCGGTGAGCACGAGCGTGCCCAGCGCGATCACCGAGGTGGCGGCAAGGACGAGGGCGCTGGTGGTGAGCACGTACAGAGCCGGGACCGGGGCCAGGGGCCGCATCGCGTTCCGGGCGAGTGGGCGTGCCGCGAAGGGCAGCAGGAGCGGCACCAGGAGCAGGAGCAATGGGCTCACGCGTCGCCACCTTCGAGGAGCTGACGCAGCAGTTGCTCGTCGTCCGGAGTGAGCCCGGCGACGAACCGGGCCAGGACCGATTCGCGGTCGTCGTCCCGGTCGAGCTCGGTGTGCATGCGCCGCGCGGTCAAGCCCGGCGCGTCCTGCACCGGGAAGTAGGCGAAGCCGCGTCCCTGGCGGTCGCGCCCGACCACGCCCTTGTCGTACAGCCGGGTAAGGATCGTGGTCACCGTGGTGCGCGCGAGCCCGCGCGCCAGTTCGGCCTGCACCTGGGCCGTGGTGCGCGGGCCGTCCGCGGCCCACAGGGCAGCCATCACGGCGGCCTCCAGTTCACCGGCCGGGCGGCGTTCGTCGGTGCTGTCGGTGTCGGTCATGGAACGTTCCTCACCCCGCTATCGTCTACAGTCAAGTAGACCGTCTACAGGATTGTAGTCAGTCGCCGGGTGCTCCTGCACGCGACCGGCCGGATGTGACCAGAATGCGAGGGCTCACAGCGATGGCCCCATCCATCCACCTATCGTCGCAGCTCGCTGTCGATGTGCTGGACGCCCGCTCCCTGCTGTCCGCCTTCGGCGTGCTCGGAGTGGCGACCGTGCTCTTCGCGGAGACCGGACTGCTCATCGGGTTCTTCCTGCCGGGCGACTCCCTGCTGTTCACGGCCGGACTGCTCGCCACCGGAAGCGGCCGGGGCGGTCTGCGGCTGCCGCTCGGTCCCCTGCTGATCGCGGCCGCCGTCGGCGCACTGGCCGGCGCGCAGATCGGCTGTCTGATCGGCCGCAAGGGCGGCGCGACGCTGCTCGCCCGCAGCCGCTCGCGCCGCATCCACGAGGGGGCGCGACGGGCCCAGGTACTCCTGGAGCGCTACGGGTACGGCAAGGCGGTGGTCCTGGCCCGGTTCGTGCCGGTGGTGCGCACCGTGCTCAACCCGATGGCGGGCGCGCTGGGCGTGCCGCTGCGCACGTTCACCCTGTGGCAGGTGGTCGGCGGCCTGGCCTGGTCACTCGGTCTGACGCTGGCCGGGTACGCGCTCGGCTCGTCCGTCCCGAACGTGGACCGCTATCTGCTGCCGCTGGTCGCGCTGATCGTGGTCGTGTCACTGCTGCCGCTCGCCGCCGAGCTGTACCGCGCACGCCGGGCGGCGAACGCGCAGACGACGGAGGTACGGGGATGACCACGGGCCCCACGGACACGATCGTGGCCTTCGACGGAGCGTCGGTCGACGGTTCCCTGTCCACCGACGTCGTGCGGCTCGCCCGACGGACGCCCGGCTGGCTGGACTCGGCGGTCTCGTACTGGTCGACGTACGGACTGCTTCTGTTCGCCGTGCTCATGGCCGTGGGCTGGTGGCGAGCGCGCCGGATCGGTGCCGAGGCCGCACTGACGTCGCTGGCCGCGCCCGTCCTGGTGGTTGCGGCCTTCGCCATGGACAGCCTCGTGAAGTCGGTGGTGCGTGAGGACCGCCCGTGCCAGAGCCTGCACCTGGCCACGCTGGAGGGGTGTCCGGCGCCGGGTGACTGGTCCTTCCCCAGCAATCACGCCGCGCTCGCCGCGGCGGCCGCGACGGCGCTGTGGTTTGTTTCGCGTCGGCTGGGCGCGTTCGCCACCGTGGCCGCGCTGGCGATGGCGGCCTCCCGGGTGTGGGTGGGGGCGCACTACCCGCACGATGTCGCGGCGGGGATCGCGGTCGGTACCACGGTCGCCCTGCTGGGCATGCTCGTACTGCGCCGCCGTCCGGCCCTGGCGGGGCGCCTTGCCGCCTCCCGGCTGCGCCCTCTGTTCCTCGCAGCGTCATGAACCGCCGGGACATCGCGGACCTGGCCGGTGGCGTCGGGCTCGGCGCCTGGACCGCCTTCGGCCTCCTCACCATGATCGTGATCGGCCGCGCGGGCGCACCGCTGGCCCAGGACGACCAGGTGCTGGCCTGGTCCCTGCATCACCGCCCCGACGAGCTGATGGCCCTCGCCCGGGGGGTCACCGCCACCGGAACCGGCGCCATCCCCTACCTTCTGGTCGTCCTGGCGGGCCTCCTCGTCGCACGCACCGCGTGGCAGCGGCTGACCGCCGCCACGCTCGGACTGCTCTGTCTCACTGCGGGCCAGGCACTGCGCTACGGCGTGATGCACCTCGTCCAGCGACCACGCCCGCCGCATGCCGCCTGGGCGGTGCACGCCTCGGGATGGGCCTTCCCCTCCGGGCACACCACAACGGCCGCCCTCACCGCCCTCCTCGTCATCCTCGCGATACGACTGCGGGCGCCGCGCGGGCGGAATGTCCTGACCGGCGTGGTCGCGGCCTGGGGCCTGGCGGTCGGGCTGACTCGCGCCGCGCTCGCCGTGCACTGGTGCACCGATGTGCTCGGCGGCTGGCTGTTCGCGATCGGGTGGGGCGGGCTGTGCCTGTGCGCCGCATCCTGGTGGCTGCCCGAGCGGTTCATCCCCCGTCCGGCGAACACATCACCCAAACCCGGGGAGGACCGTGCGCCACAAGATCCTGGTCGTTGAGGACGATCACGCGCTGCGCGATGTACTGGTGCGCGGCCTGCGGGAGGAGGAGTTCGAGCCGCTGCCCGCCCCGGACGGTGCCACCGCCCTGCGTCTGGCATCCGGCGAGCTCTCCGCGGCCGTCCTCGATGTGGGGCTGCCCGACGCGGACGGCCGCGACGTGTGTCAGGCGATGCGGGCAGGCGGACTCACCTTCCCCGTCTTCTTCCTGACGGCCCATCATCGGCTGACCGACCGGCTCTCCGGGTTCTCGGCGGGCGGCGACGACTATCTGCCCAAGCCGTTCCACCTCCTGGAACTCACCGCCCGGCTCCGTGCCGCGCTGCGACGTACGGCCCCCACGCAAGCCACCACCACGGGAGACCTGACGCTGGACGCCGTCCGCCATCGGTGCTCCGTCGGCGACACGCAAGTCTCGCTGACGCCGACCGAGTTCCGCCTCCTGGCCACGCTGATGGCGGGGGCCGGAGACGTCGTACGGCGCCGCGAGCTTATCAGGGCGGGCTGGCCGGAAGGCGCCCGGGTCAACGACAACACCCTCGACCAGTACCTGACCCGGCTGCGCCGCAAGCTGAGGGAGGCGGGCAGCACCCGCACCATCGGCACGGCCCGGGGGATCGGCCACCATCTGTCATGATCGTATTGCCGCCCCGTCTCACGCCCCGCACCCTGCGTGGCCGGCTGTCCCTGGTGGCGCTCACCAGTGCCGCGCTCGTGATCACGGTGCTCACCCTCGCCTTCAATGCGGTGGCCCGTCAGCACCTGGAGCGGCAGGCGGACGACGAACTGCGCACCCGGGCCGCCGCCGTCGCCACCACCGTGGACACGAACGGCCCCGTCGTCCGTGTCCACGAAGGGGCGCATGACGACCTGCTCGACAGCAACGTCTGGGTCTACGACGGCACCCGGACCATCGAGCGGCCCTCGAACGCCGCTGCGGACGGCCCACTCGGTCGCGCCGCACTCGGGCTCGTCACCGACGGCGGGCGGCGCTGTGCCACTGCGGGCGGGCCACGGCCGGTGCGCCTGTGCCCGATGGCCCTGCCGCAGCACGTGACCGTCGTCACGGCCCTCGACCTGGCCCCGTACCGGAGTTCGGCCGACACCGTACTGGCCGGCTCGCTCGCGCTGGACGCGGTGATGCTCGTCTGCACCTACGTCGTGACCCGGCTGGCCGTCGGCCGCGCCCTGCGCCCGGTCCGCGCCATGACCGACCAGGCCACCCAGTGGGGCGCCGTCGCCTCCGGGAAACGCTTCGGCTCGACGCGCCTGCCCTCCGAACTCGCCCGTCTGGGAACCTCGTTGGACGCGCTCCTCGACCGCATCCGCACGCTCCTGCGCCACGAGCGGCAGCTCACCGCGGAACTCTCCCACGAACTGCGCACCCCGCTCAGCCGGATCATCGCCGAGCTGGACTGGTGGCGCTCCCGTCCCCGTACGCCTACCGAAACCCAGGCCGTCCAAGCGGTGATCTCGCAGGCCGCCGCGTCCATGCACACGATCTGCGACACTCTGCTGATGGACGCCCGCGAGGGTGTCGAGACCGTCCCCGGCACCGCCTCGACGCTGCCGGCACTGCGCCGGGTCGCCCAACAGTGCGACCCGCCAGGCCACGTGACGCTTGCCGTCACCGGCCAGGACTCACACCTTCAGGCCGGAGTCAGCGCGGCCCTGCTCGAACGCATCATCAGCCCCCTGCTCTCCAACTCCCTGCGCTACGCACACTCCCAGGTGTCCGTGCACGCCCGAACCGACGCCGACGGGATCCGCATCGACGTCACCGACGACGGCCCCGGGGTGCCATCCGTCTTCACTGGCCAGTTGTTCACCCCCGGCCGCCGCGCCGACCCCGGCGACACACACGGCGGAGCGGGCCTGGGCCTGCCGTTGGCCCGGCGCTTGGCCCGCTCCGCGGGCGGCGAGGTCTCCTACGACGAACAGCACACCCCCGGGGCGCGATTCACCGTCCGTCTGCCACTGGCCTGACCGGCACCTGGGGGCGGCGGCGCTCCCGTACGTGGGCATACGCCATGAGCCCGCCCAGCACCGCGAGCAGCACCGCCGACGAGCCCGCCGTGCCCAGATCCAGACCACCTTTGGCCACCGGCTTGGTCAGGAAGTCGCCCGCCGTGGCCCCCAGCGGGCGGGTGAGCACGAACGCGGCCCAGAACAACAGCACATTGGGCACGGCCGGCACCCACATCAGGGCCAGGAGCACGACGAGGGCGCCGGAGATCAGCAGCGCGCCCCCGGCGTACCCGAGCCCGGAACTGTCGGACAGGAAGTCCCCCATGGATGTGCCGAGCGTATTCGAGACGAGGATCGCGGACCAGAAGAGCGCCTCCGCACGAAAGGTGACGATGTCCCGGATCACAAACGTCATGCCAGACAGCCGCCAGCCGACAAAGATCGCCATCAGGAGCGAGACGAGGATCGCGGCTCCGACGGGATAGCCGAGGCCCAGCCCCTGCGGACCCCAACCGAGCGAACTGGACCCTTGCGCCAAGTACTTGGCACTGGCGTCCCGGTTCATGAAGTCCGACATCGTCGTGCCGGCCATGCTGGTCGACAGGATGACCGTCCAGTAGAGGAACGGGTTGTAGCGCCGCGACGCGAGCTGAACCGCCAGGGTGATCACGAAGACGAGGAACAGGGCAATGGTGGTGAGGAAGTAACCCAGCTCGAGAGTCTGGGAGAAGAGGTCACCGGCCGTCTCCCCGAGGGTCGTGGCCGCGATCTTCATGATCCAGAAGGCGAGAGTGACCTGGGGCAGCTTCCGCACCACCTCGCCCGCGACACGTGAAGTCTCCGCCCCTGTCGTGCCCCCTGCTCCCAGGGCGGTCTCCGTCTTGTCCAATGGTGCACGCTCCTTGATCAGTTCTGTACCGTTCGCCCACCGCCCGGACGGAAGCACGAGAGAAACCCTCACCCCGCCCCGCAGCGCTGCGGACCATCCGTACGGACACTGGCAGCGGCGCCCTGAAAAGATCCTGAACGTCTTCCCACCACTGACGCGCCCCGGCCAACCGCCCCTGCCCTCAAGGGCTTTGGGGGGCAGACAGCCCGACGCATGCGCCGCTCCGGCTCGGTGACGTCCTCGCGCGTGGTGGCCAGGAACACGACGAGGGCGAGGATGACCGCCAGGAACAGGACGCTCGTCACCACCGTTCCCAGGCCAAGGCCACCGTCCCCGGCCGGCTGGGAGAGGCAGTCGCCCATCCAGGCGCCCAGCGGACGGGTCAGGACATACGCGATCCACAAGCTCCACACCGCGTTCAGACCGAGCGCGAAGTACACCGCCACGACAACTGCGATGGCCAGACCGAACAGCACCGCGGAAAGCCAGTAGCCCACCGCCATCCGCTCGGCGACCAGGTCACCGGCGGCGGTACCGAGCGCGAAGGTGAACAGCACGGCGAGCCAGTAGAAGGACTCGCGGCGCACGGTGTCGATGCCGTGGATGGACAGGGTCCGCTCACTGCGGTATCAGAGGGCAAAAACGACGGCCAGGCACAGGGCGAACACCGCGGTACTGGTTTCCAGCGGCACCCCCAGGTTGTCAGTGAGGTTGTCGCTGACCAGCGTGCCCACGATGCTTGATGAGCCAGAAGTAGGCGGTGACTTCGGGAACCTTGTTCCAGCGCAGCCGGCGTCCACGTGGCGTTGTCCCTGATGTGCCGTTGGCGTTTGAGGTCTCGGAGATCGCGGATGTCATGAACGCCGAGGCTGCCAGGAGGAACCTGAACGCATCCTGACTGCCGCGCGGCCCAGCCTGCACACCACACCCGCCAGGCGCAGCATGAAAGTCATGAACTCCCGTACAGAGCGGGCTACCCACCTGCTGCGCAGGCGCCTCGGCCGGGCCGTGTCTGCCGCCTATCTCGCCGCGCTGCTCCTGCCGGGCCCCGGGGTGTGGCTGCGCCACCCGCACCTCCTGCCGCTGGGCACGGGGCGGCCGCTGTCCGTGCAGACCACTCTCTGGCTGCTGGCCTTGGTGCTCTTCTCGGCCGGACTCCAGGTGCCGGTGCGCGCGCTCGGGCGGCTGCTGCGCCGGCCCGCCATTCTGCTGTCCGGGATCGGACTGCATCTGGCGGCACCGCTGCTGATCATCCCGCCTGTGGTGTTTCTGCTGCGGCACTCCCCGGACACGGACGGTGGCAGCGGCCTGGTCACCGCGATGATCCTTGTCGTGGCGATGCCGGTCGCGGCCGGGGCGACGGTGTGGACAGGCAAGGGGCAGGGCGACCAGCCGACCATGGTGGGTCTGGTCCTGGCCTCGACACTGCTGAGCCCGCTCACCATCCCGCTGACCGTGACGGTCCTGTCACCGCTGCTCAGGGGCGGCTACGCGGACTCGCTGGCCTCGGCCGGGCAGGGTCTGCACAGCGGGTTCGCGTTGACCACCGTTGTGCTGCCGTGTACGGCCGGGCTGGTATGTCGGGTGCTGCTACCGGGGCGGTGGGCCGAGAGGATCACGGCCGCGGCCGTG
>NZ_LIRJ01000421.1 GCF_001419745.1 Streptomyces silaceus | reverse complement strand
GGCCGCACCGGCTCCGGCAAGACCCTCTCCTTCGGTCTGCCGACGCTGGCGCGTCTCGCCGACGGCCACACCGAGAAGAAGAAGCCCCGCGCGGTCATCCTGACCCCGACCCGCGAGCTGGCGATGCAGGTCGCCGACGCCCTCCAGCCCTACGGCGACGTCCTCGGCCTCAAGATGAAGGTCGTCTGCGGCGGTACGTCGATGGGCAACCAGATCTACGCCCTGGAGCGCGGCGTCGACATCCTCGTCGCCACCCCGGGCCGGCTGCGCGACATCATCAACCGCGGCGCCTGCTCCCTGGAGAACGTCGAGGTCGCCGTCCTCGACGAGGCCGACCAGATGTCCGACCTGGGCTTCCTGCCCGAGGTCACCGAGCTGCTCGACCAGGTCCCGGCCGGCGGCCAGCGCATGCTGTTCTCGGCCACGATGGAGAACGAGATCTCCACGCTGGTCAAGCGCTACCTGGACAACCCGGTGACGCACGAGGTCGACGCCGCCCAGGGCGCCGTCACGACCATGACGCACCACATCCTGATCGTGAAGCCCCGCGACAAGGCGCCCGTCACGGCCGCCATCGCCGCGCGCAAGGGCCGCACCATCATCTTCGTCCGCACCCAGCTGGGCGCCGACCGCATCGCCGAGCAGCTGCGCGACGCCGGTGTGAAGGCCGACGCGCTGCACGGCGGCATGACGCAGGGCGCCCGTACGCGGACGCTGGCGGACTTCAAGGACGGCTACGTCAACGCGCTCGTCGCCACCGACGTCGCCGCCCGCGGCATCCACGTCGACGGCATCGACCTGGTCCTGAACGTGGACCCGGCCGGCGACCACAAGGACTACCTGCACCGCTCCGGCCGCACCGCCCGCGCGGGCCGCTCCGGCACGGTCGTCTCGCTGTCCCTGCCGCACCAGCGCCGCCAGATCTTCCGTCTCATGGAGGACGCCGGCGTCGACGCCACCCGCCACATCATCAACGGCGGCGGCACCTTCGACCCGGAGGTCGCCGAGATCACCGGCGCCCGCTCCATGACCGAGGTCCAGGCCGACTCCGCGGGCAACGCGGCGACGCAGGCCGAGCGCGAGGTCCGCGAGCTCACCAAGGAGCTGGAGCGCGCCACGCGCCGCGCCGCCGAGCTGCGCGAGGAGGCCGACCGCCTCACCGCACGTGCCGCCCGCGAGCGCGGTGACGACCCGGAGACCGCCGTCGCCGAGGCCACCGCCGCCGCCGAGGCGGTCGTCGAGGCCGCCGCGTCGGCGCCGGAGCAGCCGGTGGCCGAGCGCGACGAGCGTCCGGTCCGCGAGGAGCGTTCCTCCTCGTACGACCGCCGTCCGCAGCGCGACGAGCGCGGCAACTACGAGCGCGACCGTCGCGGCGACCGCGGTGGCTTCAACCGCGACGACCGTCGTGACGACCGTGGCGGCCGTTCGTTCGAGCGCCGTGACGACCGTGGCGGCTTCCGTCGTGACGACAACCGTGGTGGCGGCTTCAGCCGTGACCGTCGTGACGACCGTGGTGGCCGTTCGTTCGAGCGTCGTGACGACAACCGCGGTGGCGGCTTCAACCGCGACCGCCGTGACGACCGCGGTGGCTTCCGTCGTGACGACAACCGTGGCGGTGGCTTCAGCCGTGACCGTCGTGACGACCGTGGTGGCCGTTCGTTCGAGCGTCGTGACGACAACCGCGGTGGCGGCTTCAACCGCGACCGCCGTGACGACCGTGGCGGCTTCCGTCGCGACGACCGCCCCTCCGGCGGTCACCGCGGCAGCGACCGTCCGTTCAACCGTGACCGCCGCGACGACCGCCCCGCCGGCGGCCACCGCGCCGGCGGCCACGACCGCCCGTCGTACAACCGCCGCGACGACCGTTCCGGCAGCTCCTTCGGCCGCCGCGACGACAAGCCGCGCTGGAAGCGCAACGGCTGACGCGTAGCCAGTTGGGGCTACCGGCCCGAACAGGACGAAGGGCCCGTACGACGCACCTGTCGTACGGGCCCTTCGCCGTCTGCCGGACGCCCGACGGCGATACCCGATCGGATGCCGGGGCCGCTCCCGCTATGCTCGGGGGTGCACCGACGAGGACCGTTAGCTCAATTGGCAGAGCAGTGGACTTTTAATCCATTGGTTGTGGGTTCGAGTCCCACACGGTCTACGAAGAAAGCCCAGCTCGGGCGATACCCGAGCTGGGCTTTCGTGTCACTCCGGGCCCCGTCGATGCCGAGCGAGGTCGCGTCCGAGTTCCTCGGCCCGCTCGCCGTCGCGGATGGTGCGGGAGCAGTCGATGCACCGCTCGGGGGACTGGAACGGCGCGGTCTGGAGCGGCTCGGTCATGACGCCTCACCCCCAGGCATGCCGTGTGCGGCGGCCGAGCGCAGGGCGCGCCAGGCGCGCGCCAGGCGCCGCTCGTCCTCGCACTCCTCGCTCGCCCGGCAGTGGCCACATCCCTCGGTGTGCGAGAGGAGAAGCCGGTACGCCTCGCCCGCCCGCTGCTCCTCGGCGGTCATCGCGCCCGCGATCACTGCTCGGTCCCGCTCAGGACGGCACTGCCGGCGGTGACGAGGCCCTCGACGGCCGAGGGCTCGCACAGGTCGCCCTCGAAACGGGGCAGCACCACCCAGTAGGGACCGGGAAGTGCAGTGCGGGCGAGCGTGGGGACGCCGAGGTAGTTGTTCACTCCGAGGCGGGGGGGCGATGTCCTGATGCCGCCACTGGACCCGTGCGACCGGCCGCATGAGGGCGTAGTAGATGCCACCCATGGTCCGGCTGTCGTGGATCACGGGGCCGCGGAGGAAACGTTCCAGGAGCACGGCCGTCTCGCCAGGCTCAGTGGAGCCCACGGCGGCGTGGACGAGGGCATCAGGCAGGCGGACCGCGTCAAACTTCTTGCCCAGCGGCAGCAGGGCGACGCCGTCTCCGTGCCACTCGCGCCGTGCTTGCTCGGGTGCGTCCAGGGTGCGCGCGAACCAGTCGGTGACGGCGCTCACGAGCGCCCGGGATGCGCCGCTTCCTGTCGTTGGCAGGTGTCCCGTACTGTCGGCCATGTCGACTCCTCGTAGTCCGCCACGCCCTGGGGCCGTTCACCCGGTCGCCAAGGCTTGCTGCGTCTACCGACGCTAGGAGCGTGACGTGCGCCACTGCCAGCGATGTGCAGATCTGTGCAGCAAGGACCTGCTTCCGGGGGAACTCCACCCTTGGCTCTTGACCGGTCACGCCTGCTGCGTGACTGTGGCGCACAGAACTGCACAGCGATAGAAGGAGGCTGACATGGCATTAACCTTCATCGGGATCGACCCCGACACGAAGACCGCTGACTCACCGACCGTGTGGGTCGACCACGACGCGCAGGAGCTGGTCTTCCAGGGGTGGGAGCCAGGTCCGGAAATGGCCGCCGAGGCCGCCGCGTTCGAAGTGCCGGGGCACGCGGTCGGCGTGCCGGAGGGCGAGGCTGTCGTCCGTATCCCTGCCCGGATGGTGGGCATGATCAGGGAGGCCTGCGATGCCATCGAGCGCGCCGACCATCGCTGACCTCTTCGCTGGGGCCTCGCGATCCGCTGTGCACCTGGAGATGCGGGATCACTACGGAGTAGCCGCTGAAGCGGACGACTTCAGGGAGTGGCTGGACACCGGCCATCTCGACACCGACCCCACTTCCCCGAACTGGGCCCCGTGGGTCTCGCTCGTCTCGCAGGCTGTTGCCCGCGGTGTCACCGTCCGGCGAGCCCGCATCGTCTCCGAGCCGGTGACCGACTACATCCGCTACGAGCACACGTCCACGAGCGTGAACCTGCACGCGGGCGAGGACGTGCGATGGCTGCCCCGGCGCGCAGCCTCCGACATCGCCCTGCCGGGGAACGACTTCTGGCTGTTCGACGGGCAGGTCATCAGGTGGGGCTTCTTCTCCGGTGACGGGGCCTCGACCGGGCACGAGATCTCCACCGACCAAGCGGCGGCGCGCTTGTGCGCCGAGGCATTCGAAACCGTGTGGACACGCGCCACCCCGCACGACCAATACAAGATCCACTGATCAGAAAGTGCTGACACTCAGCCCATGCCCGTCTCGCCGTCTTCCTCCGCCCAGGCCGCGCGTGAAGCAGTCGCGCACCGCTTGCGCGACCTCCGCAAGGAAGCCGGCCTGACGGTCGTGCAGCTGGCTACAGCGTGCGGCTGGCACCATGCCAAGACGTCCCGCATCGAGAACGCCCGCACCGGGCCCACCGCCACTGACATCCGCCGCTGGTGCGCCGCGGTCCACGCGACCGACCAGGCGAACGACCTCGTCGTGCAGTCCATCAACGCCGAGTCGATGTACCGGCAGTGGCGCGAGCAAGCCCGCGCCGGACTCCGTCACTTGCAGGAGAGTCGGGTTCAGGCCTTCCGGGAAACGGAGTCCTTCCGGCTGTACTCGTCCAGCATCGTCCCCGGCCTCCTGCAGACAGAGGGGTACGCACTCGCGGTCCTAGGAATCGCTGCGGCTGTTCATGATCTACCAGCCGACGACAGCGCGGAGGCTGCCCGTGCGCGTGTCGAACGCTCCCGGATCATCCAGGAGCAGGGCCACATCTTCGTCGTGGTCATCGAGGAACCGGTCCTGCACTACCGGGTCGCCGACCGCGAAGCGATGGCGGCACAGCTCGGGTTCCTCCTCACCGTCGGGGCACTGCCCGCGGTATCCCTCGGCATCATCCCTACGTCGGCCCGCCGAACGCGCTGGCCGGAGGAGACCTTTCACATCTACGACGACATCCGTGTGTCTGTCGAGCTGGTCACTGCCGAGGTCAACGTCACCCAGCCGTCCGAAGTTGCTCTCTATGCTGCAGCGTTCGAGCAGCTCCGCGGCATGGCGGTGTACGGAGGTGAGGCCCGCGAGCTGATCGTGCGTGCCATTGAAGCTCTGCACTGAGGCCAGCCTGCGCACGACGAAGGGCCCCTCCCGCCCGAAGGCGGAAGGGGCCTGCGTCACGCGAACTGGCGGCGGGACGGGTCGAGCGCTGCGGGCTCGGTTCGGGGTCGGGGGCGGGCGCGCCGTCCCGGCGGCAGACGAGCGCGTCAGGATCGCCAGGAGGCGGCTGCAGGCTGAACCCGTCGGGGCAGCTCGGCCCGGGGCGGCCGTCCACACCGCCCTCGCCCTGGCCGCCTTCGGCATCTGGGAGCTCCGCACGGACGCGCCGACGGTGCCGCTCGCGCTCTTCCGCGACCGTGTCTTCAGCGGCGCCAGCTTCTCGCTCGTCCTGCTCACCTTCGCCAACGGCGGCCTGATGCTCGTCCTGACGCAGTACCTGCAGTTCGTCCTCGGCTACTCGCCCGCCAAGACCGGCATCGCCTTCGCCCCGATGGCCGTCGCCACGCTCGTCTTCAACGGCGCCGGCGCCACCCTCGGCAACAGGATCGGCAACCGCCCCATGATCGCCGTCGGCCTGACCGTCATCGCCGCCGGGTTCGGCACGCTCGCCTCGCTCTCCTCCGACGCCGGGTTCGGCATGGTCTCCGCGGCCATGGTCCTGATCGGCATCGGCGGCGGTCTGGCGATGCCCGCGGCGACGTCCGCCCTGATGAGCGCGGTGCCCGCCGAGCACGCCGGGGTCGGCTCCGCCCTCAACGACACCGTCCAGCAGGCCGGCGCGGCCCTCGGCGTCGCCGTCCTCGGCACGGTCCTCTCCGGCACCTACACCGGCGCGATGCCCGACTCCGCCCCGGCGCGGGCGAGTCACTCGGTCTCCGACGCCCTCGCCCTGGCCGCCTCCTCCGGCGACACCGCCCTGGCCACGGCGGCCCGTGAGGCCTTCACCGAGGCCATGTCCGCCACCTTCTGGGCCGGCGCCGCGGGCGTCCTGGCCGCGGCGGCCCTGGCGATCATCCTCATCCGCGACCCCAAGACCCCCGCCTCCACGACTC
>NZ_LIRJ01000420.1 GCF_001419745.1 Streptomyces silaceus | reverse complement strand
GCTGGCCATCGAGCTGGCGGCCGCCCAGGCCGCGCAGTATCCGCTGGCGCAGCTCGCTCGGATGCTGGAGCCCGCGCAGGGCTGGCTGGGCGTGCCGGACGCGCCGTTGCGCAGGCACCGTTCGCTGCGGGCGGCCGTGGGAGCGGGGTACGCGCTCTGCGGGGTCACCGAGCGGACCGTGTGGGCGCGGCTGAGCGTGTTCGCCGGGGACTTCGACGAGGACGCGGCCGTGTTCGTGTGCGCGGGCGGCGGGCTCGATGCCGAGGACGTGCCGGGCGCGCTGGCCCGGCTGGCGCTGGCCTCGGTCCTCGAGCCGGTCCGCGACCCCGGCGGGGTCCTGGCACCGCGCTATCGCATGCCCGCCGCGGTCCGCGGGTTCGGCGCCGAGCGGCTGCAGTCCGCCGGGGAGACGGCCGCGGCCGTCAGCCGCCATCTGTACTGGTACGGCCATGTCGCCTCCACCGCCCACCACTTGTGGAGCACCGGGCTCCACGAGCGGGCCGCCGCCCTCGTGCGCGACGAGGAGGCCGAGCTGCGCGCCGCGCTGTCCCGGGAGCCGAGCGGCGCCGACCAGGCGGCGACGGCGCTGGCGCTCGCCGTCGACCTGTGGTTCTGGTGGGCGGTGTGCGGTCACGCCGCCCAGGGCAGGGCGGTGCTGTCGCGGCTGCTGCCGCTGGGCCGTTCCGACACGCGCGTGTGCGGGCAGGCGCTGTGGCTGGCCGGGTGGCTGGCGGTGAACACGGACCCCGTCGGGGCCACCGAACTGCTCGGCCAGGCCTGGCGCGTGGCCGTGCTGGCCGGTGACGACGCCACCGTCGGGCGCGTCTCGCACGTGCAGGGCGCGCTCGCCCTCGAGGACGGCAGGACGGAGCGGGCGATCGCGCATCTGCGGGAGGCGGCCGACACGATTCCCGTGGACGCGGAGCACGGCCCGCCCGCCGCCGTCAGCTGGGCGCTGCTCGCGGTGGCGCAGGCCAGGGACAGGCCCGCCGACGCGTGGCGCAGCGTCCGCCGGGCCTCGGCGGGACCGCAGCCGCGGCACGATCTCTGGACGCGTTCGATGACGCAGTACGCGCAGGCCTTCGTCGACCACTCGCGCGGCCGCCGCAGCCGGGCCTGGCGCCGGGCCCACAAGGCGCTCGCGGGAGCCCTCGGCGTGGCGGTGGCGGCCCGGCCCCCGCGGCAGGGCGGGCCACCCGGCACCGGTGGTGCGGCGGCGACGGCCACCGCGTCCGCGCCCGGCCCGCCCGAAGCAACCGGCGGCGGCGCGAGTGCCGAGACCCCTGTCATCGCCTCCATGGCAGGGCCTCCCGGTGCCGCGCTCATCCACCGGCTCATCGCGGAGATCGAGGCGGGCCGGCCGCCCGTCTGAAGCCGTCGCACGCCCCGCAGCCGCCGAACGCTTCGGCCGAGTTCCTCAGACGACCCGAAGGGGGGCACCGCCGAAGCGGCTCATGGCGTTCCGCTCGCCCGGACCGCCCCTCACCGTGCCCCTCTGCCCTCCAGCACCGAATGCCAGCCCGGCACCGCCGCCGTCCCCGACTCCGTCCGGAGCGGGGCCGTGCGGCGGCGGCCGCCCCGGGTGAAGAAGTCGGCCAGCGGCAGTGTCGCCGCGCCCACGGTGACCGCGTCCGGGCCGAGTTGGCCGAGGTCGACGCGGACGCGGGCGGCGGGGTGGCGCAGGGAGTAGGCGTCGGCGTACTCCCGGACGGCGGGCAGCAGGCGCGGGCCGAGCTGGAGGCCCGCCCAGCCGCCGACCAGGACGCGCTCGGGGCCGAAGAGGTTCACGAGGTCGGAGATCCCCGCGCCCAGGTACTCGGCGGTCTCGTCGAGCACGGCCGCGGCGACGGGGTCGGGCTCCGTGCCGTCGCCGGGATCGGCGGCGGCCAGCAGGGCGCTCACCGCGGTCTCCTCGTCGGCGTCCGGGGGCACCCGGCCGCCTGCTTCCTGCCAGCGCTCCAGGAGTGCCTCGGCTCCCGCGTACGCCTCCAGGCACCCGCGTGCCCCGCAGCGGCAGCGGCGGCCCCGGATGCTGACGGTCAGGTGGCCCCACTCCGCGGGGCCGCCCCGCGCGCCGCCGTGGATGACGCCGCCGGTGACGACGCAGGCGCCGACGCCGGAGCCGATCAGGACGATCGCCGCGTCGCGCGCGCCCCGGCCGCCGCCGAACCACATCTCGGCCTGGCCGAGCGCGCGGGCGCCGTTGTCGACGAAGTACGGCGTGTCGGCGGGGAGTTCGACGGCCGCCCGCAGCATGGCCTCCAGGGGGACGGCGTCCCAGCCGATGGTCTGGCCGTGCACGACGGTGGCGCCGTGCTCGTCCAGGTCGACGATGCCGGGCACGCCCACGCCCACCCCGATCAGGGAGCCCTGCGCCAGGCCGGGTCCGTCCGACGCGGCGTCCGCGCGCTGCGCCACCTCGGCGACGCCGTCGCGGATGTGACGGACAATCACCTCGACGTCGTGCCCCGAGCCGTTCAACGGCCGCTCCGCGCGGGCCAGTTCCGTCAGCGCGAGGTCGAAGGCCTCCACGCGGACGCGCGTCTCCCCCACGTCCACGCCGATGAGGCGGCCGCTGGCGGGAGCGACGCGCAGCAGGGTCCGCGGGCGTCCGCCGTCGGACTCGACGCTGCCCGCCTCCTCCAGGAGGCCGTCCGCGGTGAGTTCGGCGACGACGTTGCTGACGGAGCCCGAACTGAGTCCGGTCGCAGGACCGAGCGCCTGCCGGCTCATCGGCCCGCCGAAATACAACCGTTGCAGCACCGTCGCGCGGTTGCCCACGCGCAGGTCGCGCACCGTCCGACTGCCCCGCTCCGCCATGTGACTCCCCTCCGGTCCGCAACATACCCGTGCGCGACCCCTTGACGCGACTATCTCTCAGGTTTTAACTCACGTCCTAAATTAAGTCGTGAATCTCTTCAGATGTCGAACTCGGCATGCCCTCACCGCACTTCAGGACCCCGGAAAGGGACGGACCCGTCATGCGCAGAATCCGAGCCGCGGCAGCCATCGCCACCGTCACCGCTCTCGTCGGCGCCGCCGTCACGGCCTGCGGCGGCGGCAGCAACTCGGGCGGCGAGGGCAGCAACACCTCGCCGAGGACGCTCACCTACTGGGCCTCCAACCAGGGCCCGAACCTCGCCGCGGACAAGAAGATCCTCGCGCCCGAGCTGAAGAAGTTCGAGGACGAGACCGGCATCGAGGTGAAGCTGGAGGTGATCCCCTGGTCCGAGCTGCTCAACCGGATCCTGGCGGCGACGACCTCGGGCCAGGGCCCCGACGTCCTCAACATCGGCAACACCTGGTCGTCCTCGCTCCAGGCGACGGGCGCGCTGCTGCCCTGGGACGCGAAGGACTTCGCGTCGATCGGCGGCAAGGACCGCTTCGTGGAGTCCGCGCTCGGCTCGACCGGCGCGGCGGGCAAGGACCCGGCGGCGGTGCCGCTGTACTCCCTCTCGTACGCGCTCTACTACAACAAGGCGATGTTCGAGGACGCGGGCATCAGCGGCCCTCCGGCCACTGGGATGAGCTGGTGGCCGACGGCAGGAAGCTCTCCAGGAACGGCAAGTGGGCGCTGGGGGCGGAGGGTTCGAACCTGGTGAACAACATCCACCAGGCCTTCGCCCTCGGCAAGCAGCACGGCGCCGACTTCTTCGACGGCGCGGGCAGGCCGACGTTCACCTCCGACGGCGCCGTGGCCGCCGTGAAGCAGTACGTCGACTTCATGGCCAAGGACAAGATCATCGCGCCGGGCAACGCCGAGTACGCGCAGAACCAGTCGCTGCGCGACTTCGCCCAGGGCAAGACGGCGATGGTGCTGTGGCAGGCCGCGGCCACGACCTTCGAGGCACAGGGCATGAAGCCCGACGAGTGGGGTGTCGTGCCCGTGCCCGTGGCGTCCGGGAAGCCCGGGGCGGGCGAGCGGGTCAACTCGATGGTCGCGGGCATCAATCTGGCCGTCTTCAAGAACACCGACAACCTCGACGGGGCGCGGAAGTTCGTGAAGTACATGACCGGTGACGCCGCGCAGGCGCGCCTCAACAAGGCGTACGGGTCGATCCCGCCGGTGAAGGCGGCGCAGAAGGACGCGGCGTTCGACCGGCCCGACACGGCCGTGCTGCGCGACACGCTCCTCAAGAGCGCGGCCCCGCTGCCGCAGGTACCGAACGAGTCGCAGTTCGAGACGTCGGTGGGCACGGCCGTCAAGAAGCTGTTCGCCGACGCGGCCGCGGGCCGGCCGGTCACCACGGAGTCCGTGAAGGCCGAGCTGTCCAAGGCCCAGCAGCAGATGCCGAAGAGCTGAGCGCCCGCCGATGACCACGCTCACCTCTCCGCCTTCCCGCAAGGAGGCCCCGCCGGCCTCCGGCGCCCGCGGCGCGCGGCTCCGGCTGCCCGCGCGTCTGCGGCGCCGCTCGCTCCCCTATCTCCTGCTGCTGCCCGCGCTCCTGCTCGAACTCGTCGTCCACCTCGTACCGATGGCCGTCGGGATCGTCATGAGCTTCAAGGAGCTCACGCAGTTCTTCATCCGCGACTGGGGCGCCGCCCCCTGGACGGGCCTGGACAACTACGCGCTGTCGGTGGACTTCGACGCCCCGGTCGGCGAGGCGCTCCTGCACTCGTTCTTCGTCACCGTCGCCTTCACCGTGCTGTCCGTGGGCCTGTGCTGGCTGATCGGGACGGCCGCCGCGGTCTTCATGCAGGAGAACTTCCGCGGCCGCGGCCTGCTGCGGGCACTCTTCCTCACGCCGTACGCGCTGCCGGTGTACGCGGCCGTCATCACCTGGTCGTTCATGTTCCAGCGCGACACGGGTCTCATCAACCACGTGCTGCACGACCAGTTGGGCCTCACCGACGGCCGGCCGTTCTGGCTGATCGGCGACAACAGCTTCGTGGCGCTGCTGACCGTGTCGGTGTGGAAGGGCTGGCCGTTCGCCTTCCTCATCGTGATGGCGGGGCTGCAGAACATCCCCAAGGACCTCTACGAGGCGGCGGCGATCGACGGCGCCGGAGTGTGGCAGCAGGTGCGGCGGATCACGCTGCCGTCGCTGCGGCCGGTCAACCAGGTCCTCGTCCTGGTGCTGTTCCTGTGGACGTTCAACGACTTCAACACGCCGTACGTCCTGTTCGGCAAGTCGGCGCCGGAGGCCGCGGACCTCATCTCGATCCACATCTACCAGTCGTCGTTCGTCACCTGGAACTTCGGCACGGGCTCGGCCATGTCGGTCCTGCTGCTGCTCTTCCTGCTCCTGGTGACAGCCTGCTACCTGCTGCTGACCTCACGGGGACGGAGGGCCGCCGATGTCTAGGCGTCCGCACGCGCCGACCGCACCGCCGCGCTCGTTCCTGTGGTGGCGGCGCGTCTTCCTGACGCTGCTCACCGGTTTCGTGCTGCTGCCGGTGTACGTGATGGTGAGCACGTCCCTCAAACCGCTGCGGGACGTGTCGGGTGCGTTCCGCTGGCTGCCCAGCGGCCTGACCGTGCGTCCCTACATCGACATGTGGTCGACCGTGCCGCTGGCGGACTACTTCGTGAACTCGCTGATCGTGGCGGGCGCGGCGACGGTCTGCTCGGTGGTGATCGCGGTGTTCGCCGCGTACGCGGTCAGCCGCTACCGCTTCCGGGGCAGGCGGGTGTTCACCGTGACCGTCCTGTCGACGCAGATGTTCCCGGGGATCCTCTTCCTGCTGCCGCTCTTCCTCATCTACGTCAACGTCGGCAACGCCACGGGCATCGCGCTGTTCGGCTCGCGCGCCGGGCTGATCCTCACGTATCTGACGTTCTCGCTGCCGTTCTCCATCTGGATGCTCATCGGGTACTTCGACTCGGTGCCGCGGGAGCTGGACGAGGCGGCGCTGGTCGACGGGTGCGGGCCTTTGCGGGCGCTGCTGCGCGTGGTGGTGCCCGCCGCGATCCCCGGCATCGTCGCCGTCGCCGTCTACTCCTTCATGACCGCCTGGGGTGAGGTGCTCTTCGCCTCGGTCATGACCAACGACACCACCCGCACCCTCGCCGTGGGCCTGCAGGGCTACTCCACGCAGAACGACGTGTACTGGAACCAGGTCATGGCGGCCTCGCTCGTCGTGAGCGTCCCCGTCGTCGCCGGCTTCCTGCTGCTGCAGCGCTATCTCGTCGCCGGGCTCACCGCCGGAGCCGTCAAATGACCCTCCCCGAAAGGAACTCCGTGACCGACCCCCAGCAGTCGGACCCCGTCTCCTGCGACCTCGACTCGCTCCCCCGCGACTTCACGTGGGGCGTGGCGACCTCGGCGTACCAGATCGAGGGGGCCGTCGACGAGGACGGCCGCGCGCCCTCGATCTGGGACACCTTCGCGCGCACGCCCGGCAAGGTCGACGGCGGCGACACCGGCGACGTGGCCTGCGACCACTACCGCCGCTGGCCCGAGGACATCGCCCTGATGCGGCGGCTCGGCGTCGACTCCTACCGCTTCTCGCTCGCCTGGCCGCGCGTCGTGCCCGGCGGCGACGGGCCGGTCAACGCGGCGGGCCTCGACTTCTACGACCGGCTCGTCGACGCCCTCCTGGAGGCGGGCATCACGCCGAACGCGACCGTCTACCACTGGGACCTGCCGCAGGCGCTCCAGGACCGCGGGGGCTGGCCCGAGCGGGACACCGCCGAGCACTTCGCCTCCTACGCCTCGGTGGTGGCCGAGCGGCTCGGCGACCGGGTGCCGCGGTGGGCCACGCTCAACGAACCGCTGTGCTCCGCCTGGATCGGGCACCTGGAGGGCCGCATGGCGCCCGGTCTCACCGACCTCACGGCCGCCGTGCGCGCCTCCTACCACCTGCTGCTCGGGCACGGCCTGGCCGCACAGGCCATCCGCGCGGCGGCGCCCCGGGCACAGGTCGGGATCGTCAACAACCTCTCGCCGGTCCGGGCGGCCTCGGACCGCCCGGAGGACGTCGCCGCGGCCCGGCGCGTCGACGGGCACACCAACCGCTGGTGGCTCGACCCGCTCCACGGGCTCGGCTTCCCCGCCGACATGCGGGAGGTCTACGGCGTGGACCTGCCCGAGCGCCCCGGTGACCCGGCGGCCATCGCGCAGCCGCTGGACTGGCTGGGCCTCAACTACTACTTCCCCGCGTACGTCGCCGACGACCCGGCAGGTCCCGCGCCGTTCGCCCGCCAGGTGTACCGGCCCGAGGTGCCGCACACCGGGATGGACTGGGAGATCGACGCGTCCGGCATCGAGAGCCTGCTGCTGCGCCTGACCGAAGAGTACGGCGCGCGCAGCCTGTACGTCACCGAGAACGGCTCGGCCTTCCCCGACGTCGTCCGCGCGGACGGCACGATCGACGACGCGGAGCGCACCCGCTATCTGCGCGAGCACCTGGCGGCCTGCGCCCGCGCCGCCCGCCGGGGCGCGCCGCTGGCCGGGTACTACGCCTGGTCGCTGCTGGACAACTTCGAGTGGGCGTACGGCTACGACAAGCGCTTCGGCCTCGTCCACGTCGACTACGCGACGCAGCGGCGCACGGTCAAGGCGAGCGGGCGGCACTACGCGGCCCTCATCCGCGCTCACCGGCGGAGCAGGGACAGCTCCCCCGTCCTGAGCAGCCGGGCGAGCACGAGGTAGCCGGCCACCATGGTCAGGGCGCCGACCGCGAGGTCCAGGGACGTCCCCGCCGTTCCGGTGAGGGACGCCCCGGCGCCCGCTCGGGCCGCGGCCCAGCCGAGCGCCCCGGCCAGGGCGGACGCGACGATCAGCTTGCCGTAGGTGCGGATCAGCCGGCGCCCGTCGAGGTAGCCGCCGAGCCGGCGGCGCAGCAGCCGCGCGGTGATCACGAGACCCACGGCGTACGAGAGCGTATAGGCGGCGGCCATGCCGGTGACCGCCCAGCGCGCGGGCAGCAGCAGGGCGGCGCCCTGGAGGACCTGCCGGATCAGGCCGGTGGCACGGGAGACCACGGTGCCGAAGGCCATGAGGAGCGAGGAGCGTGCGAGGGTCGCCACGTCAGCGGCACCCCCGCCGCGGCCCGCTCAGACCCGGGTGGCCGACGGCTTGATCAAGTTCGATTTCCATGCGCTTGATCCTCGGACGGGCCCCTTCTCACGGGCCCCTTCTCCCGGACGCCGAGCCCGGCGCGGGGCGCGAGGGCGAGGACGCCGACCTTGCCCGTGTGGCGGTTGGTCTGCACGAGCCTGGCCGCCTCGGCCACCTCGTCCAGGGTGTACGTCACCGACAGCGCGGGCTCGATGAGACCGAGGTCCAACAGGCGTGCCACGGAAGCCTGTTCGTGGAGGTTGGCGCCGTGGCTGCCGATGACGCGCTTGAGGCGCATCCAGAGGTAGCGGTTGTCGAACTCGTGGCGGTAGCCGGTACTGGAGCCGCAGGTGACGACGGTGCCGCCACGCCGCACGACGAACACGGACACCCCGAACGTGGCCCGCCCCACGTGTTCGAACACGATGTGCGGGTCGTCCCCCACCAGTTCCCTGATGCGCTTGCCGAGCCGTTTGCCCACGACCGTCGGATCCGCCGGCGCGTCGCCGGTCAGGCCGATCTCCGTGCGGTCCACCACCGCGTGACAGCCGTACTCCCTGGCCCGCTCCGCCTTCTCGGGGCTGCTGACGACGCCGACGGCGATCCCCCCGCCATTGCGCACGAGTTGGGCGGCGTACGCGCCGAGTCCGCCGGCCGCGCCCCAGATCAGCACCACGTCGCCCTGCGTCATGCGGGCGCCCCGGTCGCCGACGAGCATGCGGTAGGCGGTCCCCGCGCACAGCGGGCTGCTCGCCGCCGCCTCCCACGTCAGGTGGGACGACTTCGGCAGGAGCTGGCTGGCCCGCGCCACACAATAGTGCGCGAGGCCGCCGTAGTTCGTCTCGAAGCCCCAGGCCAGCTGGGCGTCGCCGGCACGTCGTGACGGGTGGCCTCACAGGCTGCACGTGACGGGCGGCCTCACGAACTGTCCCGCAACGCGGTGAAGTCGGGCAGCGGCAGCCGTGCCAGCTCGGCCTCGGCGGCGGTCATGGCGGCGGCGTGGGCCGGGTCGCCGAGGACGACCGCCATGACGCCGGCGATCTCGTCGCGCGTCGCGGCGGGGTCCAGCGCGCGGCCGAGACCGCGCCGGGCGAACGCGTCGACGTTGCCGGGCTGGTCGGCGAGGATGCCCATGCCGAGGACGGGTGTCGTGGCTTGCACCGCGTCGAGCAGGGACGCCCGGCCTCCGTGGGTCACGAACAGATCGGCGCGGTGCAGCAGCGCGGGCTGCGGGACGTGCCTCACGATCGTGATGCGGGGGTCCGGGCTGTGCAGGTGCTCGGCGAGGTCTCCCGCGGACACGATCGCCTCGCAGTCGACCGCCAGGAGCGCGGCGACGATCTCCCGGTACATGGCTTCGACCGTCGGCCTGAGCCCCGACATGGCGGTGGCCAGGGTGCCGAGACTCGCGTAGACGAGGGGGCGGGCAGCGGAGGTCTCCCGCCACTCGGTGAGGTCCGTCCGGTCCTTCGCCACGGTGCGCCGGACCGCGCGCGGGGAGCGGGACGGGAGGTGCGGGAGCGTCTCGTAGAACCAGTCGACGGGCGCGGGGGTGAGCATCTCCGGGAGCGTCGGCGTGTCCTGGTCGTGCTCCTTGTAGAGGCGGGTCAGCGCGGGCGCGATGTCGGTGTCCCACAGATCGAGGAGCAGCGGGCCGAGTCCGTTGTCCGCCGCGAGGACGGGCAGGCCCAGCACCCTGGCCGCGAGGTGCGCGCCGAGGTCGCTGCACTCGGCGATCACCAGGTCGGGGCGCGTCCGCGTCCACGCGGCGATCAGGTCCCGGGCCTTCGCCTCGGCCCGGTCGGGCCAGAGCCGTCCGAAGACGTACCCGTTGAAGGACGCGTTCCCGGCTGCCGTCCAGTGGTCGCTCGCCGTGTGCTGGACCGTGCGGTCACAGGTCCAGTCCGTGCCCGCACGGTGGAACTCCACGCCCCGGCGCCGGGCTTCGCGGCGGAACATCAGGGGCGCGTACAGCGCGACGTCGTGGCCCTGGTCGAGGGCGGGGCCGATGACGTAGTCGAGTGCCGACACATGGGACGGTATCGGCTCGGCAGTGACTGCCATCCGCAAGCTCACGGAGACTCCAAGGGGTTCATCAGGCACGTCGGGGTGCCTGGATGTGCCCAGGCTGCGGCGCCATCCGTTCCAACCGGCACAAGATCGGGGCACTTCGGAACGCCGGAACACGGGAACGGCCTCTGACCAGGGCAGATGCGGGCTCCCTGGAACGCGGCCATGGAACGGCGCAAAGCGTCACGAGGGCGTTCGATCCGCCGACCGGGCCTGGCTCGCGGGCCGTTGCGGCATGGCGGCGGGCCGCTCGCGCGACGCGCCTGGTTGCTGGGGGCCGGACCAGGCAGGAGAGACCGTGGACGATCCCCGCCCCACCGTCGAAGACCCCCAACCCCAGAAGCCCCCCCGGCCCGGCAGCCACCGGAGCGGGTCCCGACGTCTCCGGTCAGGCGGGCGTCATCGGCATCGGCCTGGCCGCCGTGCTGGCGGCCGCGCTCGCGCAGGGCCCCTGGCAGTGGTTCGCCCCGTACATCGGCGTGACGCCGCTCGGGGCGAGCCTCGCCTTCTACCCGCTGCCGCC
>NZ_LIRJ01000042.1 GCF_001419745.1 Streptomyces silaceus | reverse complement strand
GTCGGCGACCTCGACCTGGCCAGGGACGAGGCCGCGCGGGCCGCGCGGCTGCCCAGTCTCGCCTGGGACGTGGCGCGCACGGCGCTGCGCGACGGCCCGGTCCTGGTGCAGGTGCCGCGCCGCGGGTACGTGCCGCGGCTCGCCTGCCAGCGGTGCCGGGAGCCCGCGCGGTGCCGGCAGTGTGCCGGGCCGCTCGAGGCGCGGGAGGGCACCGGGGCGCTCGCGTGCGGGTGGTGCGGGCGCGCGGAGGACCAGTGGCACTGCTCCTCCTGCGGGGGCTTCCGGCTCCGGGCGCAGATCGTGGGGGCGCGGCGGACCGCGGAGGAGCTGGGGCGGGCGTTCCCGGCGGTGCCGGTGCGGACGTCGGGGCGCGAGCAGGTGCTCGACACGGTGCCGGGGGTGCCGGCGCTGGTGGTGAGTACGCCGGGGGCCGAACCGGTCGCCGAGGGCGGCTACGCGGCGGCGTTGCTGCTCGACGGGTGGGCCATGCTCGGGCGGCCCGACCTCCGGGCCGGCGAGGAGGCGTTGCGGCGGTGGGTGAGTGCGTCGGCCCTGGTGCGGCCGCAGGGGGCCGGGGGGCGGGTCGTGGTCGTCGCGGAGCCGACGCTGCGGCCCGTGCAGGCGTTGGTGCGGTGGGACCCCGTGGGGCATGCGGTGCGGGAGCTCGCGGAGCGGGCTGAGTTGGGGTTTCCGCCGGTTTCGCGGATGGCGGCGGTCTCCGGGGCACCCGAGGCGCTGTCCGGGTTCCTCTCGGGCGCCGAGTTGCCTCGGGACGCGGTGGTGTTGGGACCTGTGCCCGTACGGGAGGTCGGGCCCGGGGCCGGTTCCGGGACCGGTGAGGGCGTGGAGCGGGTGTTGATCCGGGTGCCGCCGGGGAGCGGGGCGGCGCTGGCCGCCGCTCTGAAGACCGCGCAGGCCGCGCGGATGGCCCGGGGGGCCAAGGGGACGGCACGGGACGGTTCCGGGGACGCCGTGCGGATTCGGGTCGACCCGTTGGACATCGGGTGACGGTCACCGTCGCCGGTGGCGAGGGCGGGTGGCGCCGCCCGTAAGGGAAACGGCCCCCTCGCCGATGGGCGAGGGGGCCGTTTCCGTGAAGGGGCGTCAGCCGTTGCGAGGGCTGGGGAAAGCGTTGGGGCGGGGGTCCTCGCGAAGGGTGGGGCTGCCCGCTGTCGGCTGGGTCGGCATCGTGCGGGCGGCGGGTACCGACGGCAGAGGAGCGCCGACCGGCACCGGGCGGGTCGCCGTGGAGGTCACCGTCGGCGCCGGCGTCTCCGTGGCCCGCTCCGCCTCGGCCGCCGCCTGCGTGCTGGCCCGCCGCGCGCCGTAGCGGCGGTGGACCGCCTGCTTCGTGACGCCGAGGGCCGAGCCCACCGCGTCCCACGAGAACCCGAGCGAACGGTCGAAGTCCACCGCGGCGGTGACCAGTGTCTCGACGCTGTCCCGCAGCTCCTGCGCGAGACGTACGGTCGGGGCGGGGGCCCGCCCGTACACGACGAAGCCCGCGGACGGGCTGGAACGGCGCGGGCGGTAGACGTTGCCGAGCTGTGCGGTGAGGGTGCGCAGTGCGTCCACCTGCCGGCGGACCCGCTCGATGTCCCGAACCAGGAGGTGCAGGCTGGCCCGTGCCTGGGCGTCGTGGGTTGCGTGGTCGGCCATGAACAAGCCTCTCGAACCGGCGTTGAAAAGGATCGGGCCGCATCCGCGGCCCGTTGTGGTCAACTCTTTCTTGACCAACGCGCTAGTTCGTGTGGGGTCACGGTGCAGGGGCGTATGCGCATATGCACAGGGCGCACGGCGCTTCGTACGCCCCCGGGAGCGTCAACCCCGGGCCTCGGCAGGACCGTCCCGGGCGGGCTCCCCGGGCGGCCCATAGACTGGTGCGCTGCCGTCGCTCCACCCCAGACCAGAGATCCGAGGTACCCCCCAGTGAAGCTCGTCTTCGCAGGCACTCCCGAGGTCGCCGTCCCCGCCCTGGACGCCCTGATCGCCTCCGACCGCCATGAGGTGGCCGCCGTCGTGACCCGGCCGGACGCGCCCGCGGGCCGGGGCCGCAGGCTCGTCGCGAGCCCGGTCGCCGAGCGTGCCGAGGAGGCGGGCATCGAGGTGCTCAAGCCCGCGAAGCCGCGCGACGAGGACTTCCTGGCCCGGCTGCGGGAGATCGGTCCGGACTGCTGCCCCGTCGTCGCCTACGGCGCGCTGCTGCCCAAGATCGCCCTGGACGTGCCGGCCCGCGGCTGGGTCAACCTGCACTTCTCGCTGCTGCCCGCCTGGCGCGGCGCGGCACCCGTGCAGCACGCGGTGATGGCGGGCGACGAGATCACCGGCGCCTCGACCTTCCTGATCGAGCAGGGCCTCGACTCCGGTCCGGTGTACGGCACGGTGACCGAGGCCGTGCGGAACACCGACACCAGCGGTGACCTGCTCACCCGGCTCGCCTTCGCGGGCGCCGGACTGCTCGTGGCGACCATGGACGGCATCGAGGACGGCAGCCTGACCGCGGTGCCGCAGCCGGACGACGGCGTCACCCTCGCCCCGAAGATCACCGTCGAGGACGCCGAGGTGGACTGGGCGGCGCCCGCGCTCCGCGTGGACCGGGTCGTCCGCGGCTGCACCCCCGCCCCCGGTGCCTGGACCGTCTTCCGCGGCGAGCGCCTGAAGATCATCCAGGCCGCGCCGGTCCAGGACCGCACCGACCTCGCGCCCGGCGAGCTCTCCGCCGCCAAGAACAACGTGTACGTGGGCTCCGGATCGCACGCCGTCGAGCTGCTCTGGGTCCAGCCGCAGGGCAAGAAGCCGATGCGCGGCGCGGACTGGGCGCGCGGGGTGCGGATCGCCCCCGGCGAGCGCGTGGGCGGCGGCGACGTACGCTGAGAAGCGGGCCCGTTCGTCCCCCTCGATTCAGTTTTCGATCCATTTCAGCAGCGGAGCACCTTTGAACGACCAGCCGAACCGGCGTCCCCGCACCCACTCCGGCAAGCCGGGCAGGCCGGGGAAGTCCGGCAAGCCCTACCGCCGTCCCCAGAAGGATCCCGTCCGGATCCTCGCCTTCGAGGCGCTGCGGGCGGTGGACGAGCGCGACGCGTACGCGAACCTCGTCCTGCCCCCGCTGCTGCGCAAGGCCCGCGAGAAGGGCGACTTCGACGCGCGGGACGCGGCGCTCGCCACCGAGCTGGTCTACGGCACGCTGCGCCGCCAGGGCACGTACGACGCGATCGTGGCGGCCTGCATCGACCGGCCGCTGCGCGAGGTCGACCCGCCGGTGCTCGACGTGCTCAACATGGGCGTGCACCAGCTGCTCGGCACCCGCATCCCGACGCACGCCGCCGTCTCCGCCTCGGTGGAGCTGGCGCGCGTGGTGCTCGGCGACGGCCGCGCCAAGTTCGTCAACGCCGTGCTGCGCAAGGTCGCGCAGGACGACCTCGACGGATGGGTGGAGCGCGTCGCCCCGCCCTACGACGAGGATCCCGAGGACCACCTCGCGGTCGTCCACTCGCACCCCCGCTGGGTCGTCTCGGCGCTGTGGGACTCGCTGGGCGGCGGCCGGGCCGGCATCGAGGACCTCCTGGAGGCCGACAACGAACGGCCCGAGGTGACGCTCGTGGCGCGGCCCGGCCGCTCCACCGCCGACGAACTCCTCGACTCCGTCGGCGAGGAGTCCGCGCTGCCGGGCCGCTGGTCGCCGTATGCCGTGCGGCTCAGCGAGGGCGGCGAGCCCGGTTCCCTGGAGGCCGTGCGCGAGGGGCGCGCCGGTGTGCAGGACGAGGGCAGCCAGCTGGTCGCGCTCGCGCTGGCGAACGCGCCGGTGGAGGGCCGCGACGAGAAGTGGCTGGACGGCTGCGCCGGTCCCGGCGGCAAGGCGGCCATGCTCGCCGGGCTCGCCGCCCAGCGCGGTGCCGCGCTGCTCGCCTCCGAGAAGCAGCCGCACCGGGCCGGTCTGGTCGGGCAGGCGCTCGCCGGGAACCCCGGGCCCTACCAGGTCATCGCGGCCGACGGCACCCGTCCGCCGTGGCGGCCCGGCACCTTCGACCGCGTCCTGATGGACGTCCCCTGCACCGGGCTCGGCGCGCTGCGCCGCCGTCCCGAGGCCCGCTGGCGCCGCCGCCCGCAGGACCTCGACGGCTTCGCCCCGCTCCAGCGCTCGCTGCTGCGGACGGCGCTGGAGTCGGTGCGCGTCGGCGGTGTCGTCGGATACGCCACCTGTTCGCCGCACCTGGCCGAGACGCGGGCCGTCGTGGACGACGTCCTCAAGCAGACGGGCGGCGCCGAACTCATCGACGCGCGCCCGCTCCTGCCGGACGTGCCGGGGCTGGGCGAGGGGCCCGACATCCAGCTCTGGCCGCATCTGCACGGCACGGACGCGATGTATCTGGCGCTGATCCGGCGGACCGCCTGACCCGTCGGCGGGGCGTGCGGCAGGCCCGGCCGGGCGTGAAGCCGTCCTAGGGGTCCGGGAGTGGCGCCTTGGGGGTCTCGGTGGCGGTGGTTCGCTCCGGGGCCCTCGGCGGTTCCGGGCGGCGCGCCAGCGGGTGGGGCCACCACACCTTCGGGCCCACGTCCAGGAACAGCGACGTGACCAGGACGGACCGTACGACGAAGGTGTCGAGCAGGACGCCGAGCGCCACCGCGAAGCCGATCTCGGCGAACGCCACCAGCGGGAGCGTGCCGAGCGCGGCGAACGTGCCCGCGAGGACCAGGCCCGCCGAGGTGATCACCGCGCCGGTCGCGGCGAGGCCCGTCTGGACGCCCGCGCGGGTGCCCTGGCGGATCGCCTCCTCGCGGATGCGGGTCGACAGGAAGATGTTGTAGTCGATGCCGAGCGCCACCAGGAAGACGAAGACGAAGAGCGGGAAGTCGGTGGTCTCGCCCGGGTAGTCGAAGAGGTGGCGGAAGGCGAGCGCGCTGATGCCGAGGGCCGCCGCGAAGGACAGGACCACCGTCGCGATCAGCAGCACCGGGGCGACCACCGCGCGCAGCAGGACCGCGAGGATCAGCAGGACCACGACCAGGACCAGCGGGATGACCAGCTTGTTGTCGTGGGCCGTGGCGCGGTCCATGTCGAGCAGGGCCGCCGTGCCGCCGCCGACCTTCGCGTCCGCGTCGGGGACGGCGTGCACGGCGTCGCGCACCCGGTCCACGGTCCGCTTGGCGGCCTCGCTGTCGGACGGGTCGCTCGGCGTCGCCTCGAGGAGCGACGTGCCCTCGTACTCGGACGCGGTCCCGGGCGGCCTGCCGACGCTGGTGCGCACCACGCCGGGCGTGGAGCGCACGATCCGGGCGACCCGGTCCTCCTGCGCGGTGTTCGTCACGATCACCAGGGGGTCGCCGGAGCCCGCGGGGAAGTGCTCGGCGAGCACCTCCTGGCCGGTGATCGAGTCCGGTTTCTCGGTGAACGCGTCGGCGTTGCTGAGCCCCGAGGCGTTCAGCTGGAACAGGCCGAGCGAGAGCAGGGCCAGCGTCGCCGCCGTGACGCCCCAGATCAGCCGCGGGCGGTGGGCCATGCGGCGGCCCGTGCGGGCCCACAGGCCGCGCTCGGTCGGTTCGGGGGAGCCCAGGTGCGGGATCAGCGGCCAGAAGAACCACCGGCCGAAGATCACCAGGAGGGCGGGGAAGAGCGACAGCATCGCGAGGAGCCCGACGGCGACGCCGATCGCGGCGACCGGGCCGAGCCCGCTGGTGGAGTTCATCTCGGCGACGAGCAGCACCAGCATGCTCAGGATGACCGTCGCGCCGGAGGCCAGGACGGCGGGGCCCGCCCGGTGCAGGGCGAGCGCCATCGCCTCGTGGCGGTCCGCGTGGCGGCGCAGCTCTTCGCGATAGCGAGCGACCAGGAGCAGGGCGTAGTCGGTCCCCGCGCCGAAGACGAGCACCGTCAGGATGCCCGCGCTCTGGCCGTTCACCGTGAGGTCCGCGTGCGTGGCGAGCAGATAGATGAGCGCCTGCGCCGTGAACAGCGCGGTGATCACCGCGATCAGCGGGGCGATGAGGAGCGTGGGGCTGCGGTAGGTGAACAGGAGGATCACGACCACGATGCCCGCGGCGGCGAACAGCAGCGTCGAGTCGATGCCCTCGAACGCCTCGGCGGAGTCGGCGGCCGTGCCGCCGGGCCCGGTGATGTGCACGCTCAGCCCGTCGGTGCTGGTGCCCACCCGCTCCCGGATGGTGTCGACGGCGGGTCCGATGCGCTCCCAGCCCTCCGCGTCCATGGTGATCGGCACGAAGACCTGGGCCGCCTCGGGCCGCACCCTCGTGTCGAACACGGGACCGCGGGTCTCCTTGCCCCGGATGCCGTGGGCGCGCAGCTCCTTGGCCTGGCGGACGTCCCCGGCGATCCGCGCGCGGTCCGCCGCGGTGAGGCCGCCTTCGCGGGCGTACACGACCACCGCGGGGATCGCCTCGGGCCTGAACTCGGCCGAGATGTCGAGGACTTGGGTGGACTCCGCGGAGCCGGGCAGCCAGGACTCGGCGTCGTTCTCCTGGGCGTCGGTGAGCTTCTGGGCCAGCGGCGCCGCGACGAGAAGCACCGCGAGCCAGAGGAGCACCACCAGCCACTTGGTGCGCCGTCCGCACACCAGCCAGGCGGCGCCGTGCCGCTCCTGCCGTCCTGTGTCCGCCATGGCGTCCCCCCGCTTGCCCCGCGCGGTGCCGGTGGACCGCCCAGCATGGCACGGGGCGTGCGGTGGCGGGACCCGCTGAGGCCATGCCGTGGACTGGGGTCAGCAACGCGCGCCGGGCATGGCAGGCTTGGGGCATGGCCGTGCAGATCAACCCCAGCATCCTGTCCGCGGACTTCGCCCGCCTTGCCGACGAGGCGAAGGCCGTCGAAGGCGCCGACTGGCTCCATGTCGATGTGATGGACAACCACTTCGTCCCGAATCTCACGCTCGGTGTGCCGATCGTAGAGTCGCTGGCCCGTGCGACGGACACGCCTCTCGACTGCCACCTGATGATCGAGGACCCCGATCGCTGGGCCCCGCAGTACGTCGAAGCGGGCGCAGGATCCGTCACCTTCCACGCGGAGGCCGCCGCCGCGCCCGTCCGGCTCGCGCGCGAGATCCGCGCCAAGGGGGCCCGCGCCTCCATGGCGCTGAAGCCGGCGACGCCCATCGAGCCGTACGAGGACCTGCTCCCCGAGCTCGACATGCTGCTGATCATGACGGTCGAGCCCGGCTTCGGCGGCCAGGCGTTCCTGGACATCATGCTGCCCAAGATCCGCCGCACCCGTGAGCTGATCGGCAAGCACGGCCTGGAGGTGTGGCTGCAGGTCGACGGCGGTGTCTCGGCCGCCACCATCGAGCGCTGCGCCGAGGCGGGCGCCGACGTCTTCGTCGCGGGCTCGGCGGTCTACGGCGCCGAGGACCCGGCCCAGGCGGTACGTTCACTGCGCGCCCAAGCCGAGGCAAAGACGTCGTCAAGCGCATGGGCATGCGACCACTGAGCCACAGGAACGTGAACGCAGTCCCTCAGGGCTGATCAACTAGGCCGGATCTGCGAGGATGAACGGCGTACCCAGTTTGTGAACAGCAGTGAGGAGAGCGCCGTGTCGGCCATGTCGGCGGGTCGGTCAGCCATGCGGATGGGACCCGCGGAGCTGGTGCAGGCGGCGGCCATGGCCCGCCGCTTCTACCTCGAGGGCAAATCGAAGATCCAGATCGCCGAGGAGTTCGGCGTCAGCCGCTTCAAGGTGGCCCGGGTCCTGGAGACCGCCCTCGAGCGAGATCTCGTGCGCATCGAGATCAGGGTCCCGGCAGAGCTGGACGCCGAGCGCTCGGACGCGCTGCGGGCCCGCTACGGCCTGCGGCACGCGGTCGTGGTGGAGTCACCGGCGCCCAGCGACGAGATCGACGAGTCGCCCGACCCCGAGAACCTCGGCGAGGTCGCGGCGGGCCTGCTCGGCGAGCTCGTCACCGAGGGCGATGTGCTCGGCCTGGCCTGGGGCCGCTCGACCATCCACATGGCGGCCGCGCTGGAGCAGCTGCCGCCCTGCACGGTCGTGCAGCTGACGGGCGTGTACGACGCAGGGACCGCCGAGCGCGGCTCCGTCGAGGCCGTCCGCCGCGCCGCCCAGGTCTCCGGCGGCGAGGCCCACCCCATCTACGCGCCGATGCTGCTGCCCGACCCCGCCACGGCGGCGGCGCTGCGCAACCAGACCGGCATCGCCCGTGCCTTCGAGTACTTCGACAAGGTCACGGTCGCCTGTGTCTCCATCGGCTCCTGGGAGCCGGGCATCTCCACCGTCCACGACATGCTCAGCGACGAGGAGCGGGCGCACTACGCCTCGCTGGGCGTGGCCGCCGAGATGTCCGCGCACCTCTTCGACGCCGAGGGCCGCCGGGTCGGGCGTGACCTGGGCGAGCGGTGCATCACCGTCGAGGCGGACCGGCTGCGCCGGATCCCCGAGGTGGTCGCCATCGCGGGCGGGCAGCGCAAGGCCGCCGCGATCGACGCCGTGCTGCGGTCCGGTCTGGTCACCAGCCTGGTGACGGACACGGCCGCCGCGGACCAGCTCCTGGTGGCGGGCCCGCCGCCGCGGCCCGCGCTGAACCGCACGGACCCGGACGGCAGCTAGGCACCGCACGGGGTGCGGAATCCGCCCACGGGCCCTGAGCGGCCCGGTGTGCGGTGCCCCGCGCCCCCTGCGGGCCCTGCCGTGCGGGGCCCGCTGTGGCAGCATCTGTCGCATGGTGTCCCGTTTCATTCCCCGCGTCCTCGGGGTGCTGCTGGTCTGTGTCGCCTTCCTGGTCTCGGGCTGTTCGTCCGGTGGCGGCGACGGCGGGAGCGGGAGCGCCTCCTCCGCCGCCTCCGTGCCCGCCTGGGCCCGTGGGATGGCGACCGTGCGGGCCGAACGGCTCCCCGCGGAGGCCCGGACCACGCTGCGGCGCATCGACGACGGCGGCCCCTTCCCGTACGGGAAGGACGGCAGTGTCTTCAGCAACTTCGAGCGGGAGCTGCCGCAGCGCAAACGCGGCTACTACCACGAGTACACCGTCCGCACGCCGGGCGAGCGCGACCGCGGGGCCCGGCGGATCGTCACCGGGAACGGCGGCGAGTTCTACTACACCGATGACCACTACGCGTCCTTCAAGGCGGTGCTCAGGTAATGGCCGGCGGTACTGACACGACACCCGATCCGCTCGCTCCCGTGCTCGACGCGGCGCGCGGCTCCGGGTGGACCACCTGGACGCTGCCCCTGGCCGGGGTCGGCGACAAGGCGGGCCTCATGGAGCGCTGCGCAAGCAGCCTCGCGCTGCCCGACTGGTTCGGGCGCAACTGGGACGCCCTCGCGGACTGCCTCACCGATCTGTCGTGGGCGCCGCCCGCGGCGGGGCGGCTGCTCGTCGTCTCCGGCTGGCAGGAGTACGCGCGCACGGCGCCGGGGGAGTGGGAGATCGCGCAGGAGGTGTTCTCCGCGGCGGTGGAGTACTGGCGGGACGCGGGGACGCCGCTGGAGATCGTCCTCACCATGGGGTCGGCCCCCGCCGTGGAGCACGACGGGGGCTGAGGCCTCATCCGGCCGGGCGGGCGCCGGGCGGAACACCGCTGGGCGGGTCGTTCAGGCGCCGAGCCGCGCGCTGATCCTCCCGAGCACGGAGGCGGCGTGCACGTCGAGGTAGAAGTGCCCGCCGGTGTACGTGTGGAGCTCGAACTCGCCGGTGGAGAAGTCCTGCCAGCCCTTCGCCTCCTCGACGGTGACCATCGGGTCTGCGTCGCCGGTGAGCACCACCAGCGGGCAGTTCAGCGGCTCACCGGGAGTGAGCTTGTACGTCTCCACGGCCCGGTAGTCGTTGCGGATCGCGGGCAGCAGCATCTCCACCACGTCCGGGTCGTCGAGCAGACCGCCCGACGTGCCGCCCAGCTCCTTGACCTTGCGGAGCAGGCCCGCGTCGTCGCGCCGGTGCACGCCCTCGTCGCGCGAGAGGGAGGGCGCGGCCCGGCCCGAGGCGAAGAACGACACCAGCCGGATGTCCTTCCTCTCCAGGCGGCGCGCCACCTCGAAGCCGACCAGCGAGCCCATGCTGTGGCCGAAGAAGGCCAGCGGCCGGTCGGCCCACTGCAGGAGCTCCTCGGCCAGGGTGTCGGCGAGTTCGTCCACGCTCGCCACGAGCGGCTCCTTGCGCCGCTCCTGACGCCCCGGATACTGCACCGCCAGCACGTCGGCCACCCCGGACAGCTGCCGGGAGACGGGGAAGAAGTAGCTGGCGGCGCCTCCCGCGTGCGGGAAGCAGACCAGGCGTACGCCCGCGTCCGAGGGGTGGAAGCGGCGGATGGAAGGGGTACTGGGTTCCGTCGTGTCTGTCATGGCTGTCGTTGCTCCTCGGTACGGGATCTGCGGGGTGTGCCGACTCCCTTGTCACGCACGGGTTCGCGCACGGATGCGCGCACGGGCGGGCGTACGCCGTCACGCACCGGCGTTCGCCCCGCCCGGCCCGCGCCACCGCTTCACCCAGTCCTCCAGGATGTCGACGGCCGTCTCGGTGCCCTGCTCGGCACGCACGGCCTCGCCGATGGTCGCCGCGCGCTTCGCCATGGCCTCGTCGTTGAGGGCCTTGCCGAGGGCCTCGTCAAGGAGCTCGGCGGTGAACTTCGAGAACGGGATGGGCTTGGGGGAGACACCGAGCCGGTGCACCTGCGCCGCCCAGAACGGACTGTCCGCGAACGTCGGCACGACGACCTGCGGCGTACCCGAACGCAGCGCCTCGCCCGTGGTGTTGCAGCCGCCGTGGTGGATGACGGCCGACGAGCGGGGGAACAGCCAGGGGTAGTGCACGTCCTCGACGCGGAACACGTCGTCCGGCACCTCCTCGGGGCCGCCGCCCACCAGCACCAGGCGCTTGCCGTACGAGCGGACCACGCCGAGCACCTTGCGCAGCGTCTTGTCCGGCTGGTGCACCGGCCAGATGCTGCCGAACGACAGCGTCACCGGGGGATCCCCGGCCTCCATGAAGTCGACGAGCGCGTCCGAAGGGCTCCACTCGCGGTCCCAGAACCAGTAGCCGGTGAACTTCGACAGCGCGGGCCAGTCGCCGGGCTCGGTGAACATCTCGCGGGTGACCGGGCACAGCAGCGGGACGTCGCGGCCCAGTTCGCGGTAGGGCGCGCCGAACGGCAGCGGCGGCATGCCCGCGTCCTTGCGGTAGCCGCGGATGGAGACCCAGTCCAGGAGACCGGCCATCTTGTGCGTCACGCGGTTGTATATCGGGCCCGACTTGCTCTGCGGCGCCATCATGGCCGGCCACTGCTTGGTGGGCGGCAGCGGCCACCAGGTCAGCGACGCCCAGGGCGCCTTGCCGTTGTCCTGGAACAGGATCCGGCTCAGCACGCTGTTGACCACCAGGTCGGCTCCCTCGCACACCTCCGCGATGCGGGAGGCCAGGAGGCGGATGTGCTCGGGCGTCTGGCGCGGCACCTTGCGCGCCGCGCGGAACAGCGAGGCGCCCTGCTGGAGCGCCTCGGCGAGGGCCGGGTGCGCGAGGAAGTCCCGCGGGCTGCCCGGGAGTTCGGCGAAGTCGAGGCCGGCCTCGCGGACCAGCTTCTCGAAGTCCCCGTGGGTGGCGAGGATCACGGAATGTCCGCGGGCCGTCAGGGTCCTGCCCAGCGCGATGAACGGCTGGACGTCACCCCGTGAACCTGTGACAACGAGCGAGACCTGCATGCATCCTCCGTACGAAAGGGGCGGTGGAGAGGGGAGCCGCCCGCGCGCCGTGCCTCAGCGGCAGCCGTTGCTCCAGTGGTGCGGGGCGTGAACGGGCGTCGGTGTGAATGGAGTTGACCGTGTTTCAACAGTGCTTGGGGTGACCGTACTTGAGTTGCCCCGTCGTCGTCGCCGACGTCGGAGGGGCGTGACGTCGGCGGGAGAGAAGCGCGGCGTCAGTAGTAGGGGACGTAGCGGTCGAGCATCCGGTCGAGGTAGTCGGGCTCGGTCACCGACCGCATGCCGGGCAGCAGCGCGCACAGCTTGTCGATCGACACCGGCGTCATCGTGACGGGTACGTCGACGATCTCGCGGCGCGCGGTCAGGCCGAGGCGCTTCTCGATGCCGTCGACGACCTCCTCGACGGGCCGGGGCGTGCCCGAGGCCACGTTGACCACTTCGTTCTCGACGCCCTCGGCGAGCAGCCCGTCGACGGCCCGCACCAGGTCGGCCACGTCCACCATGTCGCGGTGGGCGCCCTGGAACAGTCGCACGGTGCCCTCGCGCACCTGCTGCGCGAACGCGGGCAGGAGCTGGTGCGCGCGCTGCCAGCGGCCCGTCGCGTGGCTCACCCGCAGCGCGAGCCAGGGCGCGCCGCACTCGGCGACGATGCTTTCCAGGCGCAGCTTCTGGCGGCCGTACGCCGAGGCCGGGGCCAGCGCGGCGTCCTCCGCCATGGGGGTGTTCCCGGTGCCGTACAGCGCGTGGGACGAGGTGGACAGGAACACCACGAGCCGGCCCTCGGCGCGGCACCGCCGGGTGATCTCGTCCACCAGGGCCGCCTCGCGGTCGAACTCCTCGTCGCGCGTGCTGGTGCTGGTGCTGGAGACGCCGGCGGCGATGACCGTGGCGTGCGGGTGGCGGTCGCCGACGGGCGCGAGGTTCCGGGCGATGAAGCCCCTGCCGACGATCTCCATCAGGGGGCCTCGGGGGCGGTGACGCGGACCGCCGACTTCTGGATGGCGTCGAGGAGTTCGGCGGTCCGCACGGTGGTGGCGGCCCAGGCCTCGTGGTCCGGGTCGGCGCCGGTGGCGACGCTCTTGCGCACCGCGGCGGCGAACGCGGCGACCGAGCCCGCGAACTGGTGCTCGGCGGGCAGCACGATCTCCTCGGTGTGGTTCTGCTCCTCGATGCGCAGCACGGGCGCCGCGGTCGCCGCCGGGGTGAAGGCGCGGTCCACGGACAGCCGGGCCTCGCTGCCCCACAGGGTGTAGCGCGAGCCGTAGGTGTGCACGAAACCGAAGCTGAGGGTCGCGATCTCACCGCCGGACGCGGCGAGCACGGCGCTGCCGGCCACGTCGACGCCGGAGGCAGGGTCGTCGTGGAGCACGGCGCCCGCGACGGTGAGGTCGTCGCCGAGGTGGTACTGCGCGAGGCGCACGGGGTAGATGCCCGCGTCCAGGAGGACGCCGCCGCCGAGTTCGGGGACGTAGCGGACGTCCTGCGGGGGCAGTGGCGGGAAGCAGAACGCCGCGTCGATGTGGCGCAGCCGGCCGAGGCGGCCCTCGGCCACCAGCTCGGCCACGCGGCGGTGCATGCCGTGGTGGACGAACGCGATGTTCTCGCGCAGCACCAGGCCGCGCTCCCGTGCGAGCGCGGCGAGCGCCGCGGTGTCCGGGGCGGCCGTGGTCAGCGGCTTCTCCGACAGCACGTGCTTGCCCGCGTCGAGCGCCGCGCGCACCCAGGCGGCGTGCAGGGCGTTGGGGACCGACACGTAGACCGCGTCGATGTCGTCGCGCTCCAGCAGCTTCTCGTAGCCGTGCACCGCCTCGCAGCCGAAGTCGGCGGCGAACCGCTGCGCCTTCTCCCGCTCCCGGCTGGCGATGGCGGCGACGGCGGTGTCCGGCACCTCGCGCAGCGCGGGCAGCGTGCGCCGCGCGGCGATCGAGGACGCGCCGAGCACACCGACCCGCAGCGGCTCCGGCGTCGTGGAGGTACTCACGTTCATTCCCCTCTGGTCTGGCGCAACAGGCTGTGCAGGCAGGCGAGCAGACTCCTGGCCTGGATGTTCAGGTAGTTGCTGTGCTGGACGAGCCCGGACAGCTGATGGGCCGTCAGCCAGCGGTAGTCCTCCGGTGCCCGCAGCTCGCGCCCGGCGGGGACCTCGACGATCAGATAGCGGCTGCGGGTGTGGAAGAACCGGCCGCCCTCCTCGGAGAGCACGCTGTCGAAGCGGATGGCGTCGGCCGGGGCGTGCAGCACCTCGTCCAGGAAGGGGGGAGCGGCCTCGGGCGGCAGTACGGTGTAGTTCTCGGGGGTGCACTGCACGGTGGGTGCGAGTTCGACCGCGTCCATGAAGCCGGCCTCGTGCTTGACCCGGGTCAGGGCGTGCAGCACCCCGTCGATCCGCTGCACCAGGAAGGCCACGACGCCTTGGCCGCGCGCCTCGATCATCGGCTGGGTCCAGCCGCCGATCTCGCGGCTGCCCGTGCGTACGTCCACGGCCATCACGTCGAAGAACAGGCCGGATTCATGGGAGATCCGCTCCGCCGAGCGGTGCCAGCCGCCGATGGCGCCGAGGTCCACCAGCTCGGCGTGGCCGTCGAATTCGGCCCGCACGCCGCTGATCCAGTTCCGTACGGAGCCGAGCGGGTGCAGTGCGCCGTGGCCGGGATCCAGCGACCGTGCCAGAGAAGAACGGACGGTGTCGTCCTCGACCGGATAGGGTGATCGTGGATCACCGCCAGGGGACCCGAAGCCGGGTAACGCGGGGTCCGTCAACGGGAGGCAGGACATCACGGTGCGCGCGTCCATGTTCACGAGATCGTCCACCGCGAGCAGCGCGTGCAGCTGGCCGACGGACAGCCAGTAGAAGCCTTCGAGCAGCTCCACGTCCTCGGTGGTCTCGACGACGATGTTCCGATTGCGTTTCCGGTAGAACCAGGAGCCCTGCTCCGACTGGAGCACATCGGCGAGCACGCGGTGGCGTGCGGCATTCCGGAAGTAGTCGAGATACGGCACCGCCCGGCCGCCGTGCACCCGGGTGTAGTTGCTCCGGGTCGCCTGAACAGTGGGTGAGAGCTGTACGCCGTTGTGGTTTCCCGGCTCCATCTTCGCCTGCATCAGGCAGTGCGGTATACCGTCGAATTCCTTGACCAGAATGCCCAGTACGCCGACTTCGGGCTGATGGATGACCGGTTGCTCCCAGGAGGGCACCCCGCCAGGGGCGTTGCGCACGCGCAGACCCTGTACCGAAAAGAATCGGCCACTGTCGTGGACCAGGTTTCCGCTCGACTCCTCGAATCGCCAGCCCTGTAGTTCCGTAAACGGGATGTGACGAATCTTCGACTGTTCCGTGTCTCGGTAAGCGTCGAACCACGTGTGAAAATCCCGCAGGCTTGTGACGGCGTGGTCCACGTCACGCATGGAACGGGCGATTCCGGTGGCCGAGCGGTTCTCCGGCCTGGTCAAGACGTTGGCGCTGCCCGACGGGGCGTGCGTCATCAGTCGCTCCTTGTTCCCTGGCGCGGTTCGCGTGGCGGAGTGGTGGGGGAGGTGGCGCATTGTGCCGCACCGGCGTGGATACGCAGTTGAGAGGCCGTCGGCTGCGCTATTCCCCGAAGTGGGTGCGGATAGTCCTGGGTTTTCTGGGCCTTGGCTAGTCCTACGTCTCACGGCGGCGGCTGTCAACTCGATTCTGTAGACCGTGGCATGACCATCATCCGGGCCCCCGCGTAGGGCTTCCGTGCATCCACTCGACACTTCTTTGGCATGTCAACAGCACTTCTTTGGCACGTTCTTGACGCCCTGGACCAGCAAGAACGTCTTGTGACCCCCGTCACATTGTCACTCTCGTTAGCGGTGTGGCAGAGTTGATGTACGCATTTGAACTGCTCTTTTTTCTCGGCGAATTGAAAAACTCGCATATTTCCTCCTGCGGCAACTTCCAGGTAGAAATTGACTGTTGGCAGTCATCGGCCGATGGATATGCGGGGCGACTTCGGCGAATCCAAAAGAACTAGCGGGGGTTCAATCTTGTCCAGGGCTGCTCGGTCGGCGCAGCACGGTGATGGCAACCAGATCGCGGTGGTGGGGCTCTCCTGCCGACTGCCGCAGGCCGGTTCGGTCGCACAGTTACGACAGCTCCTCCTCGACGGAGTCGACGCGGTCGGCGCGCTCCCGGACGGGCGGTGGCCCCAGCGCCCCGCCGAGGACGCGCTGTTGACGTCGGAGCGCGGTGGATTCCTCGACCGCATCGACCAGTTCGACGCCGACTTCTTCGGCATCTCGCCGCGCGAAGCCGCGGCCATGGACCCCCAGCAGCGCCTCGCGCTCGAACTCGGCTGGGAACTCCTGGAGAACGGCGGCCTCACCCCCGACCGTCTGACGGGGCAGCGCGCCGGTGTCTTCGTCGGCGCCATGAGCGACGACTACGCCACCCTCACGCGACAGCGCAGCTCCGCCGCCGTCTCGCACCACACCCTCGCCGGTCTGCAGCGCAGCATGATCGCCAACCGGCTCTCCTATCTCCTCGGGGTCAACGGCCCCAGCCTGACGGTCGATTCGGGCCAGTCCTCCTCTCTCGTCGCCGTGCACATGGCCTGCCAGAGCCTGCGCGCCGGGGAGTGCGAGGTCGCCCTCGCCGGCGGCGTGAACCTGAACCTCACCTTCGATGGCACCCTGACCGTCTCGCGCTTCGGTGGACTCTCGCCCGACGGCCGCTGCTACACCTTCGACTCCCGCGCCAACGGCTACGTACGCGGCGAGGGCGGCGGCTTCGTCCTGCTGAAGCCGCTGGAGCGGGCGCTGCGCGACGGTGACCACATCCACGGCGTCCTGCGCGGCAGCGCCGTCAACAACGACGGCGGCGGCGACAGCCTCACCACCCCCAGCCGGCAGGCCCAGGAGGACGTGCTCCGCCGCGCCCACGAGGCCGCGGGCGTCCGCCCCGAGGACATCCAGTACGTCGAACTCCACGGCACCGGCACCGCCGTCGGCGACCCCATCGAGGCGGCGGCGCTCGCCGCGGTCCTCGGTGCCACCCGCCCGGCGGACGCACCGCTGCGGGTCGGCTCGGTCAAGACGAATGTCGGCCATCTGGAGGGTGCCGCGGGCATCGTCGGACTGATCAAGGTCCTGCTCTCGCTCGAAGCGGGAGCGCTCCCGCCGAGCCTCAACTTCGAGACGCCCAACCCCGCCATCCCGCTGGACGACTGGCACCTCCAGGTCAACACCGAGCGCTCGCCCTGGCCGCGGCCGGAGACGTCGCTGGTCGCGGGCGTGTCCTCCTTCGGCATGGGCGGCACGAACGCGCACGTGGTCGTCGAGCAGGCTCCGGCGGAGGAGTCCGCCGAGGCCGACGGAACCGCAGAGTCCGCACCCGCGGGTGTGGTGGCCGGTTCCGGTGTGGTGCCGTGGGTCCTGTCGGGCCGGTCGGCCGCGGGTCTGCGCGGGCAGGCCGAGCGCCTGCGCGAGTACGTGGGTGCCGGTGCTGACACTTCGTCAATAGCAGACTTGGGTTGGTCGTTGGCCACCGCGCGGGCCGGTCTTGAGCACCGTGCGGTGGTGCTGGGGTCGGACCGTGCGGAGCTGCTGGCGGCGCTGGAGGCCGTGGCGGCGGGGGAGCCCGCCGACGGCGTGGTCTCGGGCGTGCGGGCCGACGACGCCGACGGCGTCGTGTTCGTCTTCCCCGGCCAGGGCTCGCAGTGGGCCGGCATGGCCACGCAACTCCTCGACTCCTCGCCGGTGTTCGCGCAGCGCTTCGTCCAGTGCGCCGCCGCGCTCGCGCCCCACATCGACTGGTCCCCCGAGGACGTCCTGCGCGAGCGGGACGGCGCGCCGTCCCTGGACCGCGTGGACGTGGTCCAGCCGATGCTGTGGGCCGTCATGGTCTCGCTGGCCGAGATGTGGCGCGCGCACGGCGTCGAGCCCGCCGCCGTCGTGGGGCACTCCCAGGGCGAGATCGCGGCCGCCGCGGTCGCCGGTGTGCTCTCGCTGGACGACGCGGCGCGGATCGTGGCGCTGCGCAGTCAGCTGATCGGGCGTGAACTGGCCGGTCAGGGTGGCATGGTGTCCGTGCCGGTCGCTCAGGCGACGGCGGAAGAGCTCATCTCGCCGTGGGCCGGTCGCATCAGCGTGGCCACGATCAACGGCCCGCAGTCCACCGTCGTGGCCGGTGAGGCCGCCGCTCTCGACGAGCTGATGGCCGCGTGCGAGCGCGACGGGGTCAACGCCCGTCGCATCCCGGTGGACTACGGCTCCCACACGCCTCAGGTCGAGCTGCTGCGCGAGGCGCTGCTGGAGCTGGCCGCTGCGGTGACTCCGCGCGCGGGTGACGTACCGATGTACTCGACCGTCACCGCCGAACTGCTCGCGGACGGCACCGCGGACGCGGACTACTGGTTCCGCAACCTGCGGCAGCCGGTGCGGTTCCTGGACACCGTGCGCGAGCTGATCGCCGCGGGGCACACCACCTTCGTCGAGGTCAGCCCGCACCCCGTGCTGACCTCCCCGGTCGAGGAGACCGGCGAGTCCGTGGGCGTGGACGTCTTCGCGGGCGGCACCCTGCGCCGCGAGCACGGTGACGGCCGCCGCTTCCTCACCTCGCTCGCCGCGCTCTGGGCGCACGGCGGCACCCCCGACTGGACCGAGGTCTTCGCCGGTACCGACGCGCGCCGCGTCGAGCTGCCCACGTACGCCTTCCAGCGCCGCCGCCACTGGCTGGACGGCGAGGTCACCGCCCCCGACGCCGTGGCCGGGGCACCCGAGGCCCTCGCGCACGACGGGGGCACCGAGGCCCCACGGGACGTCGCGCACGCCGTACGCGCCCAGACGGCCGCCGTGCTGGGCCACGACGCGCCGGAGGAGATCGACGCCCGGCGCTCGTTCAAGGACCTCGGCTTCGACTCGATCATGCTGGGCGACCTGCGCGGCCGGCTGAACACCGTGCTGGGCGGGCGGCTCACCATGGCCACCCTCTTCTCGCACCCGTCCCCGGCCCGGCTGACGGGACACCTGGAATCCATACGCGGCGGCGACGGCCCCACCGCGGCCGTCGCCGTGCGCGAAGCGGGACACGACGTCGCGGCGGACGACGACGACCTCATCGCCATCGTCTCCATGAGCTGCCGCCTCCCCGGCGGCGTGGCCTCGCCCGAGGACCTGTGGCGGCTCGTCACGTCCGGGCAGGACGCCATCACGCCCTTCCCCGACGACCGCGGCTGGGACCTGGAGCGGCTCCTCAGCCCCGACGGCCAGGGCCGCGTCACCACCGGCGTCGGCGGATTCGTCGACCAGGTCACCGACTTCGACCCGCGCTTCTTCGGCATCTCGCCGCGCGAGGCGCTCGCCATGGACCCGCAGCAGCGCCTCCTCCTGGAGACCTCCTGGGAACTCCTGGAGCGCGCGGGCATCGACCCGGACGAACTGCGCGGCACCAAGACGGGCGTGTTCGTCGGCACGATGGACCAGGAGTACGGCCCCCGGCTGCACGAGGCGCCGGAGACCCTCGACGGCCTGATGCTCACCGGCAAGACCACCAGCGTCGCCTCGGGCCGCATCGCCTACGTCCTCGGCCTCACCGGCCCCGCCCTCACCATCGACACCGCCTGCTCGTCCTCCCTGGTGGCACTCCACCTCGCCGTGGAGTCCCTGCGGCGCGGCGAGTGCTCGCTGGCGCTCGCCGGCGGTGCCACCGTCCTGTCGACGCCGGGCATCTTCACCGAGCTCACCAGCCAGCAGGGGCTCGCGCAGGACGGCCGCTGCAAGGCCTTCGCCGCCGCGGCCGACGGCACCGGCTTCTCCGAGGGCGCCGGCATGCTGCTCGTCGAGCGGCTCGCGGACGCCCGCCGCAACGGCCACCGCGTCCTCGCGGTCGTCCGCGGCTCCGCGATCAACCAGGACGGCGCCTCCAACGGCCTCACCGCGCCCAACGGCCTCTCGCAGCAGCAGGTCATCCGCGACGCCTGGACGCGCGCCGGACTCGCCTCCGCCGACGTGGACATGCTGGAGGCCCACGGCACCGGCACCGCGCTCGGCGACCCGATCGAGGCCGAGGCGCTGCTCGCCACGTACGGCCAGGACCGGCCCGAGGACCGGCCGCTGCTGCTCGGCTCCCTCAAGTCCAACATCGGCCACACCCAGGCCGCCGCCGGTGTCGCGGGCGTCATCAAGTCCGTGCTCGCCATCCGGCACGGCCTGGTCCCGCGCACCCTGCACGTCGACGGCCCGACGCCGGAGGTCGACTGGACCGCCGGCGCGGTCCGGCTCGCCACCGAAAGCACCCCGTGGCCCGGGACCGGCACGGTCCGGCGGGCCGGTGTGTCCTCCTTCGGCATCAGCGGCACCAACGCCCACGTGATCCTCGAACAGGCCCCCGAGGACGCCCCGGCCCCCGCCGAGGCCGCGCCCGCGCCCGTCGCCCGGCCGCGTGACGGCGGCGCCCTACCGTGGGTCGTCTCCGGCCGCACCGCGGCGGGACTGCGCGCCCAGGCCGCGCGGCTGCGGGAGTTCGCCGCCGACAGCGCCGTGACGGACGAGGAGCTGGGCCGCGCCCTGGCCACCACCCGGGCCGCGCTGGAGCACCGCGCCTTCGTCGTCGCCGACGACCGGGAGACCCTCCTGGCCGGACTCGACGCCCTCGCGGCGGGCGAGTCCGCCCCGCACGTCCTCAACGGCAGGGCGCCCGACGCCCCCGGCGACCTCGTCTTCGTCTTCCCCGGACAGGGCCACCAGTGGGCGGGCATGACCGCCGAACTGATGGCGACCTCACCGGTGTTCGCCGACTCCATGCGCCGGTGCGCCGAGGCGCTCTCCGCGGAGGTCGACTGGGACCTGCTCGACGTCGTCCGCGACGACGCGGGCCTGGAGAGCGTGGACGTCCTCCAGCCCGTGCTGTGGGCCGTCATGATCTCGCTCGCCGAGGTCTGGCGCTCCGTGGGCGTGCTGCCCACGGCCGTCGTCGGCCACTCCCAGGGCGAGCTGGCCGCGGCCTGCTTCTCCGGCGCGCTCTCGCTCGCCGACGGCGCCCGGCTCGTCGTGCTGCGCAGCAGGCTCGCCGCGGCCGAACTGGACTGCAGCGGCGGCCTGCTCACGCTCACCGCGCCCGTCGACCAGGTCGAGGAGCTGCTCGCGGGGCGCGAGGGCATCTGGATCGCCGCCGCCAACAGCCCCGGCTCCACCGTCGTCGGCGGCCTCCCCGAGGTCCTCGCCGAGGTGCGCGCGGAGGCCGAGCGGGCCGAACTGCGCCCGCGCGTCGTCCCCGCCGCCTTCGCCTCCCACACCCCCGTCGTCGAGGCCATCAAGGAGCCGCTGCTCGCCGGCGCCGCCCCGGTCCGCCCGCGCACCGGCACCATCCCGATGTACTCGACCGTCACCGCCGGGCCGATCGACGGCGCGACGCTGGACGCCCAGTACTGGTACGACAACCTGCGTCAGCGGGTCCGTTTCCAGGACACCGTCGAGACCATGCTGGACGCGGGCAAGCGCGTCTTCCTGGAGATCAGCGCCCACCCGGTCCTGACCGCCCCGTTGCAGGCCGTCGGGCACGCCGCCGAGCGCGACATCCTCTGCGCCGGCACGCTCCGCCGCGAGCAGGGCGGCATCGGCCAGTTCCTCACCAACCTCGGCCAGCTGTGGCTCCGCGGCGTCCGGCCCGACTGGGCCGCGCTGTTCGCCCCCGCCGCCGACGAGCCGGTCCAGCTGCCCACGTACGCCTTCCAGCGCGAGCGCTACTGGCTCGCGCCCTCGGCCGCCGGCGCCCCGGTGCTGGTGGAGCTGCCGTCCGCGCCGGTCACCGAACCGGTCGACGGCTTCCGGCAGAAGGTGTTCGACGCGCCCACCGACACCCAGCGGCTGCGCGTCGTCCTGGACGAGGTGTGCGGCCAGGCCGCGGCCGTCCTCGGCTGGTCCTCGGCGCAGGAGGTCGAGGTCAACCGGGCGTTCCGCGAGGCCGGCTTCGACTCGCTGACCGCCGTGGACCTGCGCAACCGGCTGACCATCGCGACCGGGCAGACCCTCGCGCCGACCGCCGTGTTCGACTACCCGACGCCGCGGCTGCTCGCCGAGCACCTGCGCGACCGCGTCCTCGGCGGGGACGCCCCGCAGGCCCCGGCCGACGAGGCCGCGCCGGTCCTCGCCGCCCGGACCGCCCGCACGGCGTCCGGCGACGACCCCATCGCCATCGTCGCCACCAGCTGCCGCTTCCCCGGTGACGTGCGCTCGCCCGAGGACCTGTGGCGGATGCTGCACGACGGGCAGGACGCCATCAGCGGACTCCCCGACAACCGCGGCTGGGACCTCGACGCGCTGTACGACCCGGAGTCGTCGCGGGCCGGCACCAGCTATGTCGACCAGGGCGGATTCCTGCACGACGCCGGTGAGTTCGACGCGTCCTTCTTCGGCATCTCGCCGCGCGAGGCCGTCGCCATGGACCCGCAGCAGCGCCTCCTCCTGGAGACCTCCTGGGAGGCCATGGAGCGCGCGGGCCTCGACCCGGCGACGCTGCGCGGCAGCCGGACCGGCGTGTTCGTCGGCATCGTCCCGCACGGCTACGGCACCGACGCCACCAACGCCCAGGACTCCGGCGGTTACCTGTTCACCGGCGCCGCGGGCAGCGTGGCCTCGGGCCGCCTCTCCTACAGCTTCGGCCTGACCGGTCCCGCCGTGACGGTCGACACCGCCTGCTCGTCGTCGCTGGTGGCGCTGCACCTGGCGGTGCAGGCGCTGCGGCAGGGCGAGTGCTCGATGGCGTTCGCCGCCGGTGTCACCGTCATGTCGACGCCGGGCGTCTTCACCGAGTTCAGCCAGAACCGCGGGCTCGCCCCCGACGGCCGCTGCAAGCCCTTCGCCGCGGCGGCGGACGGCACCTCCTGGGGCGAGGGCGTCGGCGTCCTCCTCCTGGAGCCGCTGTCCGAGGCACGGCGCAACGGCCACGAGGTCCTGGCCGTCATCCGCGGCTCGGCCGTCAACCAGGACGGCGCGTCCAACGGCCTCACCGCCCCCAACGGCCCCTCCCAGCAGCGTGTCATCCGTCAGGCCCTCGCCAACGCCGGGCTCACCTCGTCCGACGTCGACGTGGTGGACGCGCACGGCACGGGCACCACGCTCGGCGACCCGATCGAGGCGCAGGCGCTGCTCGCGACGTACGGCCAGGACCGCCCCGCGGACCGGCCGCTGCTCCTCGGCTCGCTGAAGTCCAACATCGGCCACACCTCCGCGGTGGCGGGCGTCGCCAGTGTGATCAAGATGGTCGAGTCGATGCGGCACGGCGCGGTGCCCAAGACGCTCCACGTCGACGCGCCGAGCCCGCACGTGGACTGGACGTCGGGCGCGGTGGAGCTGGTGACCGAGGAGCGCCCGTGGCCGGAGACCGGCCGGGTGCGCCGGGCCGGTGTCTCGTCCTTCGGCGTGAGCGGCACGAACGCGCACGTGATCGTCGAGCAGGCGCCGGCCGATGAGCAGCAGGCCCCGGCGCGGACCGTGGCCGACGAGGGCCCGGCCGGGCTCGCCGGCGGCGGCGGAGTGGTGCCGTGGGTCGTGTCGGGCCGGTCGGCCGACGGGCTGCGGGGCCAGGCCGCGCGGCTGCGCGAGCACGTGGCCGCCTCCGCCGAGCTGTCGATCGCGGACGTGGGCTGGTCGCTGGCGTCCTCGCGGGCGGGTCTCGAACACCGAGCGGTGCTGCTCGGGGCCGACCACGAGGAGCTCCTCAGCGCCCTGAAGTCCCTGGAGGAGGGCGAGCCCGCGGCCGGTGTCGTGTCGGGCGTGGCCTCCGAGAACGCCTCGGACGTGGTGTTCGTCTTCCCGGGCCAGGGTTCGCAGTGGGCGGGCATGGCGACCGAACTCCTCGACTCCTCCGCGGTGTTCGCGGAGCGCTTCGCCGAGTGCGCGGCCGCCCTGGCGCCCCACATCGACTGGTCTCCCGAGGACGTCCTGCGCGAGCGGGACGGCGCGCCGAACCTGGACCGCGTCGACGTCATCCAGCCCATGCTGTGGGCCGTGATGGTCTCGCTGGCCGCCGTATGGCGTGCGCACGGGGTCAGGCCCGCCGCTGTGGTGGGTCATTCGCAGGGTGAGCTGGCCGCCGCTGTGGTCGCCGGTGTGCTGTCGATCGAGGACGCGGCGCGGATCGTGGCGCTGCGCAGCCGGCTGATCGGGCGCGAACTGGCCGGTCAGGGCGGCATGGTGTCCGTCCCGGTCGGACAGACGGCGGCCGAGGAACTCATCGGGCCGTGGGCCGGTCGGATCAGCGTGGCCACGATCAACGGTCCGCAGTCCACCGTCGTGGCCGGTGAGGCGGCGGCGCTGGACGAGCTGATGGCGGCCTGTGAGAAGGACGGTGTGCGGGCCCGCCGGATTCCGGTGGACTACGGCTCCCACACGCCTCAGGTCGAGCGCCTGAAGGACGCCCTCCTGGAGCTGGCCGCCCCGGTGACCCCGCGCGCGGGCGACGTACCGATGTACTCGACCGTCACGGGCGAACTGCTCGCGGACGGCGCCGCGGACGCCGAGTACTGGTACCGCAACCTGCGCGAACCCGTCCGCTTCCTCGACACCGTCCGGGCCCTGATGGAGACGGGCCACACCACCTTCGTCGAGTCGAGCCCCCACCCCGTCCTGACGTACGCCATCGCGGACGCCGGAGAGGCCGCGGCCACGGACGTCACCGTCGTCGGCACCCTGCGCCGCGACGAGGGCGGCCCGCAGCGGCTCCTCGCCTCCCTGGCCGAGCTGTGGGTCCAGGGCGTCGTCCCGGACTGGCGCGCGGTGTTCGCCGGCAGCGGCGCCCGCCGGGTGGACCTGCCCACCTACGCCTTCCAGACCAGGCACTACTGGTTCGACACCGCGCAGGCCCGCCCCGCGGCGGGCGCGGACCCGCACTCCGCCTTCTGGGACGTCGTCGAACGCGAGGACCTCGAAGGACTCGCCAAGACCCTGCGCCTGGAGGAGACGCGGACCGAACTGACCGCCGTCCTGCCCGCGCTGTCCGCCTGGCACAAGCGGCACGCCGAGACGAGCGCCCTGGACTCGTGGCGCTACCGGGCGCACTGGAAGTCGCTGCCCGGCGGCACCAGGAGCACCCTGTCCGGCACCTGGCTGGTGGCCGTCGCCCGGGACCGCGTCGACGGCCCCCTCTACACCGCGGTGGCCTCGGCCCTGCGCGCCCAGGGCGCCGAGGTCGAGCCGCTCGTGGCGGACGCGTCCGGCGACGGCGCGCGCCCCTGGGCCGACGCCCTGGCCGCGCACCCCGGCGCGGCCGGTGTCCTGTCCCTGCTCGCCCAGGACGAGACGCCCCTCACGGACGCGTCCGCCGTCCCCGCCGGATACGCCGCGAACCTCGCGCTGCTCCAGGAGCTGGAGGCCGCCGACGCGGACGCCGCGCTCTGGTGCGTCACGCAGGGAGCGGTGTCCACGGGCGACCGCGACGCGCTGACCCACCCCGCCCAGGCCCTGATCTGGGGTCTCGGCAGGGTCGCCGCCCAGGAACTGCCGACCCGCTGGGGCGGTCTGGTCGACCTGCCGCAGGAGCCGGACGACCGCGCCCTCGCACGGCTGTGCGCGGTGCTCGCGGGCGACGCCGACGACGACCAGGTCGCGGTCCGCTCCACGGGTACGTACGGCCGACGGCTCGTCCGCGCGCCCCTGGGCGACGCGGCGGCCGACCACTGGAACCCCGGCGGCGGCACGGTCCTGATCACCGGCGGCACCGGCGCGCTCGGCGGCCAGGTCGCCCGGCGCCTCGCCGCCCAGGGCGCCGAACACCTGCTGCTCGTCAGCAGGCAGGGCGACACGGCCCCCGGCGCCGCCGAGCTGACGGCCGAACTGGTCGCGGCGGGCGCCCGCGTCACCGTCGCCGCGTGCGACGTGGCCGACCCGGACGCCCTGCGCGACCTGCTGGCCGACGTGCCCGGCGACTGCCCGCTGACGATGGTCGTGCACACCGCGGCCGTGCTGGACGACGGCGCGCTGAGCACCCTGACGCCCGAACAGCTCGACCGGGTGCTGCGGGTCAAGGCGGGCGGCGCGTGGCGCCTGCACGAGCTGACCCGCGACATGGACCTCTCCGCCTTCGTGCTGTTCTCGTCGCTGGCGGGCACCGTCGGCATGGCGGGCCAGGGCAACTACGCGCCCGGCAACGCCTATCTGGACGCGCTCGCCCAGCACCGCCGCGCACAGGGCCTCGTCGCCACCTCCGTGGCCTGGGGCTCCTGGGCCCAGGGCGGCATGGCGGGACTCGACGCGGTGGGGGAGACCAGCACCCGGCACGGCGTACCGCTGCTGCGGCCGGAGCGCGCCACCGTCGCCCTGGAGGCGGCGCTGGCGCACGGCGACACCAGCCTCGTCATCGCCGACATCGACTGGGAGAGGTTCGCGCACGCCTACACCGCGACGCGGCCCAGTCGGCTCCTCGACGAACTGCCCGACGCCCGCGCCGTCCTCACCGCGGACGAGCCCGCGCAGAACACCGCCGCGGGCGCGCTGCCCGAGCGCCTCGCCGGTCTCGCGCCGGCCGAGCGCGAACGGCAGCTCCGCGAGGTCGTCCGCGCCCAGGTGGCGGCCGTCCTCGGCCACGACTCGGTGGAGACGGTGGAGCTCCGGCGCCGTTTCCTCGAACTCGGCCTCGACTCCGTCACCGCCGTCGAACTGCGCAACCGTCTCAACGTCGCGACGGGACTGCGCCTGCCCACCACCGTCATCTTCGACTACCCGACCGTCACGGAGCTCGTGCGCCATCTCGGCACCGAACTCTTCGACGACGAGGGGCCGGCCGCGGACCCCGCGGACGGCACGGCGCCCGGCACGGCCGAACTCGACCGGATCGAGGCGCTGCTGACCCGTCTGCCCGACGGCGACCCCGACAGAGCCGAGCTGGCAGGGCGGCTGCGGCAGCTGCTGCGTGCCGCCACCGGCACGGCCCCCGGCGACGACGACGCCGTCGACGCCGAGGACCTCGAATCCGCGAGCAACGACGAGATCTTCGACTACATCGGCAAAGAGTTCGGGATCTCCTGAACCCCCTGTTCACGTCGCGGTTCCGACCACCCGCGCCCTCCCGTGGGCGCACGCACACTTCCGTCTCACCCTCGGGGGCACGCAAGCATGGATGACGCCAAGAAGCTCCGCTACTACCTGACCCGGGTCACGGCCGAGCTGAAGGAGACCCAGTCGCGGCTGCAGGCCGCGGAGTCGGCGGGCAGCGAGCCGGTGGCGATCGTCGGCATGAGCTGCCGCTTCCCCGGCGGCGTCGCCTCGCCCGAGGACCTGTGGCGGCTGCTGTCCGAGGGCGGCGACGCCATCACCGGACTGCCGGAGAACCGCGGCTGGGACCCGGCCGCGCTCATCGACGTGACCGGTGAGCGCCCCGGTTCCTCGTACGTCGCCGAAGGCGGATTCCTGCACGAGGCGGGGGAGTTCGACGCGTCCTTCTTCGGCATCTCGCCGCGCGAGGCGCTCGCCATGGACCCGCAGCAGCGGCTCCTCCTGGAGACCTCGTGGGAGCTGTTCGAGCGGTCCGGCATCTCCGCGGACACGCTGGAGGGCAGCAGGACCGGCGTCTTCATCGGCTCCAGCTTCCGCGACTACGGCAGCAGGTTGCCCGCGATCCCCGAAGAGGTCGAGGGTCACGCCATGACCGGCACCGCGGGCAGCGTGGCCTCGGGCCGCATCGCCTACAGCTTCGGTCTGACCGGCCCGGCGGTGACGGTGGACACGGCGTGCTCCTCCTCGCTGGTGGCGCTGCACCTGGCGGTGCAGGCGCTGCGGCAGGGCGAGTGCACGATGGCGCTCGCCGGCGGCGTCGCGATCATGTCGACGCCCGACCTGTTCACGGAGTTCAGCCGCCAGCAGGGTCTGGCGCGCGACGGCCGCTCCAAGGCGTTCGCCGCCTCCGCCGACGGCATGAGCGCCTCCGAGGGCGTCGGCCTGCTGCTGGTCGAGCGCCTCTCGGACGCCCGCCGCAACGGCCACCAGGTGCTCGCCGTGATCCGCGGCTCGGCCGTCAACCAGGACGGCGCCTCCAGCGGTCTGACCGCGCCCAACGGCCCCGCGCAGCAGCGCGTCATCCGCCAGGCCCTGACGAGCGCCGGTCTCGCGTCGTCCGACGTGGACGTGGTGGAGGCGCACGGCACGGGCACGGCCCTGGGCGACCCGATCGAGGCGCAGGCGCTGCTCGCGACGTACGGCCAGGACCGTCCCGAGGGCCGGCCGCTGCTCCTCGGATCGCTGAAGTCCAACATCGGTCACACCCAGGCCGCCGCCGGTGTCGCCAGTGTCATCAAGATGGTCGAGGCGATGCGCCACGGCGCGGTCCCCAAGACGCTGCACGTCGACGAGCCGACCCCGCACGTCGACTGGACGTCGGGCGCCGTGGAGCTGGCGACGGAGGAGCGTGCGTGGCCGGAGACCGGCCGGGTGCGCCGGGCCGGTGTCTCGTCGTTCGGCGTGAGCGGCACGAACGCCCACGTGATCGTGGAGCAGGCCCCCGAGGCCGAGACCGCCCCCGCCGAGCGCGCGGCCGAGGCCGGTCCCGCGGGTGTGGTGGCCGGTTCCGGTGTGGTGCCGTGGGTGCTGTCGGGCCGGTCGGCCGACGGGCTGCGCGGTCAGGCGGAGCGCCTGCGCGACTACGTGAACAGCACTGCTGACACCACGTCAACGTACGATCTGGCCTGGTCGTTGGCGTCCTCGCGGGCCGGGCTTGAGCACCGTGCGGTGGTGCTGGGGTCGGACCGTGCGGAGCTGCTGGCGGCGCTGGAGGCCGTGGCGGCGGGGGAGCCCGCCGACGGCGTGGTCTCGGGCGTGCGGGCCGACGACGCCGACGGCGTCGTGTTCGTCTTCCCCGGCCAGGGCTCGCAGTGGGCCGGCATGGCCACGCAACTCCTCGACTCCTCGCCGGTGTTCGCGCAGCGCTTCGTCCAGTGCGCCGCCGCGCTCGCGCCCCACATCGACTGGGTGCCCGCGGACGTCCTGCGGGAGGAGCCGGGCGCCCCCTCGCTGGACCGCGTGGACGTCATCCAGCCGATGCTGTGGGCCGTCATGGTCTCCCTCGGGGAGCTGTGGCGTGCGCACGGGGTCAAGCCCGCCGCTGTGGTGGGTCATTCGCAGGGCGAGCTGGCCGCCGCTGTGGTCGCCGGTGTGCTGTCGATCGAGGACGCGGCGCGGATCGTGGCGCTGCGCAGCCGGCTGATCGGGCGTGAACTGGCCGGTCAGGGTGGCATGGTGTCCGTGCCGGTCGCTCGGGCGACGGCGGAAGAGCTCATCTCGCCGTGGGCCGGTCGCATCAGCGTGGCCACGATCAACGGCCCGCAGTCCACCGTCGTGGCCGGTGAGGCCGCCGCTCTCGACGAGCTGATGGCCGCGTGCGAGCGCGACGGGGTCAACGCCCGTCGCATCCCGGTGGACTACGGCTCCCACACGCCTCAGGTCGAGCTCCTCAAGGACGCTCTTCTCGACCTGGCCGCCCCGGTCACCCCGCGCGCGGGTGACGTACCGATGTACTCGACCGTCACCGCCGAACTGCTCGCGGACGGCACCGCCGACGCGGACTACTGGTACCGCAACCTCCGCGAGCCCGTCCGCTTCCTGGACACCGTGCGCGAGCTGATCGCCGCGGGGCACACCACCTTCGTCGAGGTCAGCCCGCACCCCGTGCTGACCTCCCCGGTCGAGGAGACCGGCGAGGAAGCGGGCGTCGACGTGTTCGCCGGCGGCACCCTGCGCCGCGACCAAGGCGACGGCCGCCGCTTCCTCGCCTCGCTCGCCGCCCTGTGGGCGCGGGGCGTGGAGCCGGACTGGCAGGCGGTGTTCGCCGGTACCGACGCGCGCCGCGTCGAGCTGCCCACGTACGCCTTCCAGCGCCGCCACTACTGGCTGGACGGCGCGGCGGGCGCCGCCGAGGTGTCCGGCGCCGGTCTCGCCGCCCTCGGCCACCCGCTGCTGGCCGCCGGCATCGCCCTCGCGGACGGCGAGGGCCACATATCCACCGGCCGCATATCCCTGCACACCCACCCCTGGCTCGCCGACCACGCCGTGCTGGGCCGGGCGCTGGTGCCGGGCGCCGCCGTGCTGGAACTCATGCTGCGCGCGGGCGAGGGCGTCGGCGCCGAGCAGGTGGACGAACTGGTCCTGCACGCCCCGCTGGCCGTGCCGGGCGGCGACGCCGTCGCCGACATCCAGGTCGCCGTGGACGCCCCCGACGAGCAGGGCAGGCGCGCCGTGCGGCTGCACTCCCGGACCATGCGCCCCGGGCAGGAGGACGACGGCGCCGAGTGGACCTGCCACGCCGAGGGCCTGCTGACCGCCGCGCCCGCCGAGGAGCAGGGCGCGGCCGACACCGCCTGGCCGCCCGCCGGTGCCGAGTCCGTGGACATCGACGGGCTGTACGAGCGCCTCGCGGCCACCGGCTACGGCTACGGGCCGGTCTTCCAGGGCATCCGCGCGGTCTGGCGGCGCGGCGACGAGCTGTTCGCCGAGGTCGCGCTGCCGGAGGGCGCCGAGCGGGACGCCGGACGGTTCGGGGTGCACCCCGCCCTCGTCGACGCCGCGCTCCAGACCCGCCTCGTCACCCTCCTGGAGGGCGAGGGCGAGCGCCTGATGCCGTTCTCGTTCGCCGGGGCCCGCCTGCACGCGACCGGGGCGACCACCGCGCGGGTCCAGCTGACCCCGACGGGACCCGAGACCCTCGCGGTGCGGCTGACCGACCACACCGGACTGCCCGTCCTCACCATCGACGCGCTCACCTCGCGGCCGCTCACCGCCGACGCGGTCGCAGGTCAGCGGGTGGACTCGCTGTACGAGGTCAACTGGACGCCGCTGCACGGCACTTCGTCCGACATCGATGCCATCGGGACGTCCGTCGTCCTCGGCGACGCCCTGCCCGGCCTCGACCTGCCGCGCCACGACGACCTCACCGCGCTCGCCGAGAGCGTCCGCGCGGGCGGCCCGGTGCCGGCGACCGTGTTCCTGGCCTGCCCCGCGCCGGCCGACGGCGACACCCCGGCGGCCGTCCGCGCGCTGCTGGCCGCCACGCTCGCCACCGCGCAGGAGTGGCTCGGCCTGACCGAGCTGGAGGAGGCCCGCCTCGCCGTGGTGACCCGCGGCGGCGCGGCCGTGGCGGCGGGCGAGCGCCCCGAGCCCGCGCACGCGGCCGTGCGGGGCCTGCTGCGCACCGCGCACACCGAGAACCCCGACCGTTTCCTGCTCGCCGACCTGGACGGCGAACCCGCGTCCGCCGCCGTCCTGCCCGCCGCCGTCGCCGGTGCCGTCGCCGCGGCCGAGTCGGCGCTCGCGATCCGCTCCGGCGCGGTCCTCGTGCCCCGCCTCGGCAAGGTCGCCCCCGCCGACGCCGGCACCCTGGCCCTGCCCGGGGACGAGGTCTGGGGCGTGGACCTGGACACGGCCGGCACCCTGGACGGGCTGCGCCTCGCCGCCGCCCCGCGCGCCGCCGAGCCGCTGGAGCAGGGCCGCGTACGGGTGGCCGTGCGCGCCACGGGCGTCAACTTCCGTGACGTCCTGGTGGCGTTGGGCGTCGTCCCGAACACCGAGGCGCTGTTCGGCAGCGAGGGCGCGGGTGTCGTCACCGAGGTGGGCCCGGGTGTCACCGGGTTCCAGGTCGGCGACCGCGTCATGGGTCTGCTGTCCGGCTCGTACGCGGGACCCGTCGCCATCGCCGACAGCCGCATGCTCGTACCGATGCCCGCCCACTGGTCGTTCGCCCAGGCGGCGTCCGTGCCCGCGGCGTTCCTGACCGCCTACTACGCGCTCGTCGACCTCGCCGGACTGCGCGAGGGCGAGTCGCTCCTCGTGCACGCGGCCGCCGGCGGCGTCGGCATGGCCGCCGTGCAGCTGGCCCGCCACCTCGGCGCCGAGGTGTACGCGACGGCGAGCGAGCCCAAGTGGCCCACCGTGCGCGCCACCGGAGTCGAGGCCGACCGCCTCGCCTCCTCGCGCAGCCTCGACTTCGCCGACCGGTTCCTCGCGCGGAGCGAGGGACGCGGCGTCGACGTCGTCCTCAACAGCCTCGCCCGCGAGTACGTGGACGCCTCGCTGCGGCTGCTGCCGCGCGGCGGCCGCTTCGTCGAGATGGGCAAGACCGACATCCGCGACGCCGACGAGATCGCCGCCGCCCACAGCGGTGTGCGCTACCGCGCCTTCGACCTCGGCGAGGCGGGCGCCGACCGCCTCGGCGAGATGCTCACGCACCTGGCCGACCTCTTCGCCCGCGGCGAGCTCGCCCCGCTGCCCGTCACCGCGTGGGACACCCGACAGGTGCCGCAGGCCTTCCGGCACATGAGCCAGGCCCGCCACACCGGCAAGGTCGTCCTCACCCACGCGCGCCCCGCCCTCGACGGCACCGTCCTGGTCACCGGCGGCACCGGCCTCATCGGCTCCGCCGTCGCCCGCCACCTGGTCACCGGGCACGGCGTGGGCGACCTGGTGCTCACCAGCCGCCGCGGCCAGGACGCCCCCGGCGCCCGCGAACTCGCCGCCGAACTGACCGCACTCGGCGCCACCGTGCGGGTCGAGGCCTGCGACGCCGCCGACCGCGCCGCCCTCGGTGCGCTCCTGGACGGCATCGACGGGCTGTGCGGCGTCGTGCACGCCGCCGGTGCCCTCGACGACGGCATCGTCTCCGCCCTCACGCCCGAGCGCCTCGACACCGTGCTGCGCCCCAAGCTGGACGCCGCCTGGAACCTCCACGAGCTGACCCGCGACCGCGACCTCGCGCTGTTCGTGCTCTTCTCCTCGGCCGCCGGGGCCCTCGGCTCCGCGGGCCAGGGCGGCTACGCGGCGGCGAACTCCTTCCTCGACGCCCTCGCCGAGGAGCGCCGCGCCCAGGGCCTGCCCGCGCACTCCCTCGCCTGGGGACTGTGGGCCGACCGCAGCGCCATGACCGGCACGCTGGGCACCGCCGACCTCGACCGGATGCGCCGCATCGGCATCCGCCCGCTCACCACGGACGAGGGCCTCGCCCTGTTCGACGCGGCGGTGCGCCTGCCGTACCCGTACACCGTCCCCGTCCGCCTCGACGTGGCCGCGCTGCGCGAACAGCGGCCCCCGGCGCCGCTGTTCCGCGCGCTCGTGCGCACCACCGCCAAGCGCGCCGCCGCCAACTCCCCGGCGGGCGGCGGCGACGGGCTGCGCGAGCGGCTCGCCGCGCTGGCCCCGGCCGACCGCGACCGCGCCCTCACCGACCTCGTGCGCACCCAGGCCGCGGTCGTCCTCGGCCACGGCGGCGCCGACGCCGTGGAGACCGACCGGGCCTTCCGCGACATGGGCTTCGACTCGCTGACCGCCGTCGAACTGCGCAACCGCATCGGCACCGCCACCGGCCTGCGCCTGCCCGTGACCGCCGTCTTCGACCACCCGACGCCCGCCGCGCTCGCCGCCGAGATCGGCGCGCGGCTCGGCGTGGACGCAGCACCGGAGCGCGCGACCCCGCTCGCCGCACCGGCCGCAGCCGTCGCGGGCGACGACGACCCGATCGCGATCGTCGGCATGAGCTGCCGCTTCCCCGGCGGCGTCGACTCGCCCGAGGCGCTGTGGCGGCTGCTCACCGACGAGCGCGACGCCATGGGCGACTACCCCACCGACCGCGGCTGGGACTCCGTCGACCTGCACAACCCCGAGTCCCCCGACCTGCACTTCGCCAAGGTCGGCGGATTCCTGCACGACATGGCGGACTTCGACCCCGGCTTCTTCGGGATGTCGCCCCGCGAGGCCCAGGCCACCGACCCGCAGCAGCGCCTGCTCCTCGAGGCCACCTGGGAGGCGCTGGAGCGCGCCGGCATCGACCCGGGCACGCTGCGCTCCACCCCGACCGGCATCTTCACCGGCCTCATCTACAACGACTACGCCGCCCGCTTCCCCGACCTGCTCAGCGGCTACGAGGGCTACCTCGGCAACGGCAGCGCCAACAGCGTCGCCTCCGGCCGCATCGCCTACACGCTCGGCCTGGAGGGCCCCGCGATCACCGTCGACACGGCGTGCTCGTCCTCCCTGGTGGCCCTGCACCAGGCCGCGCACGCCCTGCGCAACGGCGACTGCACGCTGGCCGTCGCCGGCGGTGTCACCGTCATGTCGACGCCGCGCCCGATGGTCGAGTTCAGCCGGATCAGCGGCCTCTCGCCCGACGGCCGCTGCAAGGCGTTCTCCGCCGAGGCCAACGGCATGGGCTTCGCCGAGGGCGTCGGCATGGTCGTCGTCGAGCGGCTCTCCGAGGCCCGCCGCAACGGCCACCCGGTCCTCGCCGTGCTGCGCGGCTCCGCCCTGAACCAGGACGGTGCCTCCAACGGCCTGACCGCGCCCAGCGGTCCCGCCCAGCAGCGCGTCATCCGCCAGGCCCTCGCCAACGCCGGGCTCACCGCCGCCGACGTCGACGCCGTCGAGGCGCACGGCACCGGCACCCCGCTGGGCGACCCCATCGAGGGCCAGGCCCTGCTGGCCACGTACGGCCAGGACCGTCCCGAGGACCGGCCGCTGCTGCTCGGCTCGGTGAAGTCCAACATCGGCCACACCCAGGCCGCGGCCGGTGTCGCGGGCGTCATCAAGATGGTGCTCGCCCTGCGCCACGGCGTCGTACCGCGCACCCTGCACGTCGACGACCCCACCCCGCACATCGAGTGGGGCTCCGCCGGCGTGCGCCTCGCCGACGCGAGCGTGCCGTGGCCGGAGACCGGCCGCCCGCGCCGGGCCGCCGTCTCCTCGTTCGGCATCAGCGGCACCAACGCCCACGTCATCCTCGAACACGCCCCCGAGCCGCAGGTGGAGACCGGTGAGGACACCGGCGCCCACCTGCCGTGGGTGATCTCCGCCAAGAGCCCGGAGAGCCTGCGCGAGCAGGCCCGCAAGCTGCACGCGCACGTCAGCGACGGCTCGGCCACCGCCGTCGACGTCGCCCGCTCGCTGCTCACCACCCGGGCCCGCTTCGACCACCGCGCCGTCGTGATCGGGCGCGACCGCGACGAACTCCTCGACCGTCTCGCCGCGTTCGGCCGCGGCGAGGAGCCGGCCGGTGTCATCCACGGCACCGCCGCGCGCGACACCCGGACCGCGTTCGTCTTCCCGGGCCAGGGTTCGCAGTGGGCGGGCATGGCGACCGAACTCCTCGACTCCTCCCCGGTGTTCGCCGGACGCTTCGGCGAGTGCGCCGCCGCGCTGTCGCCGCACATCGACTGGGTCCCCGCGGACGTTCTGCGGGAGCGCGAGGGCGCGCCGTCGCTGGACCGCGTGGACGTCATCCAGCCCATGCTGTGGGCGGTCATGGTCTCGCTGGCCGAGGTGTGGCGCGCGCACGGCGTCGAGCCCGCCGCCGTGGTGGGTCATTCGCAGGGCGAGCTGGCCGCCGCCGTGGTCGCCGGTGTCCTCTCGATCGAGGACGCGGCGCGGATCGTGGCGCTGCGCAGCCGGCTGATCGGGCGCGAACTGGCCGGTCAGGGCGGCATGGTGTCCGTGCCGATCGGCGAGGACGCCGCCGAGGAACTCATCGGGCCGTGGGCCGGACGCATCAGCGTCGCCACGATCAACGGTCCGCAGTCGACGGTGGTCGCCGGTGAGGCCGCCGCTCTCGACGAGCTGATGGCGGCCTGTGAGAAGGACGGTGTGCGGGCCCGCCGGATTCCGGTGGACTACGGCTCCCACACGCCTCAGGTCGAGCTCCTGAAGGACGCCCTCCTGGAGCTGGCCGCCCCGGTCACCCCGCGCCCGGCCGACGTACCGATGTACTCCACCGTCACCGCCGAACTGCTCGCGGACGGCGCCGCGGACGCCGAGTACTGGTACCGCAACCTGCGCGAACCCGTCCGCTTCCAGCAGACCGCGCAGGCGCTCGCCGACGCGGGCCACGGCGTCTTCGTCGAGGTCAGCCCCCACCCGGTGCTCACCAACGGCATCGCCGACAGCCTGGCGGACCTCGCCGCCGAACCCGTCGTCGCCGGCACCCTGCGGCGCGACGACGGCGGCCACGGCAGGCTGCTGACCGCGCTCGCCGAACTGTTCGTCGCCGGCGCCCCCGTGAACTGGTCGGGCACCCTCGACGGCGGCCGGACCGTGGACCTGCCCACCTACGCCTTCGACCGCCAGCGCTACTGGCTGGACGCGCCCGCGCCCGCCCGCGGCACGGCGGCCCCCGGCGTCGACGGCGCGTTCTGGACGGCCGTCGACGGCGGCGACACCGAAGAGGTCGCCGCCGCGCTCGGCGTCGCCGACGACACCGTGCGCACCTCGCTCGCCACCGTCCTGCCCGCGCTCTCCGCCTGGCACAGCCGCCGGCGCGAGGAGTCCACCGTGGACGCCTGGCGCTACGGCATCGAGTGGACGCCCGTCCAGGACATCCAGGCCCGCCTCTCCGGCATCTGGCTGCTCGCCGTCCCCGAGGAGCACGCCGACGACCCGGCCGTCCACCTCGTCGCCGCGGGCGTCGAGCGGCGCGGCGGCAGCGTGCGGCCCGTCCGGCTGCCCGCGGAGACGGCCGACGACGCCGGTACCGCGTACGCCGAGGAGATCGCCGCACGACTGCGCGCGGTCGAGGGCCACGAGCAGGCCGCAGGCGTCCTCGCGCTCACCGGCCGCGACGAGGAGTCCCACCCGGCGCACCCCGGCGTCCCCGTCGGCTTCACCCGCACCCTCGGCCTGATCCAGGCACTGGCCGCCACCGAGATCACCGCGCCCGTGTGGTGCGTGACCAGCGGGGCGGTCACCACCGGGGGCCAGAGCGAACTCACCGGGCCCCGGCAGGCGATGGTGTGGGGCCTCGGCCGGGTCGCGGCCCAGGAGTACCCCGACCGCTGGGGCGGTCTCGTCGACCTGCCCGCCGACCCCGCCGACCAGGACATCGACCGGCTGTGCGCGCTGCTCACCGGCGAGTCCGGCGAGGACCAGCTCGCGGTACGCCCCTCCGGCGTCCGCGCCAGGAGGCTGGTGCGCACCGCGACCGACGCGGGCCGCGGCGGCGCCTGGCGGACCCCGAAGGGCACCGTCCTGATCACCGGCGGCACCGGCGCGCTCGGCGGCCACCTCGCCCGCTGGCTCGCGGAGCGCGGCGCCGAGCACCTGCTGCTCCTGAGCCGCAGCGGCGAACGGGCCGAGGGCGCCGCCGAGCTGCGGGCCGAACTCACCGCGGCGGGCGCCGAGGTGACCATCCGGTCCTGCGACGCGGGCGACCGCGACGCGCTCGCCGCCGTGCTCGCCGACATCCCCGCCGAGCGCCCGCTGACCGCGGTCTTCCACACCGCGGCCGCCCTGGACGACGGGCCGCTGGAGACGCTGACCGTGCCCCGCGTGGCGGCGGCGCTGCGCTCCAAGGCCGGAGCCGCGTGGAACCTCCACGAGCTGACCGCCGACGCGGACCTGTCGGCGTTCGTGCTCTTCTCGTCCACGGCGGGCACCTTCGGCGCCGCGGGGCAGGGCAACTACGCGCCCGGCAACGCCTACCTGGACGCCCTCGCCTGGTACCGCAGGGCGCAGGGCCGGGTGGCGACGTCCATCGGCTGGGGCGCGTGGGACCAGGGCGGCATGGCGGAGAAGGACGCCGTCGCCGACCTGCGCCGCAGGCACGGCGTGCCGCTCATGTCGCCGGAGCGCGCCACGCTCGCCATGGAGCGGTCGCTCGCCGGGGACGACACCTTCGTGGTCCTCGCGGACATCGAGTGGGAGAAGTTCCAGCTCGCCTACACCGCAGCCCGGCCCAGCCCCCTGCTGTACGGCCTCGCGGAGGTCGTCCGTCCGCAGGAGGCTGCCTCGGACCGGCCGGGCACCGGCGGCCCGGCGGGCCCCGCGCTCGCCGAGCGCCTGCGCGGCCTCGCCCGCAAGGAGCAGGAGCGCGTGCTGCGCGAGGCGGTCCGCACCCACGCCGCCGCCGTGCTCGGCCACGACGGCGCCGAATCGGTGCCGCTCGCCCGGCCGTTCGGCGAGCTGGGCCTCGACTCGGTCACCGCCGTGGAGCTGCGCAACCGGCTCGGCGGCGCCGTCGGCCACAAGCTGCCCGCGGGTCTCATCTTCGACTACCCGACGGTCGCCGACCTCGTCGCCTACCTGCACGACCTGCTGTGCGGCGACGAGACCTCCACCAGCAGCCCGCTGCTGGCCGAACTGGACCGGCTCGACGTCGAGCTGGCCACCCTGCGCGACGACGACCCGGCCCGGGGCGAGGTGGCGGAGCGGCTGGAGAAGCTGCTGCGCCGCGTCAGCCCCGACTCGGTCGTCACCTCGGGCGGCGGCGCCCAGGGCTGGGACCTGCAGGCCGCCTCCCAGGACGAAGTGTTCGCAATGATCGACGAAGAGCTGGGGGAGTCGTGATCCCGGACCGGCCGGGCGCCCTGCGCGCCGGCCCGCTGACCAGCCCCGGAACCACGTCTGCCGATCTCGTTAGTGCACAGAAGGATGGACTCGTCCCCCATGGCGAATGAAGAGAAGCTCTTCGACTACCTCAAGCGCGTGACCGCGGAGCTCAAGGAGACCAAGTCACGGCTGCGCGAGGTGGAGTCGGCGACCGCCGAACCCGTGGCGATCGTCGGCATGAGCTGCCGTTACCCCGGCGGCGTCGCCTCGCCCGAGGAACTCTGGCGGCTGGTGGCCGACGGCGCCGACGCCGTCTCCGGCATCCCCCTCGACCGCGGCTGGGACGTGGCGGGCCAGTTCGACGTGACGGGCGAGCGCGCCGGCACGTCGTACGTCGCCGAAGGCGGATTCCTGCACGAGGCCGCCGAGTTCGACGCGTCCTTCTTCGGGATCTCGCCGCGCGAGGCCCTCGCCATGGACCCCCAGCAGCGCCTCCTCCTGGAGACCTCCTGGGAGCTGTTCGAGCGCTCCGGCATCGACCCGACGAGCCTGCGCGGCAGCGACACCGGCGTCTTCGTGGGCTCCAGCTTCCACGGGTACGGCGACCAGGCCACCGCCCCCGACGAGGTGCAGGGCCACCTCCTCACCGGGCGCGCCGACAGCGTCATCTCCGGGCGGATCTCCTACACCCTGGGCCTTGAGGGCCCCGCACTCACCGTCGACACGGCCTGCTCGTCCTCCCTGGTCGCCCTCCACCTGGCGGTCGGCGCCCTGCAGCGCGGCGAGTGCTCGCTGGCGCTCACCGGCGGGGTGATGGTCATGGCGACGCCCGAGGTGTTCGTCGGGTTCAGCCGCCAGCAGGGGCTCTCCCGCGACGGCCGCTGCCGCGCGTTCGCCGACAGCGCCGACGGCACCGGCCTCGGCGAGGGCGTCGGCCTGCTCCTGGTGGAGCGGCTCTCCGACGCGCGCCGCAACGGCCACCAGGTCCTCGCCGTCGTCCGCGGCACCGCCGTCAACCAGGACGGCGCCTCCAACGGCCTCACCGCGCCCAACGGCCCCGCCCAGCAGCGCGTCATCCGCCAGGCCCTGAACACCGCCGGGCTCGCCCCCGCGCAGGTCGACGTCGTCGAGGCGCACGGCACCGGCACCACCCTCGGCGACCCCATCGAGGCCGACGCCCTGCTCGCCACCTACGGCAAGGAGCGGCCCCGGGAACGGCCCGTGCTGCTCGGCTCGGTGAAGTCCAACATCGGCCACACCCAGGCCGCCGCGGGCGTCGCCGGCATCATCAAGATGGTCGAGGCCATCCGCCACGGCACCGTCCCCAAGACGCTGCACGTGGACGAGCCCACCACGCACGTGGACTGGGCCTCCGGCGCCGTCGAGCTGGTCACCGAGAGCCGCCCCTGGCCGGACACCGGCCAGCCCCGCCGCGCCGGTGTGTCCTCCTTCGGTGTGAGCGGCACCAACGCCCACGTCATCGTCGAGCAGGCGCCGCCCGCCGAGCCCGCCGACGCCGAGGCCCCCGCACCGGCCGACGAGCCCGCCGCGCCCGGCGTCGTCGCCACCGGCGGCGTCCTGCTGTGGCCGCTCTCCGGACGGTCGGCCGCCGGACTGCGCGGACAGGCCGCCGCCCTGCGGGAGTTCACCGCCGCCACCGAGGCCGCCCCCGCCGCCGTCGGCCGCTCCCTCGCGCTGACCCGCGCGGGCCTCGAACACCGCGCCGTGCTCCTCGGCACCGACGCCGACGAGCTCGCGGCGGGCCTCGCCGCGCTGGAGAACGGCGAGCCCGCCGCCGGAGTCGTCTCCGGCACACGCTCCGGCGAGCCCTCCTCCGACGTCGTCTTCGTCTTCCCCGGCCAGGGCGCCCAGTGGGCGGGCATGGCCACCGAACTCCTCGCGACCTCGCCGCAGTTCGCGGACCGCTTCGCGCAGTGCGCCGCCGCGCTCGCCCCGCACATCGACTGGGTGCCCGCCGACGTCCTGCACGAGCGGGAGGGCGCGCCGTCCCTGGACCGGGTGGACGTCGTCCAGCCGATGCTGTGGGCCGTCATGGTCTCCCTGGCCCACCTGTGGCGCAGCCACGGCGTCGAGCCGTCCGCCGTCGTGGGCCACTCCCAGGGCGAACTGGCCGCCGCCGTCGTCGCCGACGTGCTCTCGCTGGAGGACGCGGCCCGCGTCGTGGCGCTGCGCAGCCGCCTCATCGGCCGCGAACTCGCGGGCCAGGGCGGCATGGTCTCCCTGCCGCTGCCCCGCGCCGCCGCCGAGGAGCTCATCGCCCCCTGGGACGGCCGCATCGACGTCGCCACGGTCAACGGCCCCCAGTCCACCGTCGTCGCCGGCGAGGCCGCGGCCCTGGACGAGCTGATGGCCGCCTGCGAGCACGACGAGGTGCGGGCCCGCCGCATCCCCGTGGACTACGCCTCCCACACCGCGCAGGTCGAGCAGCTGCGCGAGGCGCTCCTCGACCTCGCGGCCCCGGTGACGCCGCGCCCGGCCCAGGTGCCGATGTACTCCACGGTCACCGCCGAACTCCTCGCCGACGGCACCGCCGACGCCGAGTACTGGTTCCGCAACCTGCGCGAGCCCGTCCGCTTCCACGACACCGTCCAGGCCCTCGTCCGCGACGGCAGCACCACCTTCGTCGAGGCCAGCGCCCACCCCGTGCTGACCGCCGCCGTCCAGGACACCGGCAGCGCGCTCGACACCGAGGTCGCCGCCGTCGGCACCCTGCGCCGCGACGAGGGCGGCCCGCGCCGCTTCCTCGCCTCCCTCGCCGAGCTGTGGACGCACGGCGTGGAGCCCGACTGGCAGGCCGTGTTCGCCGGCTGCGGCGACGAGCGCGTCGACCTGCCCACGTACGCCTTCCAGCGCCGCCGCTACTGGCTGGACAGCGCGGCCGGCACCGCCGACGTCGCGGGCGCCGGGCTCACCGCGCTCGCCCACCCGCTCCTGTCCGCGGGCATCGCGCTCGCCGACGGCGAGGGATACGTCTGCACCGGCCGCCTCGGCCCCGACTCCCACCCCTGGCTCGCCGACCACACGGCCGCGGGCCGCACCGTCGTCCCCGCCGCCGTCCTCCTCGAACTCGCCCTGCACGCGGGCGAGCACCTCGGCGCCGACCGCCTCGCGGACCTGGAGATCCACCGGCACCTCGTGCTGCCCGACACCGCGGTCGACGTACAGGTCGTCGTGGACGCCCCGGACGGGCGCGGCGAGCGCCGCGTCCGCGTCTTCGCGGGCACCGACACCGACGGCGACCCGGACCGCGCCTGGACCCTGCACGCCACCGGCACCCTCGGCACCCGCACCGGCACCGGCGCCCCCGACGAACTGGGCGGCACCTGGCCGCCCGCCGGCGCCACCGAGGCCGACCCCGAGGAGCTGTACGGACGCCTCGCCGCCGCCGGACTCGCCCACGGCCCGGTCTTCCGCGGCCTGCGCGGCATCTGGCACAGCGGCGGCGACGTCTTCGCCGAGGCCGAACTGGCCGAGTCCGCCGCCGGGGACGCCGCGCGGTTCTGCGTGCACCCCGCCCTGGTCGACGCCGCGCTCCAGCCCGCCGAGGGCACGACGGCCGCGGCCTTCACCGGCGTCGAACTGCACGCCACCGACGCCACCGCCGTCCGCGTACGCCTGCGGACCGTCGGCACCGACACGGTCGAGCTGCTCCTGACCGACCCCACGGGCCGCCCCGTCCTCACCGTCGAGCAGGTCACCACCCGGCCGTTCGACGCCGCCGAGGCCGCCGGAGCCCCGCAGGCACTGTCCTCGCTGTACGAGGTGACCTGGACCGCGCTCGCGGACGGCCCCGCCGCACAGGGCACCGCCCGCCACGCCTTCCTGGGCGGGGCCACCGCGCCGGAGGGCGCCACCGTCCTCGCCGACCTGGATGCGCTCCGCGCCGCCGTCGCCGAGGGTTCCGCCGCACCGGACACCGTGTTCCTGACCGTGCCGAACACCACGGACGCCGCCGCCGGTACCCCGCGCGCCGCCCGGGACACGGCGGTCGACGTCCTGGAGACCCTCCGCGCCGTCCTGACCGACGACGCGCTCGACGACGTCCACCTCGTCGTCCTCACCGAGCGCGGCGCCGCCGCCTCCGCCGGCGAGCCCGTCGAGGTACCCGCGGCGACGGCGCGCGGCCTGGTCCGCTCGGCCGCCGCCGAATACCCCGGCCGCGTCACCCAGATCGACCTCGACGGCACGGACGCCTCCCGCGCCGCGCTGCCCGCCGCCGTCGCGGCCGCGGCCGCCGCCGGGGAGCCGGAGACCGCCCTGCGCGAGGGCACCGCCCTGGTGCCCCGCCTCGGCCGGGTCCGCGACGCCGAGCCCGCGCCCTTCCCGCGCGACGGCGAGGGACCCGTCCTGATCACCGGCGGCACCGGCGTCCTCGGCGCCGCCGTCGCCCGCCACCTGATCACCGAGCACGGCGTCACCGAGCTGGTGCTCGCCGGCCGCCGCGGCCCGGACGCCCCCGGCGCCGCCGAACTCGCCGCGGAACTCGCCGAACTCGGCGCCGACGCCCGCGTCGTCGCCTGCGACATGGCCGACCGGGACGCGGCCGCCGCGCTGATCGCCGGGCTGCCCGGACTGCGCGGCGTCGTCCACGCGGCCGGCGTGCTGGACGACGGCGTGGTCGCCGCGCTCACCCCCGAGCGCCTGGACACCGTCCTGCGGCCCAAGGCCGACGCCGCCTGGCACCTGCACGAACTCACCGCGGACCTCGACTTCTTCGTCCTGTTCTCCTCCGCCGCCGGCGTCTTCGGCGCCCCCGGCCAGGGCAACTACGCGGCGGCCAACGCGTTCCTCGACGCCCTCGCACAGCACCGCCGCGCCCAGGGCCTGCCCGCGCACTCCATGGCCTGGGGCCTGTGGGCCGACGCCAGCGCCATGACCGGAGTCCTCGACCAGGTCGACCTCCAGCGCATCGGCAGGACCGGCGTGCGCCCGCTGGCCACCGACACCGGCCTCGCCCTCTTCGACGCGGCCCTCGGACTCGACCGGGCGCTCACCGTGCCCATCGGCCTCGACCTGGCGAAGGCCCGCACGGCGGACACCGTGCCCGCGCTGCTGCGGGGCCTGGTGCGCCCGCGCCGTGCCCTCGGCCGGGCCGCCGCCGAGAGCGCCACCCTGGAACTCGGCGACCGCCTCGCCGCGCTGCCCGAGCCCGAGCGCCGGCGCGCCCTCGTCGAGCTGGTGCGCGCCCAGGCCGCCGCCGTGCTCGGCCACGACAGCACCGAAGAGGTCGGCGCCGACCGGCCGTTCAAGGCGTTGGGCTTCGACTCGCTCACCTCCGTCGAACTGCGCAACCGCCTCAACAACGCCACCGGCGTACGGCTCTCCGTCACCGCCGTCTTCGACCACCCCACGCCCCTCGCGCTGGCCGCGCACCTGCTGCCGCTGGTGCTGCCCGGCGCCCCGGCCGAGGGCACGGACCGGCCCGTCACGGTCACCGTGGCGCGCGCCGACGACGAGCCCATCGCCATCGTCGGCATGGGCTGCCGCTTCCCGGGCGGCGTCACCTCGCCCGAGGAGCTGTGGCGGCTGCTCGCCGACGAGCGCGACGCGCTCACCGACTTCCCCACCGACCGCGGCTGGGACCTCGACGCGCTGTTCGACCCGGACCCGGACCGCGCGGGCACCTCCCACACCCGTACCGCCGGATTCATCGACGACGTCGCCGACTTCGACGCGGAGTTCTTCGGGATCTCGCCGCGCGAGGCGCTCGCGATGGACCCGCAGCAGCGCCTCCTCCTGGAGACCACCTGGGAGGCCATGGAGCGCGTCGGCCTCGACCCGCTGAGCCTGCGCTCCACCCCGACCGGCGTCTTCATCGGCGGTGCCGTCTCCGGCTACAGCACCGACCTGTTCACGACGGAGGACGGCCTCGACGGCCACCTCCTCACCGGCAACGCGACCAGCGTGGCCTCCGGCCGCCTCTCGTACACGTTCGGCTTCGAGGGCCCGGCGGTGACCGTGGACACGGCGTGCTCGTCGTCGCTCGTGGCGCTGCACCAGGCGGTGCAGGCGCTGCGGCAGGGCGAGTGCACCCTCGCCGTGGCCGGCGGCGTCGCCGTCATGCCCACGCCGAGGCTCCTCGTCTCCTTCAGCCGGCAGCGCGGGCTGTCCCAGGACGGCCGCTGCAAGGCGTTCGCCGCGGACGCGGACGGCACCGGGTTCGCCGAGGGCGTCGGCGTGCTCCTGGTGGAGCGGCTTTCGGACGCGCGGCGCAACGGGCACCAAGTGCTCGCGGTGGTGCGGGGTTCGGCGGTCAACCAGGACGGTGCGTCCAACGGTCTGACGGCGCCGAACGGCCCGTCGCAGCAGCGCGTGATCCGCCAGGCCCTGGCGAGCGCCGGTCTCCGGGCCGCCGAGGTCGACGTCGTCGAGGCGCACGGCACCGGCACCTCCCTGGGCGACCCGATCGAGGCCCAGGCCCTGATCGCCACGTACGGCCAGGACCGGCCCCAGGACCGGCCGCTGCTCCTCGGCGCCCTGAAGTCCAACATCGGCCACACGCAGGCGGCCGCCGGTGTCGCCGGTGTCATCAAGATGGTCGAGGCGATGCGCCACGGCGTCGTACCGAAGACGCTGCACGTCGACGAGCCGACGCCGCACGTGGACTGGTCCGCGGGCGAGGTCGAGCTGGTGACGGAGAGCCGCGCCTGGCCGGAGACCGGCCACCCGAGGCGGGCCGGTGTCTCCGCGTTCGGCATCAGCGGCACGAACGCCCATGTCGTCCTGGAGCAGGCGCCGGCGGAGCCCGCCCCCGCCGCCGACGAGCCCGCCGGGCAGCCGGACACGGAGCGGCAGGCCGCCGCAGGCCCGCTGCCGTGGGTCGTCTCCGGCCGCACCGCCGCCGGGCTGCGCGGACAGGCCGCGCGGCTGCGGGAGTTCGCGGCGACGGCCGAGGCGTCCGACGCGGACATCGCCTGGTCGCTCCTCTCGACCCGCGCGGGCCTCGAACACCGTGCCGTGGTGCTCGGTGAGAACCGCGCCGACCTGCTGGCCGGCCTCGACGCCCTGGCCGTCGGTGAACCGGCCGGGAACGTCGTGCGCGACCTCACCGCCGGTGACCGTCCGCTGGCCCTGGTGTTCTCGGGTCAGGGGTCTCAGCGGGTCGGCATGGGCCGTGAGTTGGTGGATCTGCCTGGTTTCGGTGAGGTCTTCGAGGAGGTGTGCGGGGCCTTCGACGCGGTGTTGGAGGTGCCGTTGCGTGAGGTGCTGTGGGCCGAGGAGGGCTCCGGGACTGCCGCGCTGATCGATGAGACGGTCTATACGCAGTCGGGTCTGTTCGCTTTCGAGGTGGCGTTGTTCCGGCTGCTTGAGCGGTGCGGGGTGCGTCCGGATTATGTGATGGGGCATTCGGTCGGTGAGTTGGCCGCGGCTCATGTGGCGGGTGTGTGGTCGCTTGAGGACGCGGTGCGTGTGGTGGCGGCTCGGGGTCGTCTGATGCAGGCGCTTCCCGCGGGTGGCGTGATGGTTTCGCTGGAGGCTTTCGAGGAGCAGGCGGTTGCGTGGATCGGCGAGGCCGGGGGTGATCTGGTTTCGCTGGGTGCGGTGAACGGGCCTTCTTCGGTGGTGGTTTCGGGTGCCGAGGTCGCGGTGGAGCGGGTGGCGGAGCTGGCGCGGGCCGCCGGGTGTCGTACGCGTCGTCTGCATGTGTCGCAGGCGTTCCACTCGCCGTTGGTCGAGCCGGTGCTCGACGAGTTCGCCGCCGTCCTGCGCGAGGTCTCGTTCGCCGAGCCGTCGCTTCCCGTTGTCTCCAATGTGACCGGTGAGGTCGCCGGGGCCGGTGAGCTGACGGATGTGGACTACTGGGTCCGGCACGTGCGTCAGGCCGTGCGGTTCGCCGACGGGGTGGAGAGCCTCGTCGGGCGGGGCGTCACCGAGTTCGTGGAGGTCGGTCCCGAGGCCGTGCTCAGCGGTCTCGTCCAGGGCCGCGGCGAAGGCGTCGTGGCGGTGCCCGCGGTGCGCGTCACCCAGGGCGAACTGGCCTCCTTCATCCAGGCGTTGGCGCGCCTGCACACGCGGGGCGCCCAGGTGACCTGGCCGACCCTGCGTCCCGGACGCCGCGTCGACCTGCCCACCTACGCCTTCGACCGCCGGCGCTTCTGGCCCCGGCGCTCCGCTCCGGCGGGCGTGGACGCGGCCATCGGATCGGTCGGGCTCGAATCCACCGGGCACCCGCTGCTCGGCGCCCGGGTGGGCCTCGCCGACGGCGACGGCGTGCTCCTCACCGGCCGGATCTCGCTGGCCGAACAGCCCTGGCTGGCCGACCACGCCGTGCTCGGCACCGTCCTCTTCCCCGGCGCGGGCTTCGTCGAGATGGCGCTGCGCGCCGGCGACGAGGTCGGGTGCGACGGCGTCGAGGAACTGACGCTGCACGCGCCGCTGGTGCTGCCCGAGGGCGTCACCGCGCGGATCCAGCTCGCCGCGGGCGACGCCGACGACGAGGGCCGGCGCCCCTTCACGGTGTACGCGCGGACCGGCGACGCCGGACAGTGGGTCACGCACGCCACCGGTGTGCTGTCCCCGGCACAGGCGGCCCCCGCGCCGTCCGCCGCGTCCGAGGTGTGGCCGCCCGAGGGCGCCGTACCCGTCGAGGTGGCCGGGCTCTACGACGAGATGAGCGACGGCGGCTTCGCCTACGGCCCCACCTTCCAGGGGCTCAGGGCGGCCTGGCGCCGCGGCACCGAGGTGTTCGCCGAGGTCCGGCTGCCCGAGGGCGGCGACGCGGGCGACGCCGGCGACTTCTGCCTGCACCCCGCCGTCCTCGACGCCGCGCTGCACGGCGTGTCCCTGCTGGAGGCGACCGGCGGCGGCGAGCCGCCGCGCGGGCTGCCCTTCTCCTGGGAAGGCGTACGCCTGTACGCCACCGGCGCGAGCACGGTGCGGGTCCGCCTCGCCCAGACGGGCACCGGCGGCGTCACGGTCACCATGACCGACGGCGCCGGGCTGCCGCTGGCCTCCGTCGGCTCGCTCGCCCTGCGCCCGGTCACCGGCGACCAGCTGCGCGCCGCGCGCGGCCACGGCGACTGGCTGTACCGCGCGGGCTGGGCCGAGGTGTCCGCGGTCGCGGCCGCGGACGGCGCGCCCCGCCCCGTCTGGGCCGCCGTCGGCGACACGGCCGCCGCGCTCACCGGCGCGGTGGACGCGGACGTCACGCCGTACGCGGACCTCGCCGCGCTCGGCGCGGCCCTCGACGCGGGGACCGCCGCGCCGGAAGCCGTCGTCGTCGCCTGCCCGGACCTCTCCGGGGACGGCGTGGACGTGGCGGAGGCCGCCAAGGAGGCCACCGGCTGGGCGCTGGAGACCGTGCAGGCCTGGCTCGACGACGACCGGTTCGCCCCGGCCCGCCTGGTGCTCGTCACCCGGAACGCGGCGACCCTGGAGACCGTCGGGGGACAGGGCCCCGACCTGCCGCACGCCGCCGCCCGCGGCCTGCTGCGCTCGGCCCAGTCCGAACACCCCGACCGCATGGTGCAGCTCGACCTGCCCGCCGACGCGGCCGACGTCACCGCGGCGGCCCTGGTGCCCGCCGTCCGGACCGCACGCGCGGCCGGCGAGCCCGAACTGGTGCTCCGCGACGGCACGTTGTGGGCGCCCCGGCTGGCCCGCACGGCCCCGGCGGTCCCCGGCGAGCGGACCGGCGACGAGCCGGCCCCCGTGTGGGACCCGCAGGGCACCGTGCTCATCACCGGCGGCACCGGCGTCCTCGGCGCCGCCGTCGCCCGCCACCTGGCCGCCGAGCACGGCGTACGCCATCTGCTGCTGCTCGGCCGGAAGGGCCCGCAGGCCCCCGGCGCCCAGGAGCTGGTGGACGGACTCGCCGCGCTCGGCGCCGAGGCCACCGTCGCCGCCTGCGACGTCGCCGACCGGGAGAGCCTGGCCGCCGTCCTCGCGGACATCCCCGCCGACCGGCCGCTGCGCGGCGTGGTCCACTCCGCGGGCGTCGTCGACGACGGCGTCATCTCCTCGCTGACCCGCGAGCGGATCGAGACCGTGCTGCGGCCCAAGTCGCAGGCCGCGTGGAACCTCCACGAGCTCACCGCCGACCTGGACCTCACCGCGTTCGTCCTGTTCTCGTCCGCCGCCGGCATCCTCGGAGCCGTGGGCCAGGCCAACTACGCCGCGGCCAACACCTTCCTCAACGCCCTGGCCGAGCACCGCAGGGCGCGGGGCCTCGCCGCGCACGCGCTGGCCTGGGGCCTGTGGGAGCAGCGCAGCACGATGTCCGGCGTCATGAGCGAGCAGGACCTCGCCCGTGTCTCGCGCGGCGGCATGTCGGCCCTGTCCATCGAGGACGGTCTAGCGCTGCTCGACGCGGCCCTCGCCGCGGGCGAACCGGTGCTCGTCCCCATGGCGTTCGACCCGGCCGCCGTGCGCGGCGACGCCGGAGGCATCCCGCCGGTGATGCGCGGTCTCGTGCGCACCACCGCCCGCCGGGCCGCGGGGACGGAGCCCGACGGCGGGCTCCGCGACCGCCTGCGCACCCTGCCCGCCGCCGCCCGCGAGGAGGAGCTGCTGCGCCTGGTGCTGCGGCACGTCACCGCGGTGCTCGGCTACGCGGCCGACGCCGACCTGGAGTCCGACCGGGCCTTCTCCGAGCTGGGCTTCGACTCGCTGACCGCGGTCGACCTGCGCAACCAGCTCGCCACGGCCACCGGGGTCCGGCTGCCCGCCACCCTCGTCTTCGACTACCCGACGCCCGAGGCGCTCGCCCGTCACCTGCGCGCCGAACTCGTCGGCGAGGACGCCGACGCGGCGGCCCCGGCCCTCGTGGCCCAGGCGGCGTCCGGTGACGACGACCTGATCGCGATCGTCGGCATGAGCTGCCGCTACCCCGGCGGCGTCCGTACGCCCGAGGAGCTGTGGCAGCTGGTCGCCGAGGGCCGCGACGGCGTCACGCCGTTCCCCGAGGACCGCGGCTGGAACGTGCGCGAGCTGGTCGACCCCGACGGCACGCGCCCGAACACCAGCTACGTCGGCGAGGGCGGATTCCTGCACGACGCCGCCGACTTCGACCCCGAGTTCTTCGGGATCTCGCCGCGCGAGGCGCTCGCGATGGACCCGCAGCAGCGCCTCCTCCTGGAGACCACCTGGGAGGCGTTCGAGTACGCGCAGATCGACCCCGCCTCCGTACGCGGCAGCCGCGTCGGCGTCTTCGCGGGGCTCATGTACCACGACTACGCGGCCCGGCTGCCGAGCATCCCCGAGGAGGTCGCCGGCTTCCTCGGCAACGGCAACACCGGCAGCATCGCGACCGGCCGTGTCTCGTACACGTTCGGCTTCGAGGGCCCGGCGGTGACCGTGGACACGGCGTGCTCGTCGTCGCTCGTGGCGCTGCACCAGGCGGCGCAGGCGCTGCGGCAGGGCGAGTGCACGCTGGCCCTCGCGGGCGGCGTCGCCGTCATGGCGACCCCGGACTCCTACGTCGAGTTCAGCCGCCAGCAGGGCCTCGCGCCCGACGGCCGGTGCAAGTCCTTCGCCGGCGGCGCCGACGGGACCACCTGGTCGGAGGGCGTGGGCCTGCTCCTGGTGGAGCGGCTTTCGGACGCGCGGCGCAACGGGCACCAAGTGCTCGCGGTGGTGCGGGGTTCGGCGGTCAACCAGGACGGTGCGTCCAACGGTCTGACGGCGCCGAACGGCCCGTCGCAGCAGCGGGTCATCCGCCAGGCGCTCGCCGGCGCCGGGATGACGGCCGCCGACGTCGACGTGGTCGAGGCACACGGCACCGGCACCCCGCTCGGCGACCCGATCGAGGCGCAGGCCGTCCTCGCCACGTACGGCCAGGAGCGCCCCGAGGGACAGCCGCTCCTGATGGGCTCCCTGAAGTCCAACTTCGGTCACACGCAGGCCGCCGCGGGCGTCGCGGGCATCATCAAGATGGTCGAGGCGATGCGCCACGGCGTGGTGCCCAAGACGCTGCACGTCGACGAGCCGACGCCGCACGTGGACTGGTCCGCGGGCGAGGTCGAGCTGGTGACGGAGAGCCGCGCCTGGCCGGAGACCGGCCGTCCGCGCCGCGCCGCCGTCTCGTCGTTCGGCATCAGCGGCACGAACGCCCACGTCGTCCTGGAGCAGGCACCGGCGGAGCAGCCGGCGGAACAGCCCGCCGAGCCCGTCGAGGTCACGGCCGGCGACACGGCCGTGCCCTGGGCGCTCTCCGCCCGCTCCGCCGCCGGGCTGCGCGGACAGGCCGCGCGGCTGCGGGAGTTCGCGGCGACGGCCGAGGCGTCCGACGCGGACATCGCCTGGTCGCTCCTCTCCGCGCGCTCCGCCATGGAGCACCGCGCCGTGGTCACCGGCCGCACCCGCGAGGAGCTCCTGCGCGGCCTCGACGCCGTCCTGTCCGGCGAACCCGCCGCGCACACGGTCCTCGACCGCGCGAAGTCCGGCCGCTCCACGGCCCTGGTGTTCTCGGGTCAGGGGTCTCAGCGGGTCGGCATGGGCCGTGAGTTGGTGGATCTGCCTGGTTTCGGTGAGGTCTTCGAGGAGGTGTGCGGGGCCTTCGACCAGGTGTTGGAGGTGCCGTTGCGTGAGGTGCTGTGGGCCGAGGAGGGCTCCGGGACTGCCGCGCTGATCGATGAGACGGTTTATACGCAGTCGGGTCTGTTCGCTTTCGAGGTGGCGTTGTTCCGGCTGCTTGAGCGGTGCGGGGTGCGTCCGGATTATGTGATGGGGCATTCGGTCGGTGAGTTGGCCGCGGCTCATGTGGCGGGTGTGTGGTCGCTTGAGGACGCGGTGCGTGTGGTGGCGGCTCGGGGTCGTCTGATGCAGGCGCTTCCCGCGGGTGGCGTGATGGTTTCGCTGGAGGCTTCCGAGGAGCAGGCGGTTGCGTGGATCGGCGAGGCCGGGGGTGATCTGGTTTCGTTGGGTGCGGTGAACGGGCCTTCTTCGGTGGTGGTTTCGGGTGCCGAGGCCGCGGTGGAGCGGGTGGCGGAGCTGGCGCGGGCCGCCGGGTGCCGTACGCGTCGTCTGCATGTGTCGCAGGCGTTCCACTCGCCGTTGGTCGAGCCGGTGCTCGACGAGTTCGCCGCCGTCCTGCGCGAGGTGACCTTCAACGACGCCGGCATCTCCGTGGTCTCGAACCTGACGGGGACGGTCGCGGAAGCGGGCGAGCTGGGCACGGTCGAGTACTGGGTCCGGCACGCGCGCGAAGCCGTGCGGTTCGCCGACGGCGTGGAGAGCCTCGTCGAGCGCGGTGTCACCGAGTTCGTGGAGGTCGGTCCCGAGGCCGTGCTCAGCGGTCTCGTCCAGGGCCGCGGCGAAGGCGTCGTGGCGGTGCCCGCCGTACGCCAGAGCCAGGGCGAACTGGTTTCCTTCGTCCACGCGTTGGCCCGTCTGCACGCCCGCGGCGCCCAGGTGACCTGGCCGACCCTGCGTCCCGGACGCCGCGTCGACCTGCCCACCTACGCCTTCAACCGGCAGCGCTACTGGCTGGACGCCCCCGCCGCCGACGACGCGGACCACACCTCCGAGGTCGACCAGGCGTTCTGGTCCGCCGTGGAGGGCGAGGACATGGACGTACTCGTCCGCACCCTCGGCGTCGACGACGACGAACGCCGGGCGCCGCTGCGGGAGATCCTGCCGGTCCTCGCCGACTGGCGGCGCAGGTCCCGGGAGCGCTCGGACCTCGGCGAGCTCTGCTACGACGTGAGCTGGCAGCCGCTCGTGGAGCAGCCCGGCCGGGCGACCGGCACCTGGCTGCAGATCACCGCGGGCGGTCCGGCGGCCGCCGCGTGCGCCGAGGCCCTGGAACAGCAGGGACTCGACCTCGTCACCGTGGACCTGTCCGCCGACCTCGCGGACGGCGTCGGGGCCGAGGTGCTCGTCGAGCGGCTGCGCGCTGCCCTCACGGACACCTCCGTGCGCGGCGTGCTCTCCCTCCTCGCGCTGGCCGAGGGCCAGGACGACGCCTGGCCGCTGAGCGTCACCCATGAACTGGTACGCGCCCTCGGCGAGTCGGATGTCACCGCACCGCTGTGGTGCCTCACCCGGGGCGCGGTGGCCGTCGCCGGTGAGCCGGTCCGTCCCGACCAGGCGCAGGTGTGGGGCCTCGGCCGCGTCGCGGCCCTGGAGCACCCGGAGCGCTGGGGCGGCCTCGTCGACCTGCCGGACGCGTTCGGGGCGCGGGACGCCGCACGCCTGGCCGGAGTACTGGCCGGGGACGGCGGCGAGGACCAGGTGGCGCTGCGCGCCGGCGGGGCCCTCGCCCGGCGGCTGCGGCGCGCGCCGCTCGCGGTCACCGCGGACGGCACGGGCTGGACGCCGCGCGGCGCCGTCCTCGTCACCGGCGGCACCGGCGCCCTGGGCGCCCACGTCGCCCGCCGCCTGGCCCGCTCGGGCGCCGAACACCTGGTGCTCACCAGCCGCCGGGGCCCGCAGGCACCCGAGGCGGCGGCGCTGGAGGCCGAACTGACCGCCCTGGGCGTCCAGGTGACCGTCGCGGCCTGCGACGTCGCCGACCGCGGCGCCCTGGACGCGCTGCTCGACCGGCTCGCCGCCGACGGCGTACGGATCACGGCGGTGCTGCACACGGCGGGCGTCGCCCAGTCCAGCCGCATCGACGGGACCGGGCCGGAGGAGGTCGCCGCCCTCAGCGCGGGCAAGACCGACGGCGCACGCCACCTCGACGAGGCCTTCGCGGACACGGACCTGGACGCGTTCGTCCTGTTCTCGTCCACGGCCGGTGTCTGGGGCGGTGCCGGACAGGGCGCGTACGGAGCGGCCAACGCCTACCTCGACGCGCTCGCCGAACAGCGCAGGGCGCGCGGTGCCGTGGCCACCTCGGTGGCGTGGGGCCCGTGGAGCGAGGGCGGCATGGCGGCCCAGGACGACGCCGAGGCGCACCTGCGCCGGCGCGGCGTGCGGGCGCTCGCCCCGGACACCGCGCTGACGCTGCTCCAGCACGCGGTCGACCAGGGGGTGGCCTGCCTGACCGTGGCCGACGTCGACTGGGAGAAGTTCGCCCTGTCGTACACCTCGACCCGGCCGAGCACCCTCCTGTCCGACATCCCCGAGGCCCGGCAGGCACAGACGCCCGCCGAGCCGGCCAAGGACGACGCCGACGCGTTCGCCCGGCGGCTGTCCGGGCTCTCCGGAGCCGAGCAGCAGCAGGCGCTCACCGAACTGGTGCGCACGCACGCGGCGGCCGTCCTCGGCCACACCGGGATCGCCGCGATCGAGGCGGACAAGCCGTTCCGCGACGTGGGCTTCGACTCGCTGGCCGCGGTCGAGTTCCGCAACCGGCTGACCGAGGCCACCGGGCTCGGCCTCTCCGCCACGTCCATCTTCGACTACCCGACCCCGGCCGAGCTGGCGGAGCACCTGCGCGCCGAGCTGGGCGGGGACGAGCTGTCGGAGAAGTCCGTGCTCGCCGAGATCGACCGGCTGGAGGGCAGGCTCGCCGCGGTCGCGGGGCAGGCCGCGCCGTCCCCGGACGTCCTGGCCAGGCTGACGGCCCTGGTGGAGCGCTGGTCCACGGAGTCGCCGGGCGAGACGGCGACCGAACATCTCCAGACCGCGTCGCGCGACGAGGTCTTCGACTTCATCGAGAACGAGCTGGGCCTGTGAACGACCACGGGCCGAGCGGTACGAACGGGCCGGCGCACGCCGGCGGAACCGCGCGCACGAGCGGCGAGCGGCAAGGCGTAAGGCGGCGAGACACACGAATGGGATCCACCATGGATGAGGACAAGACTCTCGACTACCTCAAGCGGGTCACCGCCGACCTGCACAAGGTCCGCGGCCGGCTGCGCGAGGTCGAGGACGCCGACCGGGAGCCCATCGCCATCGTGGGGATGAGCTGCCGGTTCCCCGGCGGCGTCGGCTCGCCCGAGCAGCTGTGGGACCTGGTGGTCCAGGGGGCCGACGGCGTCACGCCGTTCCCCGAGGACCGCGGCTGGGACCTGGCCGCGCTCTTCGAGGGCGGCCCCGGCCAGGAGGCGGGCTCGGCCACCCGCGCCGGCGGATTCCTGCACGACGCCCCCGACTTCGACGCGGACTTCTTCGGGATCTCGCCGCGCGAGGCGCTCGCCATGGACCCGCAGCAGCGGCTCCTCCTGGAGACCTCCTGGGAGGCCATCGAGCGCGCCGGCATCGACTCCCGGACGCTGCGCGGCAGCAGGACCGGTGTGTTCGTCGGCACCAACGGCCAGGACTACGCCACCCTGATGCTCGGCGACAACCAGTCCGAGCTGGCCGGCTTCATGGGCATCGGCAACGCCGCCAGCGTCGCCTCCGGCCGCATCGCCTACACCTTCGGCTTCGAGGGCCCCGCGCTCACCGTCGACACGGCCTGCTCGTCCTCGCTGGTCTCGCTGCACCTGGCCGCGCACGCGCTGCGCAAGGGCGAGTGCACGATGGCCCTGGCCGGTGGCGTGACGATCATGTCGACGCCCAGCATGTTCACCGAGTTCACCAAGCAGCAGGGCCTCGCCTCCGACGGCCGCGTCAAGGCGTTCGCCGCCGCGGCCGACGGCACCGCCTGGGGCGAGGGCGTCGGCGTGCTGCTCGTCGAGCGGCTCTCCGACGCGCGCCGCAACGGCCACCCGGTCCTCGCCGTGCTGCGCGGCTCCGCCGTCAACCAGGACGGCGCGTCCAACGGCCTCACCGCCCCCAACGGCCCGTCCCAGCAGCGCGTCATCCGCCAGGCCCTCGGCAACGCCCGCCTGTCCGCCGCCGAGGTCGACGTCGTCGAGGCGCACGGCACCGGCACGACGCTCGGCGACCCGATCGAGGCGCAGGCACTGCTCGCCACGTACGGCCAGGACCGTCCCGAGGACCGTCCGCTGCTGCTCGGCTCGGTGAAGTCCAACATCGGCCACACCGCGGCCGCCGCGGGTGTCGCGAGCGTCATCAAGACCGTCCTCGCCCTGCGCCACGGCGTCGTACCGCCCACCCTGAACGTCGACGAGCCCACCCCGCACGTCGACTGGACGGCCGGGGACGTCCGCCTGGTCACCGAGGCCACCGACTGGCCGCGGACCGGGCAGCCGCGCCGCGCCGGCATCTCCGCCTTCGGCGTGAGCGGCACCAACGCGCACGTCATCCTGGAAGAAGTCCCGGAAGAGGCCGCCGAGGCCGCGCCGTCCGCCGGAACCGGCGAGGCGCCCGCCGAGGCCCTCGTGCCGCTCGCCGCCGAGGGCGCCACCGTGCCGTGGGTCGTCTCCGGGCACAGCCCCCGCGCCCTGCGCGAACAGGCCGCCCGGCTGCGCGCGTTCGCCGCGGAGAGCGACGCGGACACCCTCGCGGTGGGCCGCTCGCTGGCCCTGCACCGCACCCCGCTGCGCCACCGCTCCGTCGTGCTGTCGGGGGAGCGGGACGGGCTCCTCGCCGGTCTCGACGCCGTCGCGGGACAGGAGACCTCCGCGCACGTCGTGACCGGCGAGGCGGCCTCCGCCGACGCCAAGGTCGTCTTCGTCTTCCCGGGCCAGGGTTCCCAGTGGGCCGGCATGGCCATCGAACTCATGGCCGCCTCGCCGGTGTTCGCCGAGGCCATGCGCGAGTGCGCCGACGCGCTCGCGCCCCACCTCGACTGGGACCCGCTGGAACTGCTGCGCAGCGGCGAGAAGCTGGAGCGCGACGACGCCGTCCAGCCCGTCCTGTGGTCGGTCATGGTCTCGCTCGCGCGCCTGTGGCGCTCCCTGGGCGTCGTGCCCGCCGCCGTCGTCGGCCACTCGCAGGGCGAGATCGCCGCCGCCTGCGCGGCCGGCGCGCTCTCCCTGGCCGACGGGGCCCGGCTCGTGGCGCTGCGCAGCCGGGTGTTCAACGAGCACCTGTCGGGCAAGGGCGCCATGTACGCGCTCTCGGCGACGCCCGAGCAGGCCGCCGCGCTCATCGGGGACCGGGCCGGGGTGTGGATCGCCTCGACCAACGGCCCCGAGTCCACCGTCGTCGCCGGTGACCTCGACGCGCTCGCCGAGGTCAACGCCGAGGCGGAGGCCGCGGGGCTGCGCCCGCGGAAGGTCGGCATCGAGTACGCCTCGCACACCCCGCACACCGAGCGGGTCCGCGACCAGCTCCTGGAGCTGGCCGCGCCGGTCGCGCCGCGCGCCGGACAGACCCCGCTGTACTCGACCGTCACCGCGGGGCCCGTGCCCGGCGAGACCCTCGACGCCGAGTACTGGTACCGCAACCTGCGCGAGCCGGTCCGCTTCCACGAGACCATCCAGCTCCTCCTGGACGAGGGCAACACCGCCTTCGTCGAGGTCAGCCCGCACCCGGTGCTCCTGACCGCCGTCCAGGACACCGTCGCGAACCAGCCCGCGGGCGCCCGCGAGGCCACCGTCACCGGCACCCTGCGCAGGAACGACGGCGGCACCCGGCGCCTTCTGACCTCGCTGGCCCAGCTGTGGACCGGCGGCGTGCACGTCGACTGGCAGGCCGTCCACGGCCCGGCCGACGCCGTCGACCTGCCCACCTACGCCTTCCAGCGCCGCCGCTTCTGGCTGTCGGGCTCCGGCGGCACGGCCGACGTGTCGGGCGCCGGACTCTCCCTGGTCGGCCACCCGCTCCTGGCGGCGGGCGTCGAGGCCGCCGACGGCGACCGCTACGCCCTCACCGGCCGGCTCTCCACCCGCACCCACCCCTGGCTCGCCGACCACCAGGTCCTCGGCCGCGTCCTCGTCCCCGGCACCGCGCTCGTCGAACTCGCCCTGCGCGCGGGCGAGTACGCGGGCTGCGGCCAGGTCGGCGAACTCATCCTGCAGAGCCCGCTCGCGCTGCCCGCCGAGGGGCCCGGCGTCGACGTCCAGGTCACCGTCGGCGAGCCCGACGAGACCGGCGGCCGCTCCGTGGGGATCTTCTCCCGCCCCGCCGACGGCAGCGACCAGGAGTGGACCGCGCACGCCACCGGCACCCTGACCGCGCAGCCCGCCGCCGCGCCCGCCGCCGAACAGGGCGTCTGGCCGCCGGCCGACGCCACCCCCGTGCCCGTCGAGGGCCTGTACGAGCGCCTCACCGAGTGGGGCTACGCCTACGGTCCCGTCTTCCAGGGCCTGCGCGGCCTGTGGCGGCGCGGCGGCGAACTGTTCGCCGAGGTCGCCCTCGACGAGCGGGGCGGCGCGGACGCCGGCCGGTTCGGCGTCCACCCGGCGCTCGTCGACGCCGCGCTGCACAGCCAGATCGCCACCGCCCTCGACCAGGACAGCGGCGTCGAGCCGAGGCTGCCGTTCTCCTTCGGCGGCGTACGCCTGCACGCCACCGGCGCCACCGCGGCACGCGTCCGGCTCACCCCGAACGGCGACAACGCGCTGACCCTGACCATGACCGACCCCGCCGGGCAGCCGCTGCTGACCGTCGACGAGCTGACCTCGCGTCCCGTGGCGGCCGCCGACGTGCGCGAACGCCCCCGCGTCGACGGGCTGTACCGCCTCGACTGGGCCGCGCTGCCCGAGGCCGAGGAGACCGTGCGCGCCCTCGCGGTGCTCGGCGCCGCGGACGACCTGCCCGACACGGCCGAGGTGAGCGGCCACTACGCCGGACTCACCGCGCTCCAGGAGGCCGTGCGCACCGGCGAGGAACTGCCGGACGTGGTCCTGCTGCCCGTGCCCGCGGGCACCGGCGACACCGTGGCCGCGACCCGCGAGGTGACCGGCGCCGTCCTGGAGGCCGTCCAGGCGTGGCTCGCCGCCGAGGAGGCCGAGGAGGCCTGCCTCGCGGTCGTCACCCGCGCGGGCGCCGCCGCCGTCCCCGGCGACAGCGTCGACCCCGTGCACGCCGCCGTGCGCGGCCTGGTCCGCTCGGCCTGCTCGGAGAACCCGGGCCGCGTCGTCCAGATCGACGTCGACGCCGACACCCGTTCGGCCGCCGCGCTGCCCGCCGCCGTGCGGGGCGCGGTCGCCGCGGGGGAGTCGGAGAGCGTGGTGCGCGCGGGCGATGCCCTGGTGCCCCGGCTCGCCCGCGTGGTCCCCGCCGACACGCTCACGCCGCCCGCCGAGGGCGCCTGGAGCCTCGACGTGGACGGCAGCGGCACCCTGGAGGGCCTGCGGCTCGTGCCGTGCCCGTCCGCCGAGGTGGCGCTCACCGAGGGCCAGGTGCGGGTCGAGGTACGCGCCACCGGCGTGAACTTCCGCGACGTGCTGCTCGCCCTCGGCGTGGTCGACGTCGCCGCGTCCTTCACCGAGATGGCCTTCGGCTCCGAGGGCGCCGGCTTCGTCACCGAGGTCGGGCCCGGCGTCACCGGCGTCGCCGTGGGCGACCGCGTCATGGGCCTGCTGTCCGGTGCGTACGCGGGACCGCTGGCCATCGCCGACGCCCGCACCGTCGCCCCGATCCCCACCGGCTGGTCGTTCGCCCAGGCCGCCGCCGTGCCCACGGTGTTCCTCACGGCCTACTACGCGCTGCAGGACCTGGCCCGCATCAAGGAGGGCGAGTCGCTGCTCGTGCACGCGGCGGCCGGCGGCGTCGGCATGGCCGCCGTGCAGCTCGCCCGGCACTGGGGCATCGAGGTGTACGCCACCGCCAGCGAGCCCAAGTGGCCCACGGTGCGCGCCTCCGGCATCCCCGCCGAGCGCCTCGCCTCCTCCCGCACCCTGGACTTCGCCGAGACGTTCCGCGCCGCCAGCGGCGGCCGTGGCGTCGACGTCGTCCTGAACTGCCTGGCCCGGGAGTTCACCGACGCCTCGCTCGACCTCCTGGTGCCCGAGGGCCGGTTCATCGAGATGGGCAAGACCGACATCCGCGAGCCGGAGGCCGTCGCCGCCTCCTGGCCCGGCACCTTCTACCGCTCCTTCGACCTCGGGGAGGCGGGCGCGGCGCGCATCGGCGAGATGCTCACCGACCTCGCCGGGCTCTTCGAGGAGGGCGTGCTCGCCCCGCTGCCGGTGACCACCTGGGACGCCCGCCGCGCCCCCGAGGCCTTCCGCTACCTCAGCCAGGCCCGGCACGTCGGCAAGGTCGCCCTCACCATCCCCACCGCGAAGCTGGACGGCACCGTCCTCGTGACCGGCGGCACCGGCGCCATCGGCGGCGCCGTCGCCCGCCACCTCGCCGCGACGCGGGGCGTCACGGACCTGGTCCTCACCAGCCGCCGCGGCCCCGAGGCGCCCGGCGCCGACGAGCTCGTCAAGGAGCTGGCCGAACTCGGCGCCACCGCCCGCGTGGTGGCCTGCGACACCGCCGAACGCGCCGACCTGGAAGCGCTGCTGGACGGCATCGCGGACCTGAAGGGTGTCGTGCACGCCGCCGGCGTCATCGACGACGGCGTGCTCACGGCGCTGACCCGCGAGCGGTTCGACACGGTGCTGCGGCCCAAGGTCGACGCCGCCTGGCACCTGCACGAGCTGACCCGCGGCAAGGACCTCGCGCTGTTCGCGCTGTTCTCCTCCGCCGCCGGCGTGTTCGGCGCGCCCGGACAGGCCAACTACGCCGCCGCCAACGCCTTCCTGGACGGTCTCGCGCAGCACCGCCGCCGCCTCGGACTGCCCGCGCAGTCCCTGTCGTGGGGGCTGTGGGCCCAGGCCAGCGGGATCACCGGCGAGCTCGACAAGACCGACCTCGACCGGATGGCCCGTACCGGCGTACGCGCCCTGTCCACCGCCGACGGACTCGCCCTGTTCGACGCCGCCACCGGGGACAACCACACGCACACCGTGCCCGTGCAGCTCGACCCCACGCGGTTCACCGGCGCCGTCCCGCCGCTGCTGCGCGGCCTGGTCAAGGCCCCGGCCCGGCCGACCGCGTCCGCCGCCGCACCGGCGGCGGGCACCGCGGGCGGCGGACTGACCGAGCGCCTGGCCCAGCTGTCGCCGCAGGAGGCCGAGGAGCTGCTCACCGAGGAGGTGCGCCGCCAGGCCGCCGTCGTCCTCGGCCACGACGACACCGAGACCGTGGGCGCGCAGCGGCCGTTCAAGACGCTCGGCTTCGACTCGCTCACCACCGTCGAGCTGCGCAACCGCCTCAACTCCGCCACCGGACTGCGCCTCCCGGTCACGCTGCTGTTCGACCACCCCACGCCCGCGGCCGTGGCGGCGCACCTCAAGCAGCAGCTGCTCCCCGAGGTCGACGCCGCCGACCTGGCCGCGAGCCAGCTCGGCAAGCTGGAGGCGCTGCTCGCCGAGGTGGCCGAGGACGACCCGGCGCGCGCCAACCTCACCGTGCGGCTGCGCGCCGTCCTGGCGAAGTGGACCGAGGGCGAGGGCTCCGCCGACTCGGTCGACCTGACCGACGCCACCGACGCCGAACTGTTCGAGCTCATGGACAACAAGCCATGGTCCAGCTGACCGGCAGGCGGGCGACCCCGCTGCCATGTGAACCCACCTGCTGACTGCATTTGTTGGATCGGAAGAGGATTGGATGTCGAACGAGCAGAAGCTCCGCGAGTACCTGAAGCAGGCGGTTGCCGACGCCCGCGACTCCTACGCACGGCTGCGCGCCGTGGAGGAGGCCGCCCGTGAGCCGCTCGCCGTCGTCGGCATGAGCTGCCGGTTCCCCGGCGGGGTGCAGACCCCCGAGGACCTGTGGCAGCTGGTCGCCGAGGGGCGCGCGGGCATCGCGGACTTCCCCGCGGACCGCGGCTGGGACCTGGGGGCCCTCTACGACCCGGACGGGCTGCGCCCGCGCAGCTCGTACATCCGCAAGGGCGGATTCATCGACGGCGCCGCCGACTTCGACGCGGAGTTCTTCGAGATATCCCCACGCGAGGCCCTCGCGATGGACCCGCAGCAGCGGGTCCTCCTGGAGGCCTCCTGGGAGGCGTTCGAGCGGGCCGGGATCGACCCGGGCACGCTGCGCGGCGAGAGCGCGGGGGTCTTCGTCGGCGGTGTCCTGTCCGGGTACGGGGGGAACGTGGGCAACACGCAGGACAGCGAGGGCTACCTCCTGACCGGCAACGCCTCCAGCATCTTCTCCGGCCGCATCTCCTACACGTACGGGTTCGAGGGACCCGCCGTCACCGTCGACACCGCCTGCTCGTCCTCGCTGACCGCGCTGCACCTGGCGGCGCAGTCGCTGCGCAACAAGGAGAGCTCGCTGGCCCTGGTGGGCGGCGTGATGGTGATGTCGACCCCGGCCGCGTTCACCGAGTTCAGCAAGCAGCGCGGGCTGTCCCAGGACGGCCTGTGCAAGGCGTTCGCTGCTTCCGCCGACGGCACCGCGTGGGGCGAGGGCGTCGGCGTGCTGCTCGTCGAGCGGCTCTCCGACGCGCGCCGCAACGGCCACCGCGTCCTCGCGGTCATCAAGGGCTCGGCGGTCAACCAGGACGGCGCGTCCAACGGTCTGACGGCGCCCAACGGCCCGTCCCAGCAGCGCGTCATCCGTCAGGCCCTCGCCAACGCCGGGCTCTCCCCGGCCGACGTCGACGCCCTGGAGGCGCACGGCACCGGCACGACGCTCGGTGACCCGATCGAGGCGCAGGCGCTGCTGGCGACGTACGGCCAGGACCGTCCCGAGGACCGTCCGCTGCTGCTCGGCTCGGTGAAGTCCAACATCGGGCACACCCAGTCGGCGGCCGGCATCGCGGGCGTCATCAAGATGGTGCTCGCCCTCCAGCACGGCGTCGTACCCCCGACCCTGCACGTCGACGAGCCCACCCCGCACGTCGACTGGACGGCCGGCGCCGTCGAGCTCGTCACCGAGCCCGTGGCCTGGCCCGAGACGGGCCGCCCGCGCCGGGCCGCCGTCTCCTCGTTCGGCATCAGCGGCACCAACGCCCACGTCATCCTCGAACAGGCCCCCGAGGCCGAGGAGCCGGACACCGAGGCTCCCGCAGCCGACGCCGGGGGAGCCGCGCCGGTCCTCACCGGCGTCGTACCGCCCTGGCCGCTGTCCGCCAAGAACGAGGCCGCGCTGTACGACCAGGCCGCACGGCTGCGCACCTTCGTCGGCGCGGCGGGCGACACCGCCGCCCCCGACGCGGACGCCGTCGCCGCCGCGCTGGTGCGCACCCGCGCCGCCTTCACGCAGCGCGCCGTCGTCTTCGGCGACGAGCGCGCCGGAGCGCTGACCGCCCTCGCCGACGGCACGGCGGACGCCCCCGGCCTGGTGCACGGCACCGCCCGCGCCGGCGCCAAGGTCGCGTTCGTCTTCCCCGGCCAGGGCGCCCAGTGGGTCGGCATGGCCACCGGACTGATCACGTCCTCGCCCGTCTTCGCCGAGGCCATGGGCGCCTGCGCCGACGCGCTGGCGCCGCACACCGACTGGCGGCTCCTCGACGTCCTCGGCGACGAGCAGGCCCTCAAGCGCGTCGACGTCGTGCAGCCCGCGCTGTGGGCCGTCATGGTCTCCCTCGCCAAGGTGTGGCAGGCCGCGGGCGTCACCCCCGACGTCGTGGCGGGCCACTCGCAGGGCGAGATCGCCGCCGCCTGCGCCGCCGGCATCCTCTCCCTGGAGGACGGGGCGCGCCTGGTCGCGCTGCGCAGCCGCACCATCGCCGAGGACCTCGCGGGCCAGGGCGGCATGGTCTCCCTCGCCGCCTCCGCCGAGCGCACCGCCGAACTCCTCGGCGAGCGCGAGGGCGTGTGGGTCGCCGCCGTCAACGGCCCCGGCGCCACCGTCGTCGCGGGCGCCCCCGAGGTGCTCGCCGAGGTCTCCGAGGCCGCCGAGGCCGCGGGCGTCCGCGCCCGCACCATTCCGGTCGACTACGCCTCGCACACCCCGCACGTCGAGGGCATCCGTGCCCGGCTCCTGGAGGTCGCCGAGCCGGTCGCGCCGCGCGCCGGAACCGTGCCCATGCACTCGTCGGTGACGGTGGAGCCACTCGGCGACACCGAGGCCGACGCCCAGTACTGGTACCGGAACCTGCGTCGGCCCGTGCGGTTCGCCGAGACGGTCGCCGCGCTGCTCGACCGGGGCATCGACACGTTCGTCGAGATCAGCCCGCACCCGGTGCTCGCCCCCGCCATCGAGGACGTCGCCGCCGCCGCGGGCCGCGCCGACGTGGTGGTCTCCGGCACCCTGCGCCGCGACCAGGACGAGAGCACCGCGCTGACCCGCGCCGCCGCCGCGCTGTGGACCCGCGGCGTCCCCGTCTCCTGGGGCGCCTTCCTGGACACCCCGGCCGCGACCGCCGCCCTGGCCGACTCCGCCGAGCTGCCGACGTACCCCTTCCAGCGGCGCCGCTTCTGGATGGAGGGACCGGCCGCCACCGGCGACGCCGCCGGCATCGGCCTCGACCCCGTCGCGCACCCGCTGCTCGCCGCCGCCACCGTGCCCGCCGAGTCCGGCACGACCGTCCTCACCGGGCGCCTCTCGCTGCCCACCCACCCCTGGCTGGCCGACCACGCCCTCCTGGAGACCGTGCTCCTGCCGGGCACCGCCTTCCTCGAACTCGCGCTCGCCGCGGGCCGCGAGACCGGCTGCGCCCGCGTCCAGGAACTCACCCTGGAGCGGCCCCTCACCCTCACCCAGGACATCGGCGTCACCGTCCAGGTCCAGGTCTTCGAGGCCGACGAGAACGGCGCGCGCGGCGCGGCCGTCTACTCCCGCGCCGGCACGGCGGACCAGGACGAGCCCGCCGAGTGGATCCGCCACGCCACCGCCACGCTCACGGCCGAAGAGCCCCGGGACGGCGCCGAGTTCGGCGACCTCCGGGGCGCGTGGCCGCCCGCCGGCGCCACCTCCGTCGAGATGGGTGACTTCTACGACGCGCTGTTCGAGCGCGGCTACGAGTACGGCCCCGCCTTCCAGGGCCTGCAGTCCGTCTGGCGGCGCGGCGACGACGTGTTCGCCGAGGTCGCCCTCCCCGAGGAGGCGAGTGCCGAGGAGTTCCTCGTCCACCCGGCGCTCCTCGACGCCGCCCTCCACGCCATGGGCCTGGGCGGGCTGTTCGGCGACGAGGGCACGCTACGCCTGCCGTTCGCCTGGTCCGGCGTGCAGAGCTGGAGCGACGGCGCCACCGCGCTGCGCGTCCAGCTGACCGCGGCGGGCGAGGACGGCGTACGGCTGCGCGCCACCGACACCTCGGGCGCGCCCGTCGCCTCCGTGGACGAGCTGGTCCTGCGCCCGCTGTCCGCCGCCGACGTGCGCACCGTCCCCACCCGCTCGCTGTACGTCCCGCGCTGGGACGCCTGGCAGCCCGCGCACACCGACGCGCCCCGCACCGCCTTCTGGCACCCGGGCGCCCCGCTCGCCGAAGTCCTCTCGGGAGAGCCCGAGTTGGTGCTGCTCGACTGCACCGCTCAGGCTGTGCCCGACGGCGCCGACGTCCCGGCCGAGGCCCACGCGCTGACCGGTGCCGTGCTGGCCCGCGTCCAGGAGTGGCTCGCCCAGGAGGCGCCCGCCCAGGCGCGCCTGGCCGTCCTGACGCGCGGCGCCGTCGGCATCGCGCCCGAGGAGCTGCCCGACCCGGCGCAGGCCGCCGTGCGCGGTCTGCTGCGCTCCGCCCAGTCCGAACACCCGGACCGTTTCCTGCTGGTGGACACCGACGGCGAGCCCGCCGGCGTGCCCGCCCCCGTCCTCGCCGCCGCCGTGGCCGAGGGCGAGCCGGAGGCCGCCCTGCGCGGCGACACCGTGTTCGTCCCGCGCCTGGCCCGCCCCGACACCGCCGCCTCCGGCGCC
>NZ_LIRJ01000419.1 GCF_001419745.1 Streptomyces silaceus | reverse complement strand
TCGCCGGCGCCGGGCTCGCGCTGCCGCTGACCGGGCTCGCGCTCGGGCTGCCGCTGCCCTGGCTGCTGCTGTGCACCGTGGCCGCGGGCATCACCCTGGACATCGCCGCCGTCACCTGGGTGACGGCCTTCCAACAGCACGTCCCCGAGGACGAGTTGGGGCGGATGAGCTCCTTCAACCAGGTCGGCGAGCGGCTCGCGATCCCGCTCGGCTATCTCGTCGTCGCGCTCATCTCCCCCGTGTTCAGCGACCGTTCGGTGCTCCTGGTCTGCGCGGGGATCATCGTGGTGTCCTGCGCCCTCAACCTGTGCGTACGGGACGTGCACCGCGTCAGAAGGCTGCCGTGACGCGCACGTCGCGTGCCCCACGGGCCACTTGATGCCGTCGCGTTATCGCCGAATGGCATCGGCGCAAACACGCCCCGCGCTCCCGATACTCGTCCCGACCGGAGGCCGCACCCGCAGGCCTCCATCCCGGAAGGGACACACCCCCATGAACAGATCCAGGATCAGCCTCGCCGCCGCTCTCGGCGCGGCCTCCCTCGTGGCCTCGCTCGCCGCCGCCCCCACGGCGTTCGCGGCCCCCGCCCCGGCACCCGACTCCGTCAAGCCCGCCACGACGCACGCCACGTCGTCGTACACGGGCTCGGCCCAGGAGGAGGCCGCCAACCGGCAGTTCTTCGAGGCCGTCATGAAGTCGGCCCTGAAGAAGCAGGCGGAGAAGCCCGGCATCCAGGTCGTCACCGTCACCTACAACACCAGCCGGGCGCCCAGCTTCCGCAGCCAGATAGCCCAGAGCACGCAGATATGGAACTCCTCGGTCAGCAACGTGAAGCTGCAGGAGACCAGCTCGACCGGCAACTTCCAGTACCGCGAGGGCAATGACTCGCGCGGCTCGTACGCCTCCACCGACGGGCACGGCCGCGGCTACATCTTCCTGGACTACCGGCAGAACCAGCAGTACAACTCCACCCGTGTGACGGCGCACGAGACCGGCCACGTGCTCGGTCTGCCCGACCACTACTCGGGCCCGTGCAGCGAGCTGATGTCGGGCGGCGGCCCCGGCACGTCCTGCACCAACGCCTACCCCAACGCCCAGGAGCGCCAGCGGGTCAACAGCCTCTGGGCCAACGGGTTCGCCACCCTCAAGGACAAGGGCGCGCTGACGAAGGTCCGCTGACTTCACCGCTCCTCCCCGAGCGGACTGTTACGTACCGATAACAGCCTCCCGGCCAACCCGGCCGCGTGCGGCGCGCTCTCCTCCGGCATGGGGACACACACGCAGGGGAAGAGTCCGCGTCGCCGCGGCCGGCGGCAGCCCGCCGCCCGGCGGCGCCCGGCCGGCCGGCGCGGACAGCGGCGCCGCCTCGTCGACTATCCGCGCTCCGGCCGCTCCGGCGTCCGCCGCTGGCTCCCGTCCTGGCGTCAGCTCCTCGCCACGACGGGCCTGTTCGTCACCGCCGTCGCCGGGCTCTTCGTCTGCGTCTACGTCAGCGTGGACATCCCCGACGAGAACGCGGCGGCCCGCCGCGAGGCCAACGTCTACTACTGGTCCGACGGCACCCAGATGGTGAGCACCGGCGAGGTCAACCGGCAGATCGTCGACCTGGACCGGATCGCCCCCTCCGCCGTCGACGCGGTGATCGCCGCCGAGAACGAGACGTTCTACGAGGACTCCGGGGTCTCCCCCAAGGGTCTGGCCCGCGCCGTCGTGAACATGGCCCGCGGCCAGGAGACCCAGGGCGGTTCCACCATCACCCAGCAGTACGTGAAGAACACCTACCTCTCGCAGGACCAGACCGTCACGCGGAAGGTCAAGGAGTTCGTCATCGCGCTGAAGGTGGACCGCAAGAAGAGCAAGGACGAGATCCTCAAGGGGTACCTCAACACCAGCTGGTTCGGGCGCGGCGCCAACGGCATCGAGGCCGCCGCCCACGCCTACTACGGCATCCCCGCCAAGGACCTGGACCCGAGCCAGGGCGCCCTGCTGGCCGCCGTACTGAAGGGTGCCGAGCAGTACGATCCGTCGATCAGCCGGGCCAACCACGAGCGGGCGCGCGGGCGTTGGGCGTGGATCCTGGACCGGCAGGTCGACGTCGGCCTGATGTCGAAGAAGGAGCGGGCGAAGTACCGCACGTTCCCCGAGCCGCGCCGCCAGTCGCGCTCCACCAGCCTCGGCGGCCAGACCGGCTATCTCGTCGACGTCGCCAACCGCTACGTGAAGCAGCACACCGGCCTCACCGACGAGCAGTTGGCGCGCGGCGGGTACCGGATCCACACCACCTTCGACCGGCACCAGGTGCGCCGCATGGAGCGCGCCGTGCGCCGCGTCCTCGCCCGCGACCTCGATCCCAAGGGCCGGGCGGCCGACCGGCACGTCCAGGTCGGCGCCGCGTCCGTGCGGCCCTCCGACGGCGCGGTCCTCGCGCTGTACGGCGGCCGGGACGCCACCGAGCACTTCACCAACAACGCCGACACGTCCGGCGTCCCGGTGGGCTCCGCGTTCAAGCCGTTCGTGCTGGCCGCCGCGCTGGAGCACGGGGTGTCCGTGCGGGGTCCCGGCTTCGCCGAGGCGGGCCTCAAGAACCGTGTGCCCGGCGTGCGCGAGAGCGTCCTGGCCGACAGCCGCTACGCCGCCGACGGCACCCTGCGCGTGGCGGCCGGCTCCCCCGACCCCGACCGCCCCACGCTCGCCGAGGCCCTGGTGTCCGGCGGCAACGCCACGTACGTACGCCTGGGCGGGGACGTCGGCCGGGACAGGGTCCGCGCGACGGCCGTGGACGCCGGGCTGCTGCGCCAGAGCATGGCCCGACTGGAGCCGACCTTCTCCATCGGCACGTCGACGCCCAGCGCGATCCGCATGGCCACCGCCTACGGCACCTTCGCCAACGACGGCGTGCGGCGCGACCCCTACTCGGTGACGAAGGTCGTCAAGGACGGCGTGGCCCTGCCCGGCCTCGCCCCCTCCGCGTCCCGGCGCGCGCTGGACCCGCAGGTCGCCCAGGAGGTCACCGACGCCCTGCGCGCGGGCGGCAAGCGGATCGGCGAGGACGTCGCGGTGGGCCGCACCGGCGACCAGGACCGACTCAGGTCGGCCTGGTTCACGGCGTTCACCAAGGATCTGTCGACGGCGGTGACGCTGTTCCGCGTGCGGCCCGACGAGCCGCGGCTGCTGCCGCTGTCCGGGGTCGGCGGAAGCAGGTCCGAGCGCGGGAACGTGCTCGTGCCGCGGATCTGGCAGGAGTACACCCGCTAGCCGGGCGACGCGGTTGACCTTGCCCCTGGGACAGACCCCACCGTCTGCGTCACCGGGCCGACCGGCCCGGTGACGGAGGATGACCCCGTGAACGTGGAACACGACGACGAGCTGTTGTCCATCGGCGCGTTCGCCGCCCGCGCGCGGCTCTCGCCGAAGGCGCTGCGGCTGTACGACCGGCTCGGGCTGCTGGCCCCCGCGCACGTCGACGAGGCCAGCGGCTACCGCTACTACCGGCCCGACCAGGTCGAGCGGGCCCGCACGGTCGCGCTGCTGCGCCGCCTGGACATGCCGCTGGCGGCCGTCGCCGACGTCGTCGCGCTCGACGGTGAGCGGGCCGCGCGCTCGCTCGACGGCTACTGGGCCGGGGTCGAGGAGCGCTTCGCGGAGCAGCGGACGCTCGCGCGGTACCTCCGTGGCCGACTCTCGGGAAGGAAAGCCGAGTTGTACGCGACATTCGAAGTGAAGACCGTGGACGTGCCGGAGCGGTACGTCATCAGCGAGACCCGGCACGTGCGGGCGAACGAGCTGCCCGCGTGGATCTCGGGCTCCGCCGAACGCCTGGAGCGGGCGGCCCGCGAGGAGTGCGGCGGCATGCCCGGCCCGCACTACGTCGTCTACCACTCCGAGGTGACCGAGGAGAGCGACGGGCCCGCCGAGTCGTGCGTGCCGGTCGCCGACGCGGAGGCGGCCCGCGCGTGGGCGCGGCAGCGGGGGCGCACGGCGGACCTCACCGTCCGCGCGGAGCCCGCGCACCGTCTCGCGTACACCAGGATCACCAAGGCACAGGTGTCGTATCCGCAGATCATCGCGGCCTTCGACGCCGTGGAGGCCTGGGTGTCCGAGCAGGGTCTGACCGTCACGGGGCCGTGCCGCGAGGTGTACTTCGTGGACTGGGCGGAGACGGGGCCCGAGGACGAGGTGTGCGACGTGGCCTTCCCCGTCTCGTCGGCGTGAGGTCCGGCGCTCCGGGGGCCTGAGCGCACACCCGGCAGGAGGGGGGCTCCGGACGCGGGGTCCCCCACTACCTCCCCATGCAGCGCAGGCGTCATACCCCTCCCCCGCACCTATCCTGAGGAGGCAAGGAGGAGGCTGCGGGGGGCTGCCGAAGCTGCGGACGGGGGCGTCGACTCTCCGATGGACCATTCCAGTTGGCGGGTGCGGCTGCGCCGGTGGGCGGCATCCGGAAGCGGCGACGTGCTGGGCGCCGGGGTGCTGTTCGGCACCGACCGCGTCCTCACCTGCGCCCACGTCGTCCGCGACCCGGCCACGGGCCGCCGCCCCGACCGCGTGCAGGTCGAGTTCCCGCTGTTGCAGGGCCTGACCCGCACCCCGCGCCGCACCGCGACCGTCGAGGCCGGGCACTGGGTGCCGCCCTTCGGCAAGGCGCAGGGCGACCTCGCGGTGCTCGTCCTGGACGAACCGGCGCCGGTCCCCTCGCCCGTCACCCTGCACCGCACGCTCGACTACCGGGGCGCCCTCGTCCTCGTCGACGGCTTCCCCGAGCACCAGTCGGGCGGCCAGTGGCTCACCGGCGCGTGCCGGGGGCCGGGCGGGGA
>NZ_LIRJ01000418.1 GCF_001419745.1 Streptomyces silaceus | reverse complement strand
CCGTGCCGCCCTCCGCGACCCGCGTGAGCCCCTCCACGAACTGCTCGACCTGGCCCACCCGGTCCTTGAGCAGATAACCGACGCCGGTGCCGTCACCGCTGTCCAACAGCTCCGCCGCGTACGACCGTTGGACGTACTGGCTGAGCACCAGCACGGGCAGCGTCGGGCGGCGCTGCCGGAGCGCGACCGCCGCCTTCAGCCCCTCGTCCTGGAACCCGGGCGGCATCCGCACGTCGGTCACCACGATGTCCGGTTCGTACGCCGACACCGCGTCGCGCAGCGCGTCCGCGTCGCCCACCGCGGCGACGGTCTCGTGCCCGAAGCGGGCGAGCAGGCCGATGAGCCCTTCCCGCAGCAGCACGCTGTCCTCGGCGAGGACGACTCTCAGACTTCGGCGGTCGCTTCCGCCGGGGCTTCGGCTGTGCACGGGATCTCCACGGACAGGACGGTCGGGCCGCCGGGCGGGCTGGTGAGCGTCAGTGTGCCATCGAGCACCGCGAGCCGGTCCGCGAGCCCGGTCAGGCCCGTGCCGCGGGCCGGTTCCGCGCCGCCCCGGCCGTCGTCGCGCACCTCGACGCGGAGCACTCCGCCGGTGTGCGCGGCGGTGACGCGGGCGCGGGTGGCCCCGCTGTGCCGGTCGACGTTCGCGAGGGCCTCGCGGACCGCGAAGTACCCGGCGGACTCGACGGCTTCGGGCAGTCTCGGCAGCGCGAGGTCCGCCTCCACGGGGACGGCGCAGCGGTCCGCCGCGTCCTCGACGGCGGTGGCCAGGCCGTGGTCGGTAAGCACCTGCGGGTGGATGCCCCGGATCAGCTCGCGCAGCTCGGCCAGGACGCGGCCCGCCTCGTCGTGGGCGCTCGCGAGACGCTCGGCGAGCGGGCTGTCCTGGGGTACGTCGAGCCGGGCGAGGCCGAGGCTCATGGTGAGGGCGACGAGCCGCTGCTGCGCCCCGTCGTGCAAGTCCCGCTCGATCCTGCGGCGTTCGGCCTCGAAGGCGTCGACCAGGCGGGCCCTGGACTTCGTCACCTCGGCGAGGCTGGCGGCGAGTTCGGACTCGCGGGGCGCGAGCAGGAGGCGGGCGAGGGCGGCGCG
>NZ_LIRJ01000417.1 GCF_001419745.1 Streptomyces silaceus | reverse complement strand
CGGCAGGGGGAAGTGACGGTGCGGTGGGAGGCGTTGGCGCCGCGGGGGAGCTGACGGAGCCGACTCACCGCCGGGATCTCCGCCCCCGACCCTGGAGCCCCCCGTCCCTGGAGCCCCCTCCGCCCCGGGGTTGAACACATGTGCCCGTCCCCCCGGCCGTGATCCCGTCCGGCCCGCGTGGAACGCATCGCTGTGACCTGCGGGGAACGAACCCTGCGTGCCGTTCGTCACAGAAGGGCGGGTGGGGAGATCGAAGTGGTGGCCGGGCTCTGTCGGATTGGGCGCGGTCATGGCACCATCCCGAGGGCGACCGCAAGTTACTGACGGTAAATCAGCTTTGGGGGTGGCGGGGCGTGACTGGCAAGCGATACTCGACGGCGACGGCCGTGGCGCTGATCTGCGCGGCGACGGTGCTGACCGCACCGGGGACGGCCTTCGCGAGCCCGGCGAGCGCTCCGGCGAGTCCCGTGAAGCCACCGGCCGAGCCGACTCCCCGTACGGACAAGTCCCTTGAGGAGGTCCGCAAGGAGATCGAGGACCTCTACCACGACGCGGGCGTGGCCACGGACGCGTACAACGCCGCCGAGGAGAAGGCCGACAAGCAGTCCGAGCAGATCGTGAAGCTCGCCAAGGACATCGTCGAGGGCCAGGCCAAGCTCAAGAAGCTGAAGGCCCGCGCGGGCGCCGCCGCCCGCGCCCAGTACCGCAACGGCGGGGTGCCCGACGAGGCCAAGCTGATGCTCAGCGACGACCCGGGCCGGTTCCTGGACGGCGCCGGGCGCATGCGGCAGGGCGAGAAGGCGACCAAGGGCCTGCTGACCGAGCTGGAGCGCACCCAGGACGACCTGCGGGTCTACGCCGAGGACGCCACCGCGCGCTGGAAGAAGCTGGAGGCCAACCGCAAGGAGAAGGCGGCCTCCAAGAAGCGGATAAAGAAGAAGATCGCGGCTGCCGAGGCCCTCGAGTCCCGCCTGGAGAAGAAGGAGCGGGAGCGGCTGCGCAAGCTGGAGGAGGCGGCCGCCCTCAAGAAGCAGTCGGCGTGGGTGAGTTCGGGCGTCCTCAAGGACATCGGCGGCAAGGCGACTCCGGCGGGCAAGAAGGCCATCGCGTTCGCCACCGCCCAGATCGGCAAGCCGTACGTGTGGGGCGCCGAGGGCCCGGGGTCGTACGACTGCTCGGGGCTCACCTCGAAGGCCTGGGCCGCGGCCGGCAAGGGCATTCCGCGCACCTCGCAGGAGCAGTGGAAGCAACTGCCGCGCGTCGACGTCAAGAACATGCGCCCCGGTGACCTGATCATCTACCACTCGGACGCGAGCCACGTCGGGCTGTACGTGGGCGACGGCGCCATCGTGCACGCGCCGCGTCCCGGCCGGGACGTGACGATCGCGGGCGCGGGGTCCATGCAGATCCTCGGGGTCGTACGGCCGGACAAGTAGCCGCGGACGTCCGCGCCGGATGTGACCCAGCGCACGGCCCGGCCGTGCGCTGGGCCCTCACGACGTGATGTTCGTCATCCCTGGCGGGACCACACCGTGCCCAATTGCGTTCCTGGATGCGGCATATGACGGTGGCTGTTTGCCGTCCGGCATTCCAATGGAGGCACGGCTACCGCTAAGGTCCCCGTCGGTGCCGCGTCGACCTGCGCGGGACCATGCCCTCGGGGGGAGGGAAGGAACCAAGCGATGCCCGTACCCATACCGCGGCAGAGAGCGATCCCGGCCGCGGAAGGCGGTCAGGCTCATGCGGCGCCCCGACACGAGACGGCGGCGCCCGCCCATGACACGACCGGCCAAGGCAACGGCAGCAGCAACGGCTCCGGACTCAGCCTGCTGGTGATCGAGGACGACCCGGCGGGCTCCCTGAGCGTCCCCGAGCTCCTCGACTCCGCGGGCAAGCCCATCCGCATCCGCACCGCCCGCAACCTCACCGAGGCCGAGCGGCTCCTCACCGACGACGTGCACTGCATCCTGCTCGACCTCGCCCTGACCGCTCCGGGCGCCGCCTCCGCGGCCGAGGAGACGGACGGGGACGAGCTGGGCGCGCTCCGGCACGTGCTGCGCCTCGCGCCCCGGCACGCCGTGCTCGCCCTCACCGCGGACGGCGACGCCGAGCGCGGCGCCGAGGCCGTGCGCGTCGGCGCCCAGGACTATCTCTTCCGCGACGAGCTGGACGGGCGCCTGCTGAGCCGGGCGATCCGGTACGCGGTGGAGCGCAAGCGCGCCGACGCCGCCCAGCGCCAGCTCACCGAGTCGCGGCTGCGCGCCCAGGAGAACGCCCGGCTTGAGCGCGGCCTGCTGCCGACGCCGCTCCTGGAGGGCTCACCGCTGCGGTTCGCCGCCCGCTACCGGCCCGGACGCTCCCGCGCGCTGCTCGGCGGCGACTTCTACGACACCGTGCGCACCCCCGACGGCTCCGTGCACGTCATGATCGGCGACGTCTGCGGCCACGGGCCCGACGAGGCGGCGCTCGGCGTGGAGCTGCGGATCGCCTGGCGCGCGCTGACCTTCGCGGGGCTGTGCGGCGACGAGCTGCTGTCCACGCTGCAGAAGGTCCTGGAGCACGAGCGGGCCGACGACGAGATCTTCGCGACGCTGTGCACGGTCGACATCGCGCCGGACGGCCGCCGGGCCGGGCTGTGCCTGGCCGGACACCCGTCGCCGCTGATCGCGCGCGAGGGCCGGCTCGCGGATCTCCTGCCGTACGAGGACAGCGGCCCGGCGCTCGGACTGCTGCCGCGGGCGCGCTGGCCGCGCAAGCAGGTGGAGCTCGGCGGGAAGTGGAGCCTGATGCTCTACACGGACGGCCTGATCGAGGGCCGTATCGGCCGGGGCAACCAGCGCCTGGGGCAGGAGGGGATGGTGGAGATGATCCGCCGCCAGATCGCCGCGGGGCTGCAGGGCGACGAGCTTCTCGAGGCGGCCGTGAACGAGGTGCGCGACCTCAACGGCGGGGATCTGACGGACGACGTGGCGGTGCTGCTGCTCGACCGGACGCCCGGGGGCCGCTGACGACGGGGCCGTCAGCGGTACCGCACGGGCTTACCGGCCGCCGTTGTACGGCCCGTACGGACCGTCGCTGCTGGAGCCGCCGCGGCGGCCGCCGCCGCCGGTGATCTGCTGGATCGCGGGGCGTACGTCGACCATGTACACGATCGTCGCGACGAGGCCGATGATCGGCAGGAACGACAGGATCGGGAAGAGCAGGTTCACCACGAAGGCGAGTCCGAGGATGATCAGCCAGAACGGCTTGGTCTTCTTGTCCGCCGCACGGTAGGCGTCCTCACGCCGGACCGCGGCGTCGATGAGCGCGAATCCGCTGAAAACGATCAGGGCCAGCGACAGCAGCCACATGAAGTTCGCGAACCCCTGCATCAGCACAACGTCCACCACCAGTCTCGGCTCATCGATTACGCGGCCACGGTACCCGCTACCCCGTCAACGGGGCGGGCACGCCGTGAGTGCCCGCCCCGTCCACACGACTACTTGCCGGCGGGCGGCGTCGTCTTCTTCGCGGCCGGCTTGCGGGCCGTGGTCTTCTTCGCGGCCGGCTTCTTCGCCGGGGCGGCGGCCTTGGACTCGGTGGCCACGGCGCTCTTGGGCCCGGCGGCCGTCGCGCTCTTGGGCTCCTGGGCCTCCACGGCCTCGGGCTCGGCGTCCGGCTCGACCGTCTCGGCCAGGTCGAGGATCTCCTCGGCGGCCTCGCCGCGCCAGGCCTTCACGGCCTGCTCGCCGTGCTCGGCGACCTCGTCGTACTTCTCGCGCGCCTTGACCGCGAACTCGGCGGCCACGCCGACGCCGCGCAGGGCGAGGTCCTGGGCGGTCTCGCCGAGCTTCTTCAGGTCGGTGTCGAGCGTGCCGATCACCTCGTTGACCTTGGCCTGGAGGGTCTCCTGTGCCTCCTTGGCGCGGGCGGTGGCCTTGTCCTGGACGGCCTTCGGGTCGGTGTTGCGCACCGCGTCGATACGGGCCGGCGCCTCGGCGATCAGCTGCTCGACGATGCCGGGCACCTTCTTCGCCTGCTGGAAGGCGAGGTCCGCGGACCCGGCGACGAAGTACGCGGGGGTGGGGTTGCTGAGGGTCTTGCGCAGGTCATCGGTGATGGCCATGAGGATGGTCCTCCCGGTTTCGCGTGAGCGTGGTCAGCTTGAGGGGTTCTGCTTCGGCTCGGCATCGCCGGCGTCGGCTGTGCGGGCGCCATCGACGGCGGTGTCCTGCTCCGCGTACGACGAGGTCTCGAAGCCGTTCTCCTTGCGGAACGACTCGTAGATCTGCAACAGCACCTGCTTCTGGCGCTCGTTGATGGAGGGGTCGGCGAGGATGACGGCGCGCGTCTCCAGCTCGTCCCGCTCCTTCTCGTCGAGGATCCCGGCCCGTACGTACAGCGTCTCCGCGGAGATCCGCAGGGCCTTGGCGACCTGCTGCAGGACCTCGGCGCTCGGCTTGCGCAGGCCGCGCTCGATCTGGCTCAGATACGGATTGGACACCCCGGCGGCGTCGGCGAGCTGCCGCAACGACAGCTGCGCGGTACGCCGCTGCTCGCGCAGATACTCACCGAGATTGCCGACGTTGAGTGATGCCATACCCCGATGGTGCAGCACCCCCGCTAACTATTGCAAGCGCCCGCTTGCAAAAGTGCGCTACGCCACGATGGCGGCGGTCCCGCGGCGCCGCTCACCCCCGCAGCCGCGCGTTGATGCGGGCCGCCTGGTGGGTGAGGTGGTTGCGTTCCGGGAGGTTGGGGGCCGTTTGTGCGGCCTGGGTGTAGAGGTGGGCGGCCGACTTCAGGTCGCCGGAGCGCTCGTGCAGGTAGGCCGCCACCGCCGTGTGGCGCGGCAGGGAGGGGTCGAGGTCCGCGAGGGCCGCCAGGCCGGCGCGGGGGCCGTCGGCCTCGCCCACCGCCACCGCCCGGTTGAGGCGGGCCACCGGGCTGTCGGTGAGCCGCACCAGCTCGTCGTACCACTCCACGATCTGCACCCAGTCCGTCTCCTGCGCGGTCCGCGCGTCCGCGTGCAGCGCGGCGATGGCCGCCTGGGCCTGGAACTCGCCCAGGCGGTCGCGGGCCAGGGCCGCCTGGAGGATTCCGATGCCCTCGGCGATCAGCCGGGTGTCCCACCGCCCGCGGTCCTGCTCGGCGAGCGGGACCAGGCTGCCGTCGGCCGTCGTCCGGGCCGGGCGGCGCGCGTGGTGCAGCAGCATGAGCGCCAGCAGGCCCGCGACCTCCTCGTGGCCGGTCCTGGCCGCCAGCTGGCGGGTGAGCCGGATCGCCTCGGCGGAGAGGTCGACGTCGCCGGAGTAGCCCTCGTTGAAGACCAGGTAGAGCACCCGCAGCACCGTGGCGACGTCGCCCGGCCTGTCGAACCGCACGCCGGAGACCGTCCGCTTGGCCCGGCTGATCCGCTGGGCCATGGTCGCCTCCGGCACCAGGTACGCCGCCGCGATCTGCCGCGTGGTCAGGCCGCCGACCGCCCGCAGCGTGAGCGCGACCGCCGAGGCCGGGGTCAGGGACGGGTGCGCGCACAGGAAGTACAGCCGCAGCGTGTCGTCCACCGCCCCTGCCCCGCCGGGCGCGGGCTCCGCCTCGACCCGCTCCTCGCGCCGCCGCCGCGAGGTGTCCGCGCGGGCCGCGTCGAGGAACTTCCGCCAGGCCACCGTGACCAGCCAGCCCTTGGCATCGCGCGGCTCGTCGTCCGGCCACGCGCGCACGGCCTCGACCAGGGCGTCCTGCACGGCGTCCTCGGCCGCCGCGAAGTCGGCTCCGCGGCGGACGAGGACACCGATCACCTCGGGCACCAGCTGCCGGAGCAGCGCCTCGTTCACTCGGTGGCCGTGGGCTGCACGCCGTAGAACGGGCGCACCTCGAGCCACTCGTGGATCGGCTTGCCGCCCGCGCCCGGCGCCGCCGACAGCTCGCCGGCCAGTTCCAGCGCGCGCTCGTAGGTGTCGACGTCGATCACCATCCAGCCGGCGATCAGGTCCTTGGTCTCCGCGAAGGGGCCGTCGGTGACCGGCGGCCGCCCCTCGCCGTCGTAGCGGACGAACGTTCCCTCCGGCGAGAGCGCCTGGCTGTCGACGTACTCCCCGGTCTTCTCCAGCCGGGCGGCGAAGTCGTTCATGTACCGGACGTGCGCCGTGACCTCCTCCGGCTCCCACTGGTCCATCGGCACGTCGTTGACCGATGCCGGCGCGCCCCGGTAGTGCTTCAGCAGCAGGTACTTGGCCATGATGTCCTCCTTGGTGAGGTGCGGCCCATTGTGGCCGTGTTCGCTGCTGGGACGGAGCCGCACGCGGGTTCTCGACATCCCCCCGGGAAATTTCTCCGAGAAATTTCGGCGACCCCCCTCACGCCCGCGACAGCTCCACCGGCGCCTCCTCCTGGGCCAGCGGCCGAGGCATCGGCAGACCCGTCTCCGTGGACAGCTTCATCAGGTGCGCCCGCACCTCCGCCTCGCCGGGCTCGTAGGCGTCCTCCTTGAGGCGGCTGGTGTTGCTCCACTCGTGGACGTGGCCGTCGCAGACCGCGACCGTGCCGCCGATGCCGTTCGTCCTGGCCCCCTGGGCCAGGGTGCTGCTGACGAACACCGGGCCGGGGGTGCCGTCGGGCAGGCAGCGGTAGGTGCCGGAGAGGGTGACGGTGCCGTCGTCCTCGATCGTGCCCGCGCCGCTCACCGTCAGGCCGTCGTGAGGGGCGGCGTGGGCGGCGGTGGCGGGAACGGCGGCCCCGGCGAGGGCCAGGAGCAGGGCGGCGACAGTGCGATGCGTGGTGGTCATGGCCCGACAACGATCTCCCCGAGGGCGGAGACACGGTACGCCGGACGGCCCCGCGGCACGAAAAGGCAAGTACTCGTTGACAAACGCCAACTGTCAAGGCGTACTTGCCTCATGGCTCTTCCTGATGTGGACGACCTCATCGCGGAGGTCGACCGCCGGTGCGACACCGCCCTTCGCGGCGAAGGACAGGAGCAACCCGACTGGCTCGCCCTGCTGGGCGTCGCCGCACGGGTGTCGGGGCAACTCCAGGCGCTCGCCGACGACTTGGTCGAGGACTACGTCGAGCACTGCCGGATGCACGGGGTCTCGTGGGCCGAGATCGGGGGCGCGCTCGGGGTGACCCGGCAGGCGGTCCAGCAGCGCTTCCACGCGCCGCACAAGCGGTACGGCCCCGAGACCATGTCCGAGGAGCTGCGCCGGGCGATGGCCCACGTCCGGCAGGCCGCCGTGGGGCACCGCAACAACTACATCGGCACCGAGCACCTGCTGTGGGGGCTGACCGCGGAGGACAACAGCGCCACGCGGTTCCTGCGCGACGCCGGCGTCCCGCCGGAGGACGTGCACCGCGCCGTCGGGGACCGGCTGGGCACGGGCGCCTCCCGGGCCGCCGAGCGGATCGCCTGGACGCCCTACTCCCGCAAGGCCATCGCCCTCGCCGAGGCCCGCGCCGAGCGTAACGGCGCGGAGCGCATCGGCTGCGACGACCTGCTGGCCGGCCTCTCCCAGGTCGGCCGAGGCGTCGCCGCAGACGTCCTGGCCGAAGCCGGTCTCGCCCCCGTGGCGGCGGACGGTTGACCTTCACCTCGGGGGAAGCCCCAGCATCGGTGGAGCCGGGCGAGGTGCCCGGCACGAGGAAGGAGCGGGCCATGGGGCTGCTGACCATCGGGGCGTTCGCGAAGGCCTCGCGGCTCTCGCCGAAGGCCCTGCGGCTGTACGACGAGCTCGGGCTGCTGACCCCCGCCCGCGTCGACCCGGTCACGGGCTACCGCCTCTACGCGCCGGACCAGCTCGACCGGGCCCGCCTGGTCGCCTGGCTCCGCCGCCTGGACATGCCGCTGGCCCGCATCCGCCGCGTCTGCGCCCTGGAGGGCGACGCTGCGGCGCAGGAGGTCCGTGCGTACTGGGCCCGGGTCGAGGCCGAGACCGCCGCGCGGCGGGACCTGGCCACCTTCCTCGTCAGTCATCTGTCATGGAAGGACCCCGACATGTCCGCTGACGGCCACCGTCTCACCATCCGCTGCGCCGCCCTGTCCGACGCCGGCCTCGTCCGCGAGAGCAACCAGGACACCGCCTACGCCGACTCCCGCCTCCTCGCCGTCGCCGACGGCTTCGGCCGGGGCGGGGCCCCCGCGAGCGCCGCCGCCGTGGACACGCTGCGGCGCCTGGAGTTCGACGCCGACGGGCTCGACCGCGTCCCCGCGGGCACCCTGCTCAACGTCCTCGAGGACGCCGTCGCGGAGGCGGGGCGCGCCGTCCACACCGCCGCCGGGGCCTCCCCGGAGGACGAGGCGGGCACGACGCTCACCGCCATGCTCTGGACCGGATCGCAGCTCGCCCTCGTCCACATCGGCGACTCCCGCGCCCATCTCCTGCGCGACGGCGAGCTCTTCCAGATCACCCACGACCACACGCTGGTGCAGTCCATGGTCGACGACGGGCGCCTCACCCCGGCGGAGGCCTCCTCGCACCCCCAGCGGTCCCTGCTGGCCCGGGTCCTCGGTGGCGGCGCGGACGCCACCGCCGACCTGCGCCTGCACGACGCCCGGCCCGGCGACCGCTACCTGCTCTGCTCCGACGGCCTGTCCGCCGTCGTCCCCGACGACGAGGTGTGCCGGGTCGTCGCGGCGGCCGACGACCCCGAGGACGCCGTACGCGAACTCGTCGAGCTGGCCAACCTCCGGGGCGGCCCCGACAACGTCAGCTGTGTCGTCGCGCACGTGGACCGGGCCGAGCGAGCCGCCTGACCGGCCGGACCGCCCCTGCCCCCGGCCCCCTCCGGCCGACCGGAGCGATCAAGCCGCCCGACCGCCGTGAATGGCCACTTCTTTGTGGGTACTTGGCGTAACGCGCCCCGGCGGCCAGTCTGGTGGGGGCACCGAGGGTCCGGAGTACGGAGAGAAATGGGGTGACGATGCGTCAGGGTATCTGCCGCCGCCGCGAGTCCGGCTGGAACTCGGCCGGCATGTCCAGGCGCCGTCGGCCCCGGCCCGACAGGGGCTCCAACGGCCGTGCCCATGGGGCTCGTCACCCACGGGTCCCGGCGTCGGCGGCCTCGCTCAGGGCCGGGTAGTCGGTGTACCCCGCCGCCCCGCCGACGTACATCAGGCCCTTGTCCTGAAGGGGGTTGAGCGGCGCGCCGACGCGCATCCGCTCGACCAGGTCGGGGTTGGCGAGGAACGCGCGGCCCAGCGAGACCAGGTCCGCCCCGGCCGCGAGCAGGCGCTCGCCCGCGTGCCGGCCGCCGTCGGCGGGCAGCGGTCCGCCCCAGCCGAGGACCGGGTTGGCGACGAGCGTGCCGGGCCAGTTCGCGCGGATCCGCCGGAAGAGGTCGGTGTCGGGGTCGGCGAAGACGACGTGGAGGTAGGCGAGCGGGCCGCCCGCGCGCTCCTCGAGGGCGTCGATCAGCGCCGGGTAGAGGGCGTCGGTGTCGCCCTCCTCGATGCCGTTGACGGTGAGTCCGGGCGCGATGCGTACGCCGACCCGCTCGGGTCCGATCGCCTCGGCGACCGCGCGGACGACCTCGACGACGAAGCGGATGCGGTGGGCGACCGGGCCGCCGTAGGCGTCGGTGCGGCGGTTGGTGTTCTTCGCGAGGAACTGGTGGAGGAGGTAGCCGTTCGCGGCGTGCACCTCGACGCCCTCGAAGCCCGCGTCGATCGCGCGGCGGGCGGCGGCCGCGAAGTCCGCGACGGTCCCGTCGATGTCCTCGACGGTCATCTCCCTGGGTTCGACGGCTGGTTGGTGCCCGCCGGGCGTGTGGATGGTGTCCGGCAGCGGCACCGGCGAGGGCGCGACCGGCGTCAGACCGCTGTTGTCGGGGTGCCCGACCCGGCCGCCGTGCTGGAGCTGCAGGAACATCCGGCCGCCCGCCGCGCGCACGGCGTCGGTGACCCGCCGCCATCCCGCGACGTGCGCGTCGTTGTGGATCGCGGTGATGTTGGCGTACGTCTGTCCGACCGCGTTGGGCGTCGACGCCTCGGCGACGATCAGCCCGGCGGAGGCGCGCTGGGCGTAGTACG